>DCWO01000086.1 GCA_002328865.1 Dehalococcoidia bacterium UBA2160 | reverse complement strand
GCCACGATACAAAGTTGCAAGAAAATCAGGGACCTGCAATTTGCTGGGGTGTTCGTCTCTGACCGTAGACATGTCGATAATATCGGATGCCACATATAGATCATCAATTGCGATTCGACGAGTGGAATCGAAATGTGGCGGCGTTATCTCACCATGCCGGGCGCCGACTTCGGAACGGTATTTTCCCTCAAATTCCAGGATGCCCGTGATGTCAACGTTATCGGTCGCTGTTAATTCAGCAACGTTTCTAGCTAAATTGGCGAGTTCATCTCTTAATGCCCTGAATCGGAATTCAGACCTCGCATCATGGGCTGCTAGAACACCGTTTTCGATAGCAAGAGCTAAGGCTCTGTTGCAACTTTTGACCAATGCATCAAAAAGCAAGCCCGCGATTTGGTCAGTCTCGTCAACAGGTACCGAACAGTGAATAGCAGACAACCTCATGAATTGTGATTTGATGGAGCCAACATGATCATCCGCTGACGAGGTCAAATATCCTGCGTAGATCTGCCGAACGAGTGATTCTGCTTCAGGTGATGCAAGAAACGAACGCATTTTGGCGGCAAGGCGGAAATTCCGCGGATCAGCATCGTAAGAAACGGTCCGCAACTCCTCTTTCAAAATCGCGGATACCTGGATATTGTTCTCAACGACAGCGCGGAGTTCGTCCCTCTGGGCGATTACGTCACTGGCTCTGCGAGTCAACACGCCAGCGACAGCGACCATAGTATGAGTGATCAGGCCTGCCGCCACGCTGGTAGTTATTGGATCCATCTCAATTTCTCCCACATTGCGGCGCTAGTCGAATCGCGCCACACTCACAAAGCGACGCGATCCGGCGACGGGTCCCGGCTGGGGTCACGTGCACGACAGTCTACACACGGACAATCAGAGGACTTGCACGACGACAAACAACCCCACGCAATGATAACGTGGTCGAGGTTTTGCGGCAAGGACCCACGTGCACATAGCGCCCAAGCCACTCAGGACTTGTTTCCGCACCGACCTGTTTGTGCCCGCTCACTCCAACCACGACGCCATATACGGCTCCTGACGGCCGTGCGCAACTCGCCCGTACGCCCCCCGGCTACCGGTCCGCCACCGAGCCGTCGAGCGCGATCGGGGTTGCGAGGATCTTGTCGGTGACGGGGTATTTTTCGACGGCGGCTTCGTTGAGCTCGATGCCGAGGCCTGGGCCTTCGGGGACGATTAGGTGTCCGTCCACGAGCTTCAGGGGATCGACGAGGAGCTCGCTTTTTGGGGGCTCGGACTCGCCGGTGTACTCTTGCAAGGCGAAGTTGGGGATGCAGGCGTCGAGCTGGACGCAGGCGGCGGTGCTGACGGGACTCAGCGGGTTGTGGGGGATGACCTTGACGTGGCTGGCTTCGGCCATCGCGGCGACCTTCTTGCAGCCGGATAGTCCGCCGCACAGGCACAGGTCGGGGCGGACGTAGGCGCAGGCTTTGTTTTCGAGGATCTGCTGGAACTCGAAGATGGTCGTGAACCGCTCGCCGGTGGCTATGGGCAGATTGCCGCGCTGCTGGACCTCGGCCATGGTCGCGGGACTGTCGGGCAGCATGGGGTCTTCGTAGAAGTAGGGGTGGAACTCCTCGAGCCGGCGTCCGAGCGCGATCGACTCCGCGGGGTTCATCTGCCGGTGTATCTCGACGCATATGTCGACGTCGGGGCCGACGGCTTCCCGCACGGCGGCGACGTTGGCGACCGCGCCGTTGGACCACTCGGTGACCGACTTGTGCAGCCAGAACTCGGGGCCGAACGCTCCGAACCTGACGGCCGTGAATCCCTCGTCGGCGCGCCTCTTGGCGTCACGTCCTAGCTCCTCCGGGGTGTCGCCGGTCACGTGGATGTAGCAGCGGACCTTGTCGCGGGTCTTGCCGCCCATGAGGTCGTAGATCGGCACGCCGAACCGTTTGGCCTTGATGTCCCACAGCGCGATGTCGATGGCGGACAGCGCGCCGTTTATCACGGATCCCATGAAGTGCGAGTTGCGGTAGAGGAACTGGAAGTGGTGCTCGATCTTCGACGGGTCCTGGCCGATCAGATACGGCTCGCAGGTGCGAATCATCGTCTCAGTGGGTCGCTGCCAGCCGTGGACGCCCGCCTCGCCGATCCCAACGGTCCCGTCCTCGCAGTAGATCCTGAGCAGCAGCCATCGCGACCAGAGCATGGTTTCGATCTTTTCAATCTTCGTGGGCTTCATGTACAGAATCTCCTTTATTCTTGGGCGTCGCATGTTGTTCAGCGTTCTTGCGGTCCTGGAATCTCGGCGCCGCTTTGCTTGACGGGGAAAGTCGCGAATGCGATTCACGGATCGGGTTTAGGCGAACCGGGATGTTGGAAGCCAGCGGCTGCCGTGCGCCTATTCTAGGGCGGAGGCGGTGCGGATGCAACGCTCTGCACCCGATGGGTCACGCTGCGTCAGCGGTCCAGTGGACGATGCCTGGGAGGGCGGCCCGGAGGCATTACTCCCTGACGGTCGTGTCGCTAGAGACGCCTGCAAAAGTCGCCAATGGCGGCGCCCACTTCTGTCGGGCGATCGAGGTGGAGTTGGTGAGTGGCTGAGGGGACCGCCGCAAACTTGAGCTGTGATATGCCAGAACGCAAGTCCCGCACTCCGTTGTCGGTCATGACGGTCGAGTCCGCTCCGCGAAGCAACAATGCGGGAATGGAGATGTCCGGCAAAGTGCCCCTGACGTCCCAAGATCGAATCGATCGAAGGAAGCGTTGGTCGAATCGTTGCTGAAAACCATCCCCCGATCGCCTGTACCCGTGATCGCATAAGTGGTCTCGCACGCGTGCGGATGCTTGTGGGGCGCCTTTCGAGACAACTTCCTGTAGCTCGTCGCGACTGCGGAAAGTCCTCGGAACACGCTGCCCGATATTGTTGAGGCGTGCGGCCTGACGTGTAGGTGGAAACGGGTCGATGTCGAGGAATGCGGCGGCGCTGAGATGGTCGGCATAATCCGCGGCAAGCATCATCGACAAGACCGCTCCGATCGAATGCCCCACCACCGCCGGTTTGTCCGGCATCGCAGCAAGGCATTTCTTCAGGTCCTCCACCAGGCGTGAGAAGTCATAGCGCTGTTCGTTCGCTCCCCAGTCCGATTCTCCGTGCCCGATCAAGTCGAGTGCGAAAGGATGGAGGTCACGCCCGAGTGAGGTTATCGCATGGTCCCATACACGGGCGTGCCCAAAAGCTCCATGGACGAACAGAAGCGGGAGTCCCGATCCGCCGTAGTCATACAGACGGACCGCCTGGTTGTCTCCGACCCAAACCGGATTGACGGATAAAGGCTGACTCGGAGAAGGAATTACAGGCTGCATTCATTCACTGGAATCTGCTCGTCGGTAGGTGGCAAGGTCGAAATAGTCTCGCCAGTGTCGAATCTTGCCGTCTTGAACCTCAAACACCCCGACCAACGGAAGATCGACTTTCCGACCCTTGAATCCGGTTCGGTCGATTCTCTCGGCGAAAACCAGGTTCCCGGAGACGGCAAGGTTGGAGATAATCCACTCGGTAGATATCCAGTCAGAGATGAAACTCGTAATTCCTGCCCGAATGGCGTCCTTGCCCGTCCAGGGCGGACCAGGCATATTGTGATACACGGCGTCATCGGCAAAGAACTCCACCAACTCATCGATGTCGAGCCGGCTCCATGCCGCACAGAAATCTCGTACCAATTGCTCTGGGAACGGGCTTTCCATCGCTCGTCAGCTCTCCATATCCGGCATCCGGTCCGTCACGCGTCGCAAGTGGTCCAGTGGACGATGCCTTGGCGGGCGGGCTTGGAGCCTTTGATGACGTAGCCGTCCGGGGTGTCTTCGAGAAAGTCGGGCAGGGCGGCTCGGAGACGCTCTTCCTTGATGGGATTGTCGCCGATGAACAGCCGTCGCATCATCTCGTCCATCGCGGAGTCGGTGGAGTCGAAGAGCCGGCGCTGTTTGCCCGGGATCATCGTGACGTCCGGGTGGATGCCCATCTCCCATAGCACGTTGACGAGCTCGGGCAGGGCGGGGAGTTCGATTCTGGCCTCGCCGTGCACCGGGCCCCAGAGTCCGGCGATGTGCGCTTGCGGAGCGTTGACGAACGAGAGCAGCGCAACGCGTTTGGTCGCGTGCTCGTGCAGCCGTCGGACGAAGTCTTCGATCTGGGGGATGCCGTAGACGACGTGGGAGCACACGACGAAGTCTTGCGCCGCGACCTCCGCTTCCTCCCACTTGGCTCGGACCATCATGACGTTTTCGACATTGTGCTCGGCGACCGAGACCCGCAGTTGGCCCAGCATGCCTTCGGACGGCTCAACCACAGTGACCGACTGGCATTTCAGTGCGAACGGCAGGGCGAGCCGTCCCGCGCCGCCGCCGACGTCCAGAACCGTGTCGTCCTGGTTCGCCAGGTCCAGCATGATGTTCAGCGACTCGTCGTCCGTGCGTAGAGGGTCGGCCCTGAATGACGCGGCCGTCTCCGCCCAGAAGTCGCCGTTTCGCATCGCGGTGGGCATCACCCACTGCGATTGCTCGTGATGTGCCTCGACTCTCGATTTCCATGCGCCGATAGCCGAGTGGTTTGAGTTCATTCTATTGTCTGCCCCGACCCTACGCCCGAGCGCTGGCGTCCCGTCGAGTCCGGAAGGCCGCGGGTCTCGTCTTCAATTATGGCAGTGTCGGAGCCCAATTCCAAGATGTCGATGATGGGAATTTGGGACCAATCGAAAAACTCGATTGGTGCAATTTTGCGCATTAGACGATGCCGAAATGCCAAGCTTAGCCTTGAATCAGTTCTAGGTAGTTGCCTTCAGGGTCTTGGAAATAGCAGATGCCGCCGCGGCTGCCGTCCGCGTTGTCCCTGATTATCGGCGGAGTCACGAAATGTACGCCCTGCGCCGACAGGCTCTTGTAAATCGCATCCATGTCGTCTACGTAGAAACAGATGTGCGATGCGCCAAGCTGGTGCTTGTCCGGGCGGCCTGCCGGGCTGGGCGGGTCGATGTACTTGACGAGCTCTATCTGGTGGCCGCCGTCCGGGAACCCGACGAACACGAGGATGCGCTCGGCGCCGGGAATCCCTGTGTGGTCTCCCTCGGGCGGAGCCTTGCTGTGAGCCTCCCTCAGAACGCTGAGTCCGAGCGCGTCCCGATAGAACGCCACCATCTTGTCCATGTCCTCGACGACCAGTCCCGAATGGAAGAAACCCTTTATCATCGCGACCCTCCGAGCGTTGTATCGAAGGGAGTTTAGCCGAGCTTGGGACCGTACCGCAACTAGATCGCGTTGAAAGTTGACGGAAGGCGTTGTATCCTTCCAGGCGAGGTTTGACGTGTCACATCTAAGTAAGCTGGATAGCTGGATAACCTGGGCAGTGGTCGGCGGCGCCATCGGCTTCGCTCTCGGCGCGAACGCGGCCTCCGTCATCCTGGTGGCCATCGGCATGGGCGCCTTCATTGTTTATCTGCACCTGCACGGTCCCGCGATCGAGTCGGTTGACGGGGGCCAATTGGCTGTCGCCGGAGCCGCCGACGTCCAGGAAGACCAGCAGACGGACGACGATGAAGATCAGGAGGCCCCCGCGCGTCCAATCCTGGCGCCAAAGTCCGAAGGCGACCTCTTCGCCGCGGGCGGCGTCTTCATGGTCGCCTGGCTGCTCGGGTTCGTGGTCAGAGGACTGATCTTCTGAGCGCGCCGCAGAAACGCGCGCCGGCCGAGACTGCTTCGTGTCGATGCACGCCCCGCTGGAGTTGACGATTGACTGACGCAATCCGGGCTTCGCTCTTCGCGACCTGCATCGTCGATCAGTTCTACCCCGAGGTGGGGGAGTCGACGGCTCGAGTGCTCGACCGGCTCGGCGTCGACCTGGACTTTCCGTCGAAACAGACCTGCTGCGGCCAACCCGCGTTCAATTCGGGATTCTGGAACGACGCGAAACCGCTCGCAAAACGATTCCTCGACGCGTTCGAAGGCGACCGATACGTCGTCGCGCCGTCTGGCTCGTGCGCGAGCATGGTCCGCGTCTACTACGCTCAACTCTTTCAGGACGACCCCGAACTGCTCGCTCGCGCCCAGGCGATGTCGTCGCGCGTCTTCGAGCTCACGGAGTTCATCGTCGATGTCCTCGGCGTGAACAGCCTGGCGAGCTCTGCCGCTAGCTCGGGCGCCAGGCGCGTCACGTACCACGGATCGTGCCATCTGAAACGCGAACTCGGCGTCGACAGCCAGCCCCGCGCGCTGCTGGCCTCGTTGCCCGGCGTCGAGACGGTCGACATGCCCGGCTCGGAAGTCTGCTGCGGTTTCGGCGGCACGTTCGCCGTGAAGTACCCCGAGATATCGGGCGCGATGCTAAACGATAAAATCGAAGGCATTCGCGCCACGAACGCCGATTCGGTGGTCGCCTGCGACATGGGTTGCCTCATGCATATCGGAGGCGGCATGGAGCGGCAGGGCGTCCCGGTCCGCGCCACCCACGTGGCACAACTCATCGACGAGCTGACCTGATGCTGAAGGTTCGCGCTATTGCAGCCTGACACCAAAAACTTTCGCAACGCCGCAGCCGCCGCATTGGCCAACGAGAACGTCCAGGCCAACCTCGCAGGGCTCACCGGATTCCACGACGCTCGGCTCGACGCCCGGCGGCAGACTCCCCAGTGGGACGACGCCTCCGAGCGAGCCAGAGCGATCAAAGCTCACACGCTGGACAACCTCGACCGCTACCTTCTGATGATGGAAAGCAACGTGAAGAAAACCGGCGGCCACGTCTACTTCGCAAGCGACGCCGCTGCGGCGGCTAGTTACGTGGTCGACCTCGCCCGCGAGAAGGGCGTCGAATTGGTCATCAAGAGCAAGTCCATGCTCTCCGAGGAGATGGCGCTCAACAGCCGCCTGGAGGAAAGCGGCGTCGAGCCCGTCGAGACCGACCTCGGCGAGTTCATCGTGCAACTCGCCGGCGAGACCCCGTTCCACATCATCGCTCCGGCGATCCACAAGTCCAAAGAGGATGTGTCAGAGCTGTTTCGAGACAAGCTCAACGTTCCGCTCTACGAGGACATCGGCGACCTGACCCGCGAGGCGCGGGCGCAGTTGCGGCAGAAGTTCCTCGCCGCCGGGATGGGGATCACCGGCGCAAACTTCATGGTGGCAGAAACTGGCACGGTCGCGCTCGTGACCAACGAAGGCAATGGCAGGATGTGCACATCCATGCCCAAGGTCCACGTTGCTATCGCGGGCATGGAGCGGATCGTCCCGTCCATGGAAGACCTCGGGACGTTCTTGAGGTTGCTCATCCGGTCGGCGACGGGGCAGATGATCTCCAGCTACGTCACCACGGTCACGGGTCCAAGGAAAGCCGCTGACGAGGACGGCCCCGAGGAGTTCCATCTGGTCATCGTCGACAACGGCCGGTCGCGGCTGCTTGCCGATCCGGAGCTCCGCGAGGCGCTGTATTGTCTCCGATGCGGCGCGTGCCTGAACGCCTGCCCGGTCTACAAAAAGGTCGGCGGCCACGCCTACGGATGGGTTTACCCCGGTCCGATCGGCGCTGTTGTGTCGCCGATGCTCACAAACCTGTCCGACGCGAAAGACCTGCCGTTCGCGTCCACGCTCTGCGGCGCGTGTCGCGAAGCCTGTCCCGTCAACATCGACCTGCCCAGAATGCTCCTATACATGCGCAAGGAGCTGACCCAAGGCGAGACCTATCCGGAGCACAAAAGCAGGTCAACCGTCGAAGCGGCTGCGATGAAAGGGTGGCGGGCCAGCGTGTCGTCCGGTCTGATGATGAGGCTGGCGAATGCGTTCGGACGGTTTGCGCAGCTCCCAATCGCCCGCCGAGGACGGATCAACCGGCTGCCGCCGCCCCTGTCAGGATGGACCCGGGCTCGCAGCTTTCCGGCGTTGGCCTCCAAGCCGTTCCGAACCAGATGGCGGAAACGGAGGCGGGGATGACCGAACGCGACGCATTCTTCGCCAATCTCCGGCAGGCGCTTGGCAGGGGAGCCGATGACACCGCGTCGCCTCGGCCGCCTGACGCCAGTCTGACTCCGGCGAGTCACACCGTTCACGACCGCGCTCGCGCCATACTGGATCGCATGGAGTACGATGCCGAAGGGCTCATGATCAAGCTGGCGAACACCGCCGAGCGATCAGGGTGGAACGTCGCTCGGTTCAGATCCGTGGCCGACGCTCGAGGGTATGTGATGCAGGTCGCCCGAGATGTCGAGGCCCGCCAGGCGGTCAGGTCGTCGCACCCGGTGCTCACGGACGGCACGGTCGACTCGTGGTTCACGGAGCTCGGAGTTTCGGTCGAGCCGATGACAATCTCAGCTACGTCCACGAGAGCAAGGCAGGCGTCAAGGGAGCGGTTGCGAGATCTGGCCGCTCGGTCGGACATCGGGGTCACTGGCGTCGACTACGCTATCGCGGAGACGGGCACCTGCGTGTTGCTGCCTCGCGCCGGAGTCAGCAGGCTGGTGTCGTTGCTGCCGCCGGTGCACATCGCCTTCGTCCAGCGAGGCGAGGTGCTGCCGAGCCTGGACGAGCTATTCGCCTTACAACGTCGAGACCATCTGGACGGTGAGTTGGGCAGCTACCTGAGCCTAATCTCCGGCCCCAGCCGCTCAGCCGACATCGAGTACACGCTGGTCACCGGCGTGCACGGTCCGGGGCAGGTGCACATGGTGCTGATCGGGTAGAGAAGCTGAAGAGAGCCACGCTGGAGTAGAGGCTTACGTGGCCCGATATCGACAATTACGAACACCGTAGAGATAGTGAGCATGTACGTTGACCAACAATGATTTACGCGTCACAGACAAGACTCGGCTGATAAGGGCGCCCGAACGAGCGTCGTACGACCGAAAGCTGGCATACGAGATCATCGACAGCACGCCCATGTGCCACGTCTCGTATGTGATCGACGGCGACCCCTACATCACGCCTACGTTTCAGTGGCGGCAAGGTGACGACATCTACTGGCACGGCTCGTCCGCCAGCAGATTTCTCCGGAACGCCGCCGGCGCGAATGTGGCGCTCAACGTCATGCTGTTCGACGGTTTGGTCCTTGCCAGGTCGGCGTATCATAGCTCGGCGAATTTCCGCTCAGTCACCGTCTTTGGGCGGGCGGTTCAGTTGGAAGGCGATGAGAAGTTGGCGGCGCTTCAGCAATTCGTCGACGTGCTGACCCCAGGCAGATGGGAGACTCTTCGCCCGATGAATGACCAAGAAATCAAGGCGACCACCGTCCTCTCCATGCCCATCGACGAGGCGTCGGTAAAGCTTCGCACCGGCGGCCCAATCGATGACGATGAAGACTACGAACTCCCAATCTGGGCCGGGGTCATTCCCGTGGCTCAGACGGCGGGTGAATTCGCCCCTGACGAAAGGAACCTGCCCGGCATCGACGTCCCCGACCACGTACGGCGGTTCAACCTCGGCTAGCGATATCGGCTCGTTCCGACACCCTTGCACCCTCACAAACGTCTGCATCGACTCCTGCGAGCAGTCGGAGGTCAGTCGCCGGGGCACTGATCCCTCACGACACAGTCGGGATCAGCGGAGTAATGTGTGCGCATGAGTACAGTCGTAAGATCGATGGGTCTGTCCTCGATTCTTGAAACAGACCGAATTGAGAAACCCCGAATCAGACGATTGGACGGCTGTCTGCGTTTGTCCGACAGAGATTCGCCCAGCCCGGAGTCTCAATCACGGGCAGCGCGACCGAATGTGAAAAGTGGAGTGCCGGATGGAACCGATCGCTGATCCGCCCCTGCCCCGAACGATTGACGACATTACTCCCGAGTGGTTGACGTCGGCGCTGGCGACAGGCGGAGTGCTGACCGGCGCGCTCGTGACGAGCGTTGAGATCGAACGCATTGGGCTCATGGACGGTTTCATGGGCGTCATCGCCCGCCTCACGCCCCAATACGACGCCCCGACCGACGATCTGCCCTCGACGCTGATAGCGAAGCTGCCTGACGCCGACCCGGTGCAGAGGTCGGCGCAGTCGTCAGCGTTCACAACGGAAGCGGGCTACTACTCGACCTTCCCCGGCGACGACTCTACCGTCCATCCCCGTTGCTACTTTGTCGGTTCCGATCCCAACGGCGATGACTACGCATTCTTGATCGAAGACCTGTCGAACGGGCGGTCGGCATCTATGATTCGACACATGCCGCTGAACGACGCGGCAACCGTATTTCGCACCCTCGCCGGCTTGCACGCGAAACGCTGGAACGCGTCCCAGCTTGATCGCCTCTCGTGGGCCGTGGATGGCCGAACTCGTGAGGCGTGGGCGCCTGCCCAGGAGTTGTACGAGGCCACCTGGGACGAGTTCAGCGACAAGTGGGGAGGCTATTTTTCGACCGAGATATTCGAGATAGCCGAGCGGCTGAAGACTTCAATCGTGGATGTCCTGACCGTTCCCGCGGGCTCGCCCGTGACGCTCACGCACGGCGACACTCGGCCCGAGAACATGTTCTTCTCTGACGAAAATCCGAATCGCGATCTGGCGTTGATCGATTGGCAACGGGCGACGATTCAACCCGGCGCATGGGACCTTGCATACTTCGTAGAATTCAGTCTGGACCCAGATGACAGGCGCTCGGCTGAGCGGGAACTGCTCCGGAGCTACATGGACCGGCTCAAGACGGACGGAGTCGTCGACTTCACCACCGAGGAATTGCACACCGATTACCGGCGCGACCTGCTGACTCCGCTGATTCGGATGATCCCGACAGGTTCGAGAATCGACCCTGATCTGCCCCAAGTGAAAGATGTCGTCCAGACTATGTTGTCCAGGCTCGACGCGCTAGCCGATTGGTAGTGCGCGGAGTTGTTACCGTAACAACTGGAATGCTGACATGCGCAGTGTCCGGTTGAGGCGCCATCGTCAGTTCTTGCCGAAAACCCTGGCGCCCACCATGAGCATTCGCATCGTCTCCTGAGTGCAGTCGGAGATCAGGTCCGCGGCCCGCTCGGATGCTTCTTCGAGGGACATCGGTCCCGAAGGAATCGCCGTTGCGGCGTGGATTCCATGCTGGTGCACGATCTCATACTCGTCGCCCAACGAACCGTTAATGGCCACCACGGGTATGTCGCGAGCCGCGGCCCGTTCGGCGACACCGATCGGCGCTTTCCTGTAGATCGTCTGGCTGTCGAGGCTGCCTTCGCCGGTGAGCACCAGGTCCGCGCCCTTCAGGTGACTGTCGAGATCCACGGTGTCGAGCACGATGTCGACCCCGGCGCGGAGGGAAGCGCCAAGGAACGCTACGAAGCCTCCGCCCAGTCCTCCGGCGGCGCCTGAGCCCGCCAGGTCGTTGATCTCGACCCCGATGTCCCGTTTGACGACCTCGGCGAAGTTCGTCAGCGCGGCGTCCAGTTCTTCGATCATGTCCGGAGTCGCGCCTTTTTGCGGACCGTAGATTGCCGAAGCCCCCTCAGGACCGGTGAGCGGGTTGTTGACGTCGCAGGCCACGAGGAACGTCGATTCGCGAGCTCGGGTGTCGAGGTCTGTCAAGTCGATGCGGCTCAAACGAGCGAGCGCGCTTCCTCCGGAGGGCAGGCTAACGCCGTTTTGGTCCAAGAGTCGAACGCCGAGGGCTTGGGCCATGCCCGCGCCCGCGTCGTTGGTGGCGCTGCCGCCAATCCCAATGATGAAGCGGCGGTACCCGTCGTCGAAGGCGGCCGTTATCGCTTCACCTAGTCCGTAGGTGGTTGTGATCAACGGATTGAGTTGGGTAGGGGGGACCAGCGCCAACCCGGAGGTGCGCGCCATTTCGATGATGGCGGTGCTGCCGTCGCCCAGCGCGCCCCAACTGGCATTTCGCGCCTCGCCCAGCGGTCCGGTCACTTGGACTGTTCTGATTTCGCCGCCAGAGCCGTCTACCAGGGTTTCGAGCGTGCCGTCGCCTCCGTCAGCCACTGGAACTAGCACAATCTCGGCTTCTTCGACGACACGCGACACGCCGTCGCGCATCGCGTTGGCGACGTCGAGCGCGGATATGCTTCCCTTGAATGTCTGCGGCGCAATGACGATTTTCATGACGCGCAACAGTATATACCATAGGGCGTTCAGGTTCGTGCGTGGCGCGGGTCTGGGCCCCGCCGCCTAGCCCGTTCACGCCAAACGCGGAATTCGACACTTGCGATGTGCGGACAAGAAGCACACAAAGCCTGTCCTGCCACAATGATAATATCATCAAAACGAGCCGCAATCGCCTTATGCTCAAAATTGATGCTATTAAGAAATATGCCTGCGAATGACCATCTCAGGCACTTCTTAGTCTTGAATATGCGCCGTCCAACAGATTCGAGCAATCATAGTTGACAATATGTTGATATTGAATTACTGTAGCTGTGTCATGCCCAGACCACGCCAGGAAGGACCAACCAGACAGATCTACGCGGCAGTCCGCGAAGACCTATACCTGGCAGCCAAAGCCAAGGCCGCCGAGATGCGCGTCCCGCTCAGGGAGTTCCTTGAACGGGCGCTCGAGATGGCGCTGGGTGGGGGAGAGCCGCCTAAACCGGCGCCTGACGAGAGCCGCGAGCCTTCGGTGTGGGACGACGAGTACATTGCGATGCAGGCGAACCAACCCCTCGGGGCTCCGGTGGAGTTGACCGAAGACGAGGCGGCCGCCATCGCTCGGGGCGCGTTCGATCAGCGCTAAGCTGATGAGCCGGGCGGGCGTTGTGTTCACGTCGCCGGACAACTGCCGACCCCTTCTTAAGCTACGACAGAGGACATCGAACCAATGCCGGAGTCATCGCTGCTGGACATCGCGGTCCTGACCGACTGCCTCGAAGGCGACCAGGGCGCGCGCGAAGTGATGGAGCACGCATTGTCCGGCGACGAGACGGCGGCGGTGACCGCGATGACCGTCCTGTACCTGTGGAAGGATAGAGTCGTCGATCGCCGTGCTGAGATACAGCTAGTCGCCTTGCTCAGATTCATTACGCAGATTCCGATAACCGGCGAACTCGCCAGAGAAGCTGGATCGATGCGATTCGCTCCTGATGACGGCGTTTCCGACGACGACCGAATCATGCGTGCAGTGAACGTCGTCGTATCACGCGAGCGCGGGATTCCCGTACGTACGCGCTCTGTCGAATGGTACGAAGCCCAAGGCTGCGACGTGCTGTCCTACTGAACCACCGTGATCCTCTGGTGGCTCATGTATAATGGGTCCGTCGTGTCAGTCCTCCGCTTAGAGAGGAGAGGTCTTGCATGAGAACCTTGTCCTTGGCCTTGTGGATGCTCGTCGTCGTGGCGCTGATCGCGTTAGTCGCGATTCCGCGTGAAGCCGCTGCTCAACCGAAACCGCATGCCGCTCTACTTCGGATCGACAGCGTAATCCAACCTGTCTCGGGCAGGTTCTTCACCCGAGGGTTGGAGCAGGCTGCCAAAGATGGCGCGGCCTTCGTCATAGTCGAACTCGACACCCCAGGCGGTTTGTTCGACACCACGCGCGACATGGTCTCGGCCACGCTCGATTCACCGATCCCCGTCATCATATTCGTCTCGCCGTCAGGCGCCCACGCGGCCTCGGCGGGCACATTCATCCTCGCAGCCGCCCACATCGCCGCCATGGCCCCGGCCACCAACGTCGGCGCCGCCTCACCCGTGGGAGCGGGCGGGGACGAGCTTGACGACACCATCAAGTCCAAAGCGACGCAAGACGCCGCGGCGTTCCTGCGAAGCATCGCAGACCAGCGAGACCGAAATGTCGACGCCCTCGACAGGACCGTGCTGGACGCCACATCGTACACGGAATCCGAAGCGCTCGAGTTGGACGTGATCGATCTCGTCGCGAGAGACCTGGACGACCTGTTGACCAAGCTCGACGGAGTCACCGTGTCCGTTGCTGGAGGGCAAGTCACTCTGGATACGGACGCCATTGAGATCGAGCCCGTCGATCGCAACATGGTCGAACGCTTCCTGGACGTCGTCGCCGACCCGCAGATTGCGTTCATACTGATGGCACTTGGCGGAGTCCTCTTGATCGTCGAATTGCTGAACCCTGGTCTCATCGCTCCGGGAGCTGTCGGGGCGGCCCTTCTTGCCTTAGCATTCGTCGGCGCGGGCAACCTGCCGGTCAACTGGGTAGGCGTCGGCCTTATCCTCCTGGGCATGGGGTTGCTGTACTTAGAGCTGCTCGCGCCTGGATTGGGCGTTTTCGGTCTCTCGGGCGGGGTCAGCTTCGTGGTCGGCGCGTTCCTGATGTTCGCCCGCTTCAGTCCTCCGGCGATTCCCGCCCCGACAATCGGCGTCAGCGTCTGGGCCATCGCCGCCGTCAGCGCGGTGTTTTTTTCGTTCGGCGGGATGCTGTTCATGGGCATCAGGTCGTCGAAGCTGACGCATTACGTATCTAATAGCAGGCAACTGGTCGGCGACACAGGGGTGACCACGACAGCGCTAGAACCCAGAGGGACGGTCCAAGTTGCCAGCGAGTTGTGGTCTGCGGAATCAGACGACGGCGGGCCGATCGCAACCGGCGAGAAGATTGTGGTTGCCGAAGTAGACGGCACGACCTTAAAGGTGTTCAGAGCGGATGCTATCGAGGAGTGAGGAGGAGACGTCATGATTCCATATGTCAGGATCGTTAAGCAGTACGAATTGTTGGCCGTGTTCAAATTCGGCAAGTTTGCCGAGATGCGAAAAGCCGGATTCCAGATTCTCTTGTGGCCGTTGCATTCAACGCAGTTCGTCGATACTCGCGAAGAAGTCGTGTCCATACCCAGGCAGACCAATATCACAAAGGACAACGCGCCGATCGAAATCGACTTTCTCGTGTACATGAGGATCCTCGAAAACGAAGCGCACAAGTCTGTGTTGGACGTCGTCGACTACCACAGCGCGGTCGTCGGCATCGCCACGACAACGTTGCGTGCCGTTATCGGCGAGATGACCGTCGATGACGTGCTGTCCCAGAGAGAGCGCATCAACACGGAGTTGCGCATTAAGCTGGACGAGATCACCGGCCGTTGGGGGATCAAGGTCAACCAGGTCGAAATCCGCGAAATCGAGCCTGCCAGGGACATCCAGGAGTCCATGAACAGGCAGATGGCAGCGGAACGCTTGCGTCGCGCGGCGGTAACCGAGGCAGAGGGCACCAGGCAGGCCGCCATCACCGTCGCCGAGGGCGAGAAGCAGTCGGCCATCCTGCGCGCCGAAGGCTCGCGACAGTCCGAGATTCTGACAGCGGAAGGCGACCAGCAAGCCGCCGTGCTCAGGGCCGAAGGCTTCAGCACCGCGCTCGATCGGATCTACAGCGTCGCCCAGAACGTCGACGCCAACACGCTGAGCCTGCAGTATTTCGACACCCTGAAGGCGCTGGGCTCCAGCTCGTCGACCAAGTTCATCTTCCCGATGGAGTTCACCAAACTGCTGAACCCGTTCATCAACATGGCCAGCGGCGGATCGAACGGGGACAACGACGACTCGTCGTAAGGGCGGTTGATGCCATTCTGTTCAGTGATGGGGCGCCGAACCGCCTAATGGCTTGCTAATTCTGCAGGTGGGTCGGCGACTGGTTGGGGTCGTCGTTACAGTTGGGTCGTCCAGGGGCTAGTCACCCAATTCCTGGCGTCCCTTGAGTCCATTAAGTCCCTTTGGTCGTGGCCGAAGCGAGCTTTTCGCCGCTGCCCAGATGCGATACCTAACTTACACGCAAAACAACAAGCGCCGCAATTGACCACCGACCCAGGCGCGAGATGATCCTAGCTTAAACGCAAAGCAGCGCGGCCAGAGGTTATATCTGCGCTTTCAACGCTTGTGCAGCCCGCATTGTCATCCCGGGGACGGCCGCGATCTCCTCGAGTTGCGCGTCCCGGATGCCCTTGACCGAGCCGAACCGCCGGAGCAGCATCCGCTTGCGCTTCGGACCAATGCCGGGCACAACGTCGAGCACCGATTTGATGCTGCTTTTCGACCTGCGCTGACGGTGGAATGTGATCGCGAACCGGTGCGCCTCGTCCCTGATCCGTTGCACCAGGAACAGGCCTTGAGACGTCCTGGGGAGCACGATGCTTTCCTGCACGTAAGGGACGAACAACTCCTCGTTCTCTTTGGCCAAGCTGGCTAGGGGAACGTCGTCGATGCCAAGTTCCAAGAACACCTGCAACGCGGCGCCGAGGTGGCCTTTGCCGCCGTCGATGATGACCAGGTCCGGGATGATGCCCCAGGCCGCCCTGGCGCCCTCGGGGTCGCTTCCGTTCGAGTCCCCGCTGTTCGCGTTCTCCTTGCGGGAGTCTGACAGCCGCTTGAACCGGCGGGTCAGCACCTCGCGCATCGAAGAGTAGTCATCCGGGCCGACAACGGTCTTGATCTTGAATCGGCGGTAGTGGGCAGTCTTCGGCTTGCCGTCCTCGAACACCACCATGCTGCCGACGGAGTTTGTGCCCTGAATGTTCGAGATGTCGTAACACTCGATTCGATTCGGCAGGGAGGGCAGGCTCAGCGCTTCCTGAAGCTCGTCGATCGCCGAGGTGTTGTTCGATTCCTCGTGAATACGACGAATGGTGAGCTGCTCCAGGGCTTGCGAGGCGTTGTCGGAGACCATCTGGACCAGTTTGCGTTTCTCGCCCCTCTGCGGAACGTGGACGCGAACCTGGCTCTGTCGCTTCTCCGAAAGCCAAGTCTGGATGGTGTCGATGTCGTCTAACTGACGCTCAACCAAAATCCGAGGCGGAACGTATGGGGTGGCGTCGTAGAACTGCTTTACGAACGCCGTGAGCACCTCGGTTGGGTCGTCTTCTTCGGTGCCGTGCATCAGGAAGCTGTCGCGGCCGATGAGTTTGCCCTGTCGGATGAAGAATATCTCGATCCACGACTCTCGTGTGCCCTGGGCGCCGGCGATTACGTCCAGGTTCTCAGAGGACAGATGCAGCACTTTCTGGCCTTCGTGGACTCTCTCGATGGCCTGTATCTGGTCGCGAAGGGCCGCCGCCTTCTCGAACTCCAGGCCTTCGGCTGCGTCCAGCATCCGACGTTCGATGCCTTTGACGACCTTTTCGGTTTTGCCCTCCAGGAAATGCGCCACCTGGTCGATGATCTCCCGGTATCGGTCCTTGTCGACCGCGCCGATGCATGGACCGGCGCAACGATGGATGAAGTAGTCCAGGCACGCTCGCGGGTCGTTCCCGGTGATGTTCTTGGTGCAGGACCTGTACGGGAACAGCTTCTTGAGCGTCGCCAGAGTGCGTCGAACACTGGTTGCGCTGGCGTACGGTCCGAAGTACTTTGCCCCATCGGAGGAAACCCTGCGCGTAACGTAGATGAGCGGGAACTCCTCGGTCAGGTCGATCTTGATGAACGGGTAGGACTTGTCGTCTTTCAGCCGGGCGTTGTAGGGCGGCTGATGCTCTTTGATGAGGTTGCACTCGAGTATGAGGGCCTCTTGCTCGGACTCGGTGACGATGAACTCGAAGTTCGCAACTTTGCGCACCATCTGGCGAATCTTCGGGGGAAGACCGGAGGGGCTCGCGAAGTAGCTGGACACCCGATGCTTGAGGCTGGCGGCCTTGCCGACGTACAGGATGCTCTCGGTGTCGGAGCGCATGAGGTATACGCCGGGCTTGGTAGGCGTGGCTTTGAGTCGTTGGTCGAATTTCCTGGCGGTGTTGACCAAGCCGTCCTCTGGATCAGCGATACAGGATTGAGCCGCGGAGATGGCGCCCGAGCGCTGAGTCGCTCTGGAGGTCTACCTCAATACTGCGGTAAGTATGCCCAGGAGCACAACTATTACAAAGGTCAGCGCGCCGATTCGCTTGAGCTCGGAGCCCAGGTACGAATACGTCGGCAACGGTTCGACTTTAGCGGGAGTCCGCCTGCGTCCCGCTCGACTCTGTCGCGTCGCCTGTCGGGGCTGCGCTGGAATCGACGCCGGTCGGGGAGCGGCCGCGGCTTCGGCGCCGCCTTCCATCTCGGTCGAAGCGGGGGACGGGGACGTCGCAGGCTGAGACGGGACAGCGGATTGAGCAGCTCGGTTTCGTGAACGTCGCTTGCGTTGACTGAGCTCAGCTTGGCGTGAGGCGACTCTTCTGCGTTTGCTTGGCATTCGTGTACTCCTGTTTCGTCCTTAACGTTGCAGGTGAATCAATTCTATCGATCTAACAGCGCCAGACGCAACGGGCAACTCCTCATCTTGCGGCAACCTGACCGTGGCGCTCGTCTCGCTCACGCCCGCGGATGGGCTTTGTCGTACTCGGTTCGGACGTGCTCGGACGTCAGATGCGTGTACACCTGTGTCGTCGTAATGCTCGCGTGGCCCAACAGCTCCTGGACATGCCGGAGCTGCGCGCCTCCCCGCAACAGATGGGTGGCGAAACTGTGTCTCAATGTGTGCGGTGTGATCTTCCCCTCCAGCCCTGCCTGTCGGGCGTAATTCTTCAGCACGAGCCAGAACCCCTGCCTGGTGAGCCGGGATCCCCGTCGATTGAGGAAGACCGCTGGCCGCGAGGCTTTGTCTTTCGGTTCCGGACGGCCTTCACCCAAATAGGCGCTGACCGCCTCGATCGCTTGCTCATGAAGCGGAATCATCCGCTCTTTGCCGCCTTTGCCGAAGCATCGTACGGACGCGCTGTCAAAGTCCAGGTCCTCCAGGTCCAGGGAAACCAGTTCCGTGACCCGCATGCCTGTGGCGTACAGGAGCTCGAGCATCGCCTGATCACGAGCCGACTCCGCCGTGTCGACGACGCTCGGGGCCGCGAGCAGTCGGTCGACCTCGTCTTCGGTCAGTGCCGCGGGCAGGGATCGTCCGACTTTCGGCGAAGTCACGTTCTCGGTCGGGTCCTTATCTAGGTATCCCTCTCTGACCAAAAATCCGAACAGCGACTTTGCCGACGCCACCTTCCTCGCTCGGGTCGTATCGGAGTAGCCTAGTCCGTGAAGATGCAGAACGTACTCAGTAATTACAGCATCGTTCACGTTGGCCCATCCGCTGCAATCGTCGTGCTCTTCCAAGAACTGTACGAGCTGACTCAGGTCGTTGCGATAAGCGGCCAACGTATTCGTTGAAACGCCCCTCTCGACGGTCATGTAGTGAAGGAAATTATCGACGTCGTCGTGCAACGACTCGTCTTCTTTCAATTTCGACGCGACTCGCATTTCAGTTTACCATAGCCCCTTGTTTGGCCACGCTGAGCTTGACACGGCAGCGGCGGACACTTAGATTTGTCCTACGAGGCGGCGCCTCGGGAGGATTGGCTGTTTCATGGTTGAAATTGTAGTAGGTCCGAACCTGTTCACTCTAGGGACGTTTGTCCTTAGTTGGCACGGGTTCTTCAGTTTTGTGGCGGTTGCCACGGCCGTCTACCTGGTGGGACGATGGGCGCCCATGCAGGGGATCGATCCCGACGACATATACTCCATCGCAATCTGGGGCATACTCGGCGGCATAATCGGCGCGAGATTCGTCCACGTCATCGACAATTGGGGCTACTACTCGGGCAATCCCGGACAATCGCTTGCCATCTGGAGCGGCGGAATCGGGCTTTGGGGCGGGATCCTGGGCGGCTTCATCGCCGCTGCGACCTATGCTCTCATCAAAAAGCACCCCGTGGGCGTGATCGCAGACCTCACCGCTCCAGCGATGCTTTTCGTCCAGACGATAGGGCGGCTGGGCGACATCGTCAACGGCGAACACTGCGCAAGGGCGTGGGACTTCGCGCTCGGATTCATCTGGACCAACCCTGCCTCCGATGCGCGAATCTGCGCCAACGGCGTCGGCGTTACGGTCCAACCCGTGATCGCCTACGAGATGCTTTGGAACATGTTTGCGCTCTTCATCATTTGGAGGCTGAGAGGCAAACTGAAACCCGCCGGAATGTTGTGGGCCGTGTATCTGGTGTTCTACTCGGTTGGCCGGTTCAGCATCACATTCCTGCGCCAGGACAAGATCTGGGCGTTGGGGATGCAGGAGGCCCAGTACATCGCGTTGCTGATACTCGGGATCACCGTCGTAATTCTGCTGTGGAAAGCGCGGTTGACGTCCCCTGGCGAGGCCGGGGAAGCGGCAGCAGGACGTCAGCAAGCGGCGCGCGGCACCCGGGCCGAGCGGCGACGCCAGGGGCGTTAAGGGGCGTCTCACGGGCGGCAGACGCCATCGCCAAGCGCGTACGACAGCACACGGTCGTCGCCGTCATCATGTATCAAATGGATGACGCATCACACTCAGCCGTAGGGGAGGGTTTGAAACCAT
>DCWO01000123.1 GCA_002328865.1 Dehalococcoidia bacterium UBA2160 | reverse complement strand
CTGATTGATCGAAAGGTAGCATGAATGAATCAGGACACCCTATTGATGACAAGTGTGCCTCCACTCGAACAGCCCTCAAGGAGCTTCCGCTGGGCGGACTCCTCCTTGACCGCTGCCCGAGTTCCGGCAATGGGTCCATCAAGATGGCGTCCTGTAAAATGTATCAGGATGGGGAACAGGAAATACACCACTTGACGGGACACAGGCTTTTGGTCTCGACTATTGGCCGAATCCGGCCATTGTGACATCGACTATTCTCTTCATTTGCGGTTTGTACGTTGTTTTCGTGGCAACCCGCTTACTGCTCATTTCGTTCAGAGTTTCGTCGAAGGCAGAGCGGTCGGCACGCTTGGCATCATCATCGCAGGTTTCGGTGTCCTGGGTGAAGCCTATCAATTCACTGCACTGATGTTGGTGTGATGACAGCGCAAACATCAACTCTGAAGCTCAGCAAGCATGGCTAGCGCCGTTGTTGCGACCCCATTGTCTGACCCTGTACCCTCCTATTGGGTTAGTTGGCTCGTTGGTGAAACCACTGTTTCTGCCAGTCGGAATGCGAATAGAGGGCACGTTTGCAGGTGGGTTGCGCTGTGAGTTAATTACCCTCGACATAACAGAAGGTAAGGAAGACAAAGCTAAAGGTTCTGGGCTAGACGGAAATCGACGCCTCCGCACTGTACAGAATATCACTCGCAGACTTGTGCGTATCCGTCACGGTAGAAATGCCTCCCGGACCGCCAACACCAGCCCCAGCCCTGCACATGCAACAACAATCATCGTCATGCTTGCCTGCAAATAGGAATTCATTCGCAGGTTCTGTTGTGTAGCAAACATGCGAGTTCCCAGAAACGCGAAAAACAAGAGCAGCCACTCAATCTTCTTGCCGTCGGTAACCAGCACTCCAGTCTCGCTGCTGTTCTCCACAAGCGCCCGCCGAAGCAAACCCACAGTCTCATTCCGGAACCGGACAATGACGTGGCTGGATCCATGAGCAAATCTCAGGAAGTGGCCAGGTCCAAACACGATCCTCTCCAGATTTGCGTACGGAACGATGCTGGCCGGATAAAAGTACCGCTCCTTAACTTCGAACCGCTCCAGGCAGATCGATATTCGGCACCGGCTGAAGTCGTGTCGGGGCCAGCCCCTTTGCCGCCAACGTAGGCAGGCAATGAGATAGGAAATCAGGGCAACTATGGCGCCTACCTCCATGAACTCGATAATTCCGATTTCCCTGGATGTCGATGCAAAGAAGATCAGCTGCGACAGGCCCAGAATCACCACTCCGATGAGGAGATACAGGAAATGACGCCACAGCTTGCGGTAGGTCCCGTCTACGCCCAGCGTGCCTCGCAACGGTTCCGGGACGTATTCGTCCAAATCGAAGAACGTTGCTACTCCCCACGGCAGCCAGCATAAAGACGCCATCCACCCGTTCTCTGGCTTGATCGCATGGCGATCGAGAATTACAGAGAGCGTACGCACGTCGCTGGTTGACTTCTCGGGATTGGGATACAACCAGATACCTTCAACATATTATGACCCCTTTCAACATTGAGTTTAACTCAGTTTGTGTCCGCCGCACTAATACAACGACCGATCATGAGGTCAATGCAGAAATGCTATCAGTTTATGACAGGCTGGGTTCCGAAACGGAGCGTCGGTAACCTCGGCATCGTCCTTGCTGGCTTCGATGTCCTGGGTGATGCCTATCAATTCACTGCACTGATGTCGGTGTAATCGTTCCGGTCAGCGCGTGTGGGCGTCTGTGAGGGCGTTGCTGGTGTTACCCATCCCCTCCTATCGGGTTGATCCCAAAATGGCCTGCAGGGTCCACAACTGGACGTATGTACACCTGCTGTGGATATGTACAGGAAAAGCCTCGACTGACCCGCCCTGAAGAAAGCTACAGGGCCCATCTAGGATTCGTGTAATACTCACAGTCCACCATCAGCAAAAATGAGGCCCTCAGAGGACCGGATTCAGTATCTTTATTACACTGGAACTCTTCCAGAGCCATCATATACGGACCGTACAGCGCATTCGCTCATCGGTCTTCAAAACCAGTGAGGTGCTGTAGAAGTGCCTGGCGGGTTCGACTCCTGCCTCTTCCGCAAAATCGTCTGATATCAATGGTTCAGTACGGTGGTCGCCGGGCCTTCATGGGTCGTCGAGGAGCCGGCTGGCATCCTCTACGATGCGCGACTCAAGCGTGTCGATGCCGGGGTTTCCTTGGCGGGACTCTATGATGCGGCAGACATGTCCAGCTGTTTCGGAGTCAACGCCCAGTTTGTCGAGAGTGGCGCGGGCCTGCTGCCCGGTCGGGTGCAGGAGGACGGCCGCCTTGACGACTAGTGCGAGGGCGCGGCCACCCTCTTTCTCGACAAGACGATCGGCACGTTCGAGCAACTTCAGCGTTCGGCCGATCTGAATGCTGTCACCACGACAGGCAACCTTCATCTCGGCGATGAGCCGGTCGCACATCGAGCCCTCCATGATCGCGGCGGCAGTTTCTGCGCCGAGGCACTCGGCGGCTGACTTGCACCATTTGGCACAGCCAAGGTCGATTCTGGGATTCCGAATTTCCGTAGTGCATGCGGAACAGATGCGAAAGGGTTCGTCCTTCCAGAACTCTATTTCTTCGCCGCATGAAGGACAGGCCACGTCGAAGATATCCTCCGGTTTCCAATTGCGCATGTCCTGTCCAGGACAACGGGGTGCGTCCATATCGCGTCACTCCATCGTGTAAAGCACTTCCTCGCGCTACGACGGCCGACGTGCCTGAACCGACGGAAACCTAGCCGGGTCCGTGTGGGGCAGGAAGAGGGCGGCCGTGTACTCATCCATGTACGCGGGGTCTACATTGAGTTCAAGATAGGTGATACGACTGGCCAGTTCAACGACTTTTTCGCGGGCTTCACTGCTCGTGAGCATGGCGTGGGCACCCGCGAGAGAGGCATTGCCCAGGTAGATGAAGCGTTCGACGGGCACTTCGGGCAGCATGCCAATCGCGATCGCTTGCCCGATATCCAGAAAACGCCCGAACCCGCCCGCCACGTACACACGGTCGATCGCGCTGAATTCCAGACCAACGGATCGCAGCATGAACGAGCACGCACCATACACCGCGGCCTTCGTTCGCAGGAGATTCTGGATGTCGTGCTGGTCGATGAGAAGGTCCTCGCCCGTCGCGCTATCGGAGGCATCTACGAGTGTATAGGACAGATTTCGGCTTGTATCGCCGCGGGGCTGAACCAGGCCGCCTCCCCGGGCAGCGTCTAACTTTCCCGATGCGTCGATCAGCCCGGCAGTCCATAATTCGGCCAGCAGGTCTACGGCTCCGGAGCCACAGATGCCTCTGGCCTTCCCACCGCCGATAACGGACACTTCGGCGCGGCCGCTTCTAGTATCGATTCGCACTCGCTCGACGGCGCCGGGGTCGGCGCGCATGCCGCAGCGGATGCCCGAGCCTTCGAAGGCGGGACCGGCGGAAGCGGCACAGGCCAGGAGCCATTCGCCGTTGCCCACGACCGCCTCCCCGTTCGTTCCTATATCGAGAAACAACGACACTTCATCCGTTGCGCTGGCAAGGACGGTGCGGAGCAAGCCGGCCGTGATATCGCCGCCGACATAGCTGCCGACTCCTGGCGCGATTAGAATAGGGGCATTCGGGTGAATCGCAAGACCGAGCTCGTGGCCGAAATCCAGGGGCGGCACGTTGGCAACGGGTGTGTAGGGGTCCAGGCGGATGTATTCGGGGTCCAACCCAAGCATCAGGTGCATCATGGTCGTATTGCCCGCGACGCAGGCGCTATCGATGTCCGTCGTGGACACACCGTTCTCGTCACAGAGTTTGTGGATAATGCCATTCAACGTTTCCAGGATGAGTTGGCGGAGTTCGGCGCGCCGTTCAGGTTGTCTGGCATAGTTGATACGACTGATGATGTCGAGGCCACGATTCAACTGGCGGTTATACTCTATACCCGTGGCGGCAATGCTGTTCTGGTTGAGGTTGGCCAAGTGGACCGCGCAGGTGGTGGTTCCCACGTCGATAGCGACGCCGAAGGCGCTTGCGACCGTGTCGCCCGGCTCAATCTTTACCAGATGTGCCCTGGAACGATAGCCTTCGGCAGCAAGGGTGGCCGTCACGCGATGCCCCGACTCGCGCAGAACCCTCGGCAGTGACTGAAGAGTGTCAAGGCCACAGAATGAATGAGCCGAATCGCTCTCTTCTCCCAAGGCGATCCTAAGCCGCTCGAGATCGCCGAAGGAGTTATCGAGGGATGGGGGATCGACTTCGATGAAGGACTTGTGCACTAGTCCCTCCACAGGACGTGTCGGTGTGGCATCGTGATTGACGGCCTCTGCTCCGCTTGGCTGCGCCGCCGCCATCTCCGCAGGAACGTGAACCGTGACGTTCTCGATGACGCGGCTACTGCACGCGAGGACCCAGCCCTCGGCCAGTTCTTCCGCATCGAGGCAGGAACGGTCCAAGTGTTCCACGGCGCCGGCAGTGACCCGTACCCGGCATTGGCCGCATCCCCCCGAGCCGCCACAGGATGCCTCGATGTCGCCTTGAGCCGCCACGATGGCGTCGAGCAACGCCGTGCCGGCCTTTACCTCGATCGAGGTGTCGCCGGGTATGATGGTGACGGTCGGCGCAGGCATCTACTTGGCCAGGACGTTCTTGACGAAGCTCTCCAAATCGCCCGCTTCCTGGGGCCCCACGATGACTTCCCAGCCGGGCATGGCATCCTCGAGTTCGCCGGAGATCTGCGCCACGTGCCCCGGTATGACGATCTTCCGATTCGACGTCTGGTCCTCCAGATGGACTTCTTTGGCGAATGACCCAATCGTGTCACCGTCGAATTTGCCTGCGGCCCATGCCGTGAGCACGCTCATGCCTTCGCACTCGGGCACGAGAAGCCATGCCGAGATCCCCGAGTTCTCGAGTTCCCCCGTGACGATGAAGTAGGTCAGGGAGAAGTTTGTGGTGACGAAGACGGGGCTGTTGAAGTCGGGTTCGCCGATGCGATAAATCTTGGGGTCGACCTGGATGGGCTTCTGCGGATCCGTAAAGATGCTCTGACGCATGGCCAGGAGAGAGACCAGAGTGGCCGGCTCGAAGGTGGGCAGGATTACCAGGCCACCGTATTTCGCCACTTCGACTCCGGCTTCGATGGCGTCATCGAGGGGATTCCCCGTTTCCACGAATTTGAGCGTCGGATAGCCCAATACCTTGAGGCCCGATTTCAACGCGCCACGCCGAATGATGATGTTGTTCTGAAGATGCTCACTGAGGCTGTCGGCCCTAAGTTCGAGAAAGATATCCTTGAAGTCGTTATTCTCGAGCACCTCAACGGCGGCCACGAGGTCGTCCATGTTGTCCGCGGTCACGGCTAGAGCTGCTCCGGTAGACTTTGCCACACCGCATACTTCCTCCGCCGTGTCACGCGTAGCCGAGGCGAGGAGAGGTCTTCTTCCCTCGAGTCTCTTGGCCGCATCGCACAAGGCCGAAGGCTCATCGCTCCGAACGACGATCGCGCGGTCCCAGCACGAAGCGGCCTTGTCGAGTGCCGGCAGGAAGCGATCGTTGGCGCCGCTCCTGAAGGCCACGCTGATGAGGTCCAGGCGGATCTCCTCGCCCACGCGTTCGAGACTGTATTCGGCCGTCGCACGCGTGCGTTGTTCGAGCTCCAAGTCCGTCATCGTGTCGTCCAGGGCGACGCCGATGGCCGTCTGATTTACGAAGGTCTTCTCGTGGCGAAACATCACCGTCTCGCCTCCGGCGGTTACCGTGTTCGCTCCGACGCCGAGGACAACCGACCGGATAGGGGGCGCCGAGGCTGCTCCGAGGATGGCTTTGGACTGCTCGGACACATCGGGACACTCAGCCAAGTCGGCCTTCTTCGCTGCGAGCTTCATGGCAAAGGCCAGGCATGTGTTCAGTCCGCATTCCTTGCAGTTCGTTCCAGGCAGCAGTTTCTGTATCTGTAGTCCCGTGAGGGGCGGCATGGTTTTGGTCCTACCTTTGCGGGCGTCCCCGGCTTCTTCCTACGATGCGCACTCGAGCTCATTCGCGTGGATCTTCGCCACGTTGCGGCGCAACGCGGCCAGCGATTCCGGATGATAAACTACCACCAAGTCGGCCCCCGAGAGAATCAAGGGCATGGCTGTCTGAACTTCCCATAGAATGGCGCGCTCGATGAGGCCGCCCCATTCGGGGAAGTCGGCCTCGGGGGCGTTTCCTTCTTTGGTCTTCCAGGCCTCCTGTCCCACGAGTGCAATCATCGGGAAGGTCAGGGCGCGATCGCCGTCGAAGCCCGCCAGCCTGATACGTTCCATGATA
>DCWO01000149.1 GCA_002328865.1 Dehalococcoidia bacterium UBA2160 | reverse complement strand
ATAACGTTGCTCAGGACGAACGGACAAAGTCGTGGCGCCTGCATCTCCGGTCAGAGTACGACCTAGTGCCTTGAGTCAGAAGTCCGTGTGATAATGTCGCGAACATTCGACAAGTTCCTACAAGGCCGGGATCCCGATGCGTTGGGACTCAGGCCGAACGGAGCAAGTGTTTTTCCGTTCGTGGTGAGCCTGTCGAACCACCCCGACGTTTCCGCTCGATCTGCGATTTGTGCACCGAATCTACGACTCGGGACACTAGTCCGCTGCCGCCGACTGGGCGCGCTTCAGGTTCTCGGAGCCGACGATCTCGGCATCCTGTAAAGCGCTGATCTCAGCGTCCGAGTAGCCGAATTCGCGCAGAACCTCTTCGTTGTGCTGACCCACGGTCGCGGACGCCGAGCGCACCGTTGGCGGCGTGTCGGACAGTTTCACGGGGAACCCGGTTACCTTTATGTTGCCGTACGCCTCGTGCTCCATTTCGACCACCATGTCGTTGTGGATGACTTGTGGGTCCTCGAACATCTCGTCGAGTTCGTAAACCGGTCCCGGCGGGATGTTATGCTCGTTGAATCGCTGTTCGATTTCGTCTCGCGTATATTTCTTGAATGCTTTGACCAAGATGCCTCGAAGCGCGTCTGCGGCCTCTTCGCCCATCCGCCGCTCTCGAAAGCGCTCGTCGTCTGCCAGTGACGGCTCGATTTCCAGCGCGTTGCTGAGGTTCTCAATCGGATCGGTTCTCACTCCTGATCCTGCGTTCAACGCCCACCACTTTCCGTCTTTGCACTCGTACAGAGCGTATGTCGGGCCGCTGTTTGGGTGGCCGACGCCGTGCTTGGTTCTCTCGAACTTCGTACCGGCGTTCAGCACGGCGGAGTTCTCCTGAATGTGGCTTGCGATCATCGCGTTTAGAAGCGACGACTCGACGACCTGCCCTTCGCCGGTTTGCTCTCGTGCCGCCAGCGCGGCCATGATTCCTTGGGCGAACAGCATCGCGCCGAGGTAGTCGGCGATCCAGGTGCCCGTGATTGTAGGAAGGCCGTTTCGATCTCCGGTCATTCCCGCCAGCCCTCCCATCGCTTGAGCCAGCAGGTCTTGTCCGCCGCGCTTCTCATACGGACCAGTCATGCCGTATCCGGATGCCGCGGCCCAGATGATCCGGGGGTTGATCTCCTTCAATTTCTCGTATCCGAATCCGAGGCGTTCCATGACGTTAGGACGGAAATTGGAGGCCACGATGTCGGCGTCTTTGACGAGCCGGTAGATGATGTCCCGGCCCTCCTGCGTGCGGATGTCGACGCTGAGGCATCGCTTGTTCCGGTTGATGGACATCCAGAAGTAGCTCATCCCGTTGATCTGCGGCTGCTGTCTGCGGCCGATCTCGCCGATGTCCATGCGCTCGACCTTGATCACGTCGACGCCGTAGTCGGCCAGGACCTGCGTGCCGGCAGGGCCCTGTTCCAACTGCGTAAAGTCGATCATACGTAAGCCTGTGTACGGTAGTGCCATGTCTTCTCCTTCTTGTCAATGAGCCGGGTCCATCCTCGAACACCGCCCCGCTCGCTTCGCGCTCCCATCGCCCGAACCCGTAGATTATCCTTCTTTTGACGGCAGGCTGACAATCGCCTTGCCCACGGTCACTCTTTTGCCGTCCTGGTTCTCGACCCACATGTCGCACTCGACCAGGTCTTCGCCATTCTCCTGGTACTTCCTGACGACTACGCCGTTGGTCGTCAGCACGTCGCCAGGTATCGTGAACGCGCGGTACTGCGCCGAGAGTTTCCTGACGAACCCGTTGGGCCCGTGCCAGTCGGCGAGCGACTTTCCCATAAATCCGGCGGTCATCGCGCCCTGTCCGAACACGTCGGGCAACCCCCGGTCGATCGCCTTTTTGTAATCGTAGTGCACGTCGGCGAGGTCGTTGCTGCCCCAGGCGTACCGGACGATTGCCTTCAGAGATTGTTCGTTTGTGAACGACGGGAGCGGCGACTCCACTTCAACGTCTTCGAAAAATCGTTGCGATCTCATGTTCGTGTCCTTTTGGGTTGGGGCTTGCAGTTGGCGTTTGGCAGCGGCGGCTACTCGGTCGGGCCTTCGTAGTTCACCTGGGTGTATCGATGGATGGACACGACTTCGTTGCGCTGGTTCCGAATCGTGTTGTCCACGCGTACGAAGAGCATGCGACCGATGCCCGGCCGTCCCTGCTTCTCCCAAATGTCGCCCAAGATCGTTGTGACCGTGAGCACGTCCCCCGGCCGAACCGGCTTAAACGACTCCCATTCGTCGCCCGCGGCGAAGCCAAGCTTGAACGGCCGTTCAAAAGGAAGAGAAGCCTCTTCCAGTGTTGGTGAATGGCCGTCGGTCATCGTCGATTGGGGTGTGATCGAGATCATGAACGTGGGAGGTGCGATCGAGCTTCCCCAGCGGGTGCCCTTGCCGTACTCGTCGTCCACCCAGAGCGGATTCGTGTCGCTCACCGCGGTTGCGAACTTCTGGAGGGCCGACCGGTCGACCGCCCCCGCCACGTACGTCCCGCCGAGCGGCTTGCCTATTGCGGCTCTCATTTGGTCAGTGATAAGTGACTCACCCATCTCTGTGGACCCTCCTGGCAGTGTTGTTTCGATCCATCATTCGGCACGCTGCTTCATCACGCCGTCTTCGATGAGCTCGCTGACCTCGGAACTCGAGTAACCCAGCCACTCCGCGATCTCCCTGCTGTGCTCGGCGAAGCTTGGCACTGGATAACGCACCGACGGGGGAGTCTCGGACAGCTTGAACGGTGTATTGAGCTGCCGTATCGGACCGCGCAACGGGTCGTCGATCTCCGCAATCATGTCGTTCTCGACCAGGTGCTCGTCGTTGGCGATCTCAAGCACGCTCTTCACGGGGCAAACCCAGTGGGCGCCCTTTTGGAGCTCGGTCACCCACTCGTCGCGGTTTCGCTTCAGCATCGCTGGTCCAAGCACCTGACGCAACTCTTCCCGATTCACCGCGCGTTGCTCCCCGGTGTTGAACCTCGAGTCCTGAGTCAGCTCAGGCATCCCGATGCGCTCGCAGAAATCGTCCCAGGCGTTCGGGTTTCCGCTCGCTATCCCCGAGATGGCCAGCTCCTTGCCGTCTTTGGCCGTCCACACGCCGTACGGGGGCGGGCTGAGGCTGTTTCCGGGGCCGGCTTTCGGCACCTCCCATCCCGTGCCCAGGGCCATGCCCATGTAGTCTGGGTGCAGCGCCATGATGCCCGCAAGCAGCGAGGTGTCCACGCGCTGCCCGCGTCCGGTCTCGTACCGAGCATAGAGCGCGCTGACGATGCCGAGAGTGGCCAGGATGCCCGTGACCGCGTCGCCAACAGACGCCCCCGCCGGGACCGATCCCCGAGGATCGCCTCTGAAGCCGGTGAGACTGACCAACCCAGCCATCGCCTGGGCCTGTAGGTCCTGCCCGGGCCAATCTTTGTACGGTCCTTCATGGCCGAAGCCGCTGATGGAGCAGTAGACCAGGCGCGGATTCAATTCTGCAAGCTGCTCGTAGGTCATGCCCATGGCTTCGACGGTGCGGGGCCGGAAGTTGTTGATGAACACGTCGGCCCGTTTCACCAATCGCATCACGAGCTCCATGCCCTTGGCTGATCGCATGTCGACGCTCAGGCTGCGCTTGTTGCGATTCACGCCCATGAAATTGAACGGGTCGCCCCCGACCGCGTGGCCCGCGCCGCCTGCTCGACGGTATCGGTCGCCGTTGAGGTTCTCGATCTTGATCACATCCGCGCCCAGGTCGCCCAGGTACATCGTGCAACTCGGCCCCGCGAATATGTGGGTCATGTCGGCGACAACAATCCCGTCCAGGGGACCTGCCATGGTCATTGCCTCCTCGAGTCGATTGTCAGTGTGCAGTCGCCTCTCCGGATCATTTCGCCTGGTTGAACGGCGATGTCGTGACGTCACTTTTCGTCGGCGATAGACCCGTCGACCACCCAGTCCCACATCGTCGCGGCCTGATCGACAGTCTGGTCGATGTCCTGATCCAGCAGGCAACGATCCCGCACCAACGCCTCGGCGGCCTCCCGAACTTGGGTCAGGTATTCGTCCTTGGAAGCGTACCGCTCTTCGACCGACAGCCTCGGGTCGCCCGACGCATCTCGGCCGGCTTTCGTCGCGGCGAATGGCATCGTGGCGCCGGCGAACATGAGGGGTTGCTCGTCGCCGCCGATGTCTGGGTGTCGCAGTGTCCATCCGGTATGGGTTGCAAGCGGAACCGACACGTCGGGAAGCCGGATGCCCGCGACCTCATTGCCGTCGGCGTCGACCGCCGAGACCAGCCCGCCGAACTCCGCGCCAATTGCGGGCGGCAACTGCGTCGGGTGCTCATTACCCGGTTCCGGTGTGTACTCGCGTCGCCTCGGCACGGGATGGTGTGCCGGATAGTGCGAGTCGGGTATCCGGTTGAACACGGCCTTGAGCGACTCGGTTGTAACCGCTGTTCCGTCAGCCACCCGCCCATGTGAACTCGGAGGAGGCTCGACGCCCTTGTCCGCCCACAGATCGAGGTTCAGCAGGCAGGCGCGCAGAAGCGGGGCGTAGTCGACGACGTTGCGGATGTTCATCGAGCGGTTGTCGCCCTCGCCGGAGTTGGCGTCGTCCGAAGGGGGCCATATGCCGATGCCATGCTCGGTGCCCGCGAAGTGGTAGACCCTGGCGTTGGCGCCTGATTCAACATCGCTGCGTCCGTTCGGGTCGGTGTGAACCAGCGACGCGTCCAGCCTGTGGTACTCCGCCGACGTGTTGGTGTAGAAAATCTTGAGCGAGCTGCCGCGTTCGTCCAGACGCCGTTGCAGCGAGTTCGTCTCTTCGGTTTCGACGTCGGTCGAGACCGTCGGTGCGAAAGGGAAGAGTTGGTGGAGCATGTTGTTGCGGTCTTTGGAGTTCTGGCCGAATCGCTGGTTGAACTCACCGCGCATGCCACCCGCGACGTTCGAGATGAGCCCGTCGAGCGATTCCCGGCCCTCTTCGTCGAGGTTGAAGTCGTTGTACACATAGGTGCGCAGATACCGACCGGTTTGTGAGTGGCCGTAGGCATAGGCGCGACGAGTCCCCGGCGCGGGGCTTTCGACGCCGTTCGAACCGTGCTTGATCCACGACACGCAATCCCGAAGCCCGGCGAAGCTCAACCCAAGCACGCGCGCTCCGACGCCCGTGTAGACGATCTGGTGCAGCAGCCCTTTCTTGAACCCCTCTTCGGAGCAGATGTACTCGGGGTCGGCCACGTACGAGCCGTCGTCCTCGATTCGCCCGAAGCGCCACGAGTCGCGCGGAAGCCGTCGTGCAGGACCGTCGGGCGTGTCTCGCACCTCGATGAGCGCGTCTGCCTCGTCCATGTCGTGGGCGGGATAGGGCTTGTGCTTTCTGTCCGACAACTGAAGGTTCAGCGTGTCCACGGGAGACTGGAGCTGGCAGTAAACGCGGTCGATTACCGGTCCGCCTTCAGGCGTCACGGCGTCCGGACCCTGCATCTTGATCAGCGCCGGGACCGGCGGAGCATCCACTTGCCATCCGCACGCCACCACCACATACCCCTGCTCCATGAGGAAGCCGTTGCCCAACGATATCGGCACGTCGACGGGCGTATGCTCGTCGATCGCCATCCGCGGCGCCTCGTTGATGTTCCGAAGCACCAACCGATTGCCCCGATTCACGATGTCCAACAACATCCGACCCGAAGCCCTGGCCCGATCCACAGGCAAGATGATCGACACGTCGGACGAGAACTCGACGAGCCCGTCCGCGTTCCGCGGCGCGAGCCCAACATCGGTGATCCGCGCGTTCGAGTCATGCTCAGGGTCCACCGCAAACCGCAACGTCCCCCGCAACTCCTCGTAGGCGCCAACGTCGCTCCACGACCGACCATCTTCAAGCAAACGCTGAAATTCAATATCGAACCCAGTAACAGGCATAGTCCCAATCCCTCTCTGACGCACCGCGCGAGGAGCGCAACGAAATAGACGCCGCCAGTATATACCAGAGCGCGAGCGGATTCAGGAATGTGGCGTGACGATTCGATTGCCTGGTTGTGCGATTCGGCATCGCGAGTGACTCGCCCAGTTGACTGGCCACCAACAGTCACACCCTCCAGAAGCTCAAGGGCGCACCCTTGGACGGGAAGTCGATCTTGTATCACCGTAACATCCGTGTGGGATTGTCGGCCCTTCGGGCGCCCAGTCGAATTCGGGAAATCCTGGACCCGAGACCGCGGTCGACGCTCACCTTCGACTAGTGTAGGCTCTCGGAGAATCCAGACTCAGTGAGGTGAATGACGATGGGACGGCTCGATGGCAAAGTAGCGGTAATTACCGGCGCGGCGGGTGGGATCGGTCAGGCGACCGCGAAACTCTTTGTGGCTGAGGGCGCGCGAGTCCTTTTGGTCGACCTAATCGAGGCCGATCTTCGAGCCGTTGTGCAGAGCCTCGAGGAAGGCGCGGCCAGCTATGCGGTTGCCGACACCACCCAACCCGATCAGGTTCAGAGCTTCGTCGACTCGGCGGTCGAGCGATACGGCGGCATCGACATATTCTTGGCCAACGCGGGGATCGAAGGTGAATCTCGCCCGATCCCGGAATACTCTGTCGATGTCTTCGATCAGGTCCTGGCTGTGAACGTTCGCGGCGTCTGGCTCGGCCTCAAATATGTGATCCCGGTGATGGAGAGCCGTGGCGCCGGCAGCATCGTCATTACGTCTTCGACGGCTGGAATTCGAGGTGGTCGGGGCATGTCGGCGTATACGACGAGCAAGCACGCGGTGATCGGGATGATGCGCACCGCCGCCATGGAGTGCGCTCCGATGGGCATCCGGGTCAACTGCGTCAATCCGGCCCCGACTGAGACACGAATGATGCGATCCTTGGAGAACATGGCGGCGGCCAATCGATCGATAACAGTGGATGAAGCCAAAAACGCAGCCGCCGCAAGGATTCCCCTCCAGCGCTACGGAGAGCCCGAGGAAATTGGAAACCTGATGCTCTTCCTAGCCGGCGACGAGAGCAGCTTTTGCACTGGTGGAGTTTACATGGTGGACGGCGGCACGTCAGCCGGGAGCCCGTAACGGTCGCAACGCCTAACGCCGCACCCGCTGCTCGCCGTCGACCACCCGGCGCCAGCTGCCTTTGTCACCGAGCTCGTGGTCTTCGGAAGTGCGCGCGAAGCAGGACACATCGGGCTCGCCGAGCTTCTGGCCAGGGTATGAGGACCACTTAGGGGGCGAGGTTGCTGGTTCGGCCTACGACGCGCGATAACGCTTCGCGCTGTATCGGCAGAGCCGCCAATGCTAGAAATCGGCGCGTTGGATTTCCTCGAACCGCATTACGATCACGGTTTCGGCACACGCCTGCTCGGATCTTGACGGCAGCCGAGTCGGACTCGATGCGGCAAAGGCGCTGTTCGTTTTTCCTACGCGGCGTTCTTGTCGAGCCAGGATGCGAGGTCAACACCCATGTAGCGGACGCCTCGGGCGAAGACCATCCCAGGTTCCACTTGCATGGTTCGGCTACGAATCGGAACAGTGACCGAACGGACGCAGAGCCACGAACCATCAGGGGTGAAGCTGAAGGCACTGGCAACATTGTCCTCCGTGGCGCGTACTTCATCCCCGGACGTCGAAGTTGGAGAGGTTCGTCGCATGCCCCTGTACGTGGGCGTGTATATGTCCTGTGACCGTCGAACTGGCTTGACGGTTGTTACCGTCCGGACTCGGCGTCGCAGACGATAACCTTGACCCTTTGCCACGCTCGGAGAGCTGCGTCGATCGCTTCTCTTTGGTCGGGTGTTGTCTGTACTGCTCATCAGGACATCGCCTCTTTAACGGGACGAATAGCGAAACTGTGTTGATTCCAGACTACCAATACACCTTCCAGATTTGTAGAGGATTACATGCAAGATCGTTGGGTATGCGCCGAATATGGTCTTCAACGGGGCATGGCGGATTCCACCTATGAGGTTTGACCCGCAGGCATGCAACCGAGGGAACTCCCGGACAAATAACCCTCGCGAGGATGCTTGGCACTCCCGATGGCCGCCGCGCGGATCCGCGCCTGTTCTACTCCGCTTCCTCTAACCCGGGTCAGCCTGTGAACGGTCTCCCGCTATCTTTTGCCTGCACACGCGTTATCCCTTACGCTAGACTTACCGCCCCAACGTTTGGTCTCCCTCCAACACCTGATGCCAGCCGCCTTTGTCGTCGATCTCGTAATCTTCGGCGTGGCCGCGCGGTCGCCAGCCGAGGACCTCTTTGGGGTGGTCGATGTCCCGCCAGCGGTAGCGGTTGTCGGAGATCGCGTTGAAGATGTCGAACTTGAGGTCGTCCGGAGCCTGGAGGCATCGGTCGATCATGTCGATGCAGTCCTGTTGGTCCAGGTAGCCGGGGTAGTGGCGTCTGAGGGTCGGTGCGTTGTCCGCGCGAACGGCGCCTAGACGGATGCACAGCACCGACATGTCGTACCTGTCCGAGTACAAGTGGCCGAGGGCTTCGCAGAAGACCTTGCAGGCACCGTAGATGCTCTTCGGCCGGGTCGGGTCCGTGTGGGTCAGCATTCGCCACGGCTCGGTGACCTTGTCGTACTCGCCGGCGGCGAGTTCGCCGTACGGGTAGTCGAGCTCGTAGCCGGTCGTCGTGTCGATGGTGCTTCCGAAGACGACGCGTTTGACGCCGTTCAGGCGCGCTGCCTCGAGTACGTTGCGCGTGCCGACGATGCTCGATTGGAGGTGCAGGTCCCACGAGTCCACGTCGCTGGTGTAGGTAGCCATGTGGACGACCATGTCGATGCCCTCGAACGCCGGCAGGATGGCGTCGAAGTCCTATATGTCTGCCTGTGTGTTCGGAATCTCGGGCACCGCCCGCCGATTGAGGCCGCTGAATTCGTACTTGTGGCCAAGGTTGCGCCACGTCAACCCGCCGATCAATCCGCTGGCGCCGGTAATCAGGACCTTGGGTTTGTCGCTGGACATCTTCCCCCTCCGTATCTACCTGTCCGACATGAAGTGATTCGCGTCCGCCAATCTTATGCCGCTGGCAACTCTGGCACAAGGCATCCCGGTCGTAAGCTGTCCAACGACTCTCCCCCAAGCCGCGCCCACGGTGAGAGATCCTTGAGCGACCGGACGCCCTCGACTGCAGCCATCAGGGTTGACGCATGGGATTGAATGCGTTGAGGTTCATTTGGCTTCGTATCGCGATTCAATTTCGGGCAGGACATTGCCCTTCGGTTGTCCAACATCGACAAAAGCTATAAAGTTGCTTGGTCTCATTGGAACGACTTATTAGCCGGGCGACCACCGGTTCCCGGAATTCACCGACATAGGAGCGTGCCTGCATGGTGTGGCAGAACGAGATCGACGAGTTGAACAGGCGCCTGGAGATGGCCGAGAAGATGGGCGGAGAGCCGGGCGTCTCTCGACAGCATGACAACGGCAAGCTCACCGTGAGGGAGCGGATCAAGGCGTTCGCGGACCCTGGCACGTTCAACGAGCTGTCGGCGCTGGCGGGCAGCTCGAGGTACGAGAACAACGAGTTGGTCGATTTCGTCTCCTACCCGAGGGTTATCGGCACGTCGAAGATCAACGGCATGCGCGTCCTTCTCGACGGAGGCGACTTCACGGTGCGCGGCGGCGCCGGCGAGCGCGGTCATGGCGCCAAGCCGAACGCGTTGAAGTACGCCGTCCAGTGGAGACTGCCGCTGATCCGGCTGCTGGACGCGGTCGGCGGGAGTGTGAGGACGTTCGAGCAACTTGGCAGGACGTATCTGCCCGACGGTCCCGGGACCACCCTCGCCGTGGAGCTGCTGGATCAGGTGCCGGTCGTGTCCGCCGTCCTGGGTTCGGTCGCCGGTCTGCCCGCCATCGAAGCATGCCTGTGCCACTTCAACGTGATGGTGAAGGACACGAGCCAGGTGTTCGCCGGCGGTCCGCCCGTGGTGAAGGCGGCGTTCGGGTACGACATCACGAAGGAGGACCTGGGCGACTACCGCAGCCAGGTCATCAAAGGCGGCGTAATCGACAACCTCGCAGACACTGAGGAAGAAGCCTTCGAGATGATTCGACGGTTCCTGAGCTTCATGCCTTCCAGCGTCTGGAAGAAGCCGGAGAGGATCGAGACCGACGACGACCCGAACCGCCGCGACGAGGAGCTGCTTTCGGCAATCCCGAAGGACCCGAGGAAACGTTACGATCCCTACAAGATTCTGGAACACGTCCTCGACCGAGATTCGTTCTTCGAGATCGCGCCTCATTACGGCAAGGCCCGCATCACGGGTCTCGCCCGCGCCAACGGGTATCCGATCGGCGTGATGATCAACAACACCAACCACATGGGTGGAACGACCGACGGCGCTGCGGGCGAGAAGGCGATGCGCCTCTGGGGCCTGTGCGATACGTTCCATCTTCCCGTCGTCTCGTTTGTGGACGAACCCGGATTCATGGTCGGCAAGGAAGCTCAGGACGCGGGCATCGTGCGAGCTGGAGCGAGGATGGTCATCGCGCAATGCCGCAGCCAGAGCCCGTGGGTCAGCTTCTACATGAAGCAGGCCTACGGCGTCGCCGGCCAGACGCACTACCGTCCCACGGGCATGTACCATCGCTACGCGTGGCCGTCCGGCAAGTGGGGATCGATGCACATCGAGGGCGGCGTATCGGCCGCGTATCGGCGAGACATCGCGGCCTCGGACGACCCGGAGGCGAAGCGGCTGGAGATCGAGGCGATGCTGAACGCCATGGCGTCGCCGTTCCGAACCGCTGAAGCGACCGGCGGTGAAGGCGCCCACGGGCTCGACATCATCGACCCACGAGACACACGGGCGATGCTCTGTGACTTCGTCGACATGGCCCAGGACATGCTCGACACGCAGCTCGGTCCGCCCCCGACGCCATACTGGCCCTAAGCAGGGAGGCGCGCGATCAGCCAATCGGGTAAGGTAGATACTGGCTCGGTTGACAGCTAAATCATAACGACGAATTACGAGAACGAAAGGCACTGTTGTTGATGGGATTTCAAAGCATTTTGGTGGCAAACCGCGGCGAGATAGCGATTCGAATCATGCGGGCCGCGAGCGACCTCGACATTCGAACCGTGGCGGTCTATTCGGAAGACGACTCGTCGTCGCTTCACCGGACGATTGCCGACGAAGCGTATGCCCTGGAAGGGCGTGGGGTGCCTGCGTATCTGGACACTGCCGGGATAATCAACGCCGCGGTTGAAAGCGGTTGCGACGCCATCCATCCCGGCTACGGATTTCTCGCTGAGAACGCGGCGTTTGCCAGAAGGTGCGCCGAGAACGGGATCGTGTTCATCGGCCCCGATATCGAACACCTCGAGCTGTTCGGCGACAAAGGCAGGGCACGAGCGGCCGCAGCCGGCGCAGCCGTCCCAATCCTCAGAGGCATAGACAGATCGATATCGCTTGAAGAGGGCCACGAGTTTTTCGCATCGCTCGGAGACAACGCCGGAATGATGATCAAAGCGGTCGCGGGCGGAGGCGGGCGCGGCACACGGGCCGTGACAAACGCTGGGGAGATCGACGATGCCTACGCCCGATGCCAATCCGAGGCCAAAACCGCCTTCGGCAATGGCGAGTTGTACGTTGAAGAGTTGATCCTGAACGCCCGCCACGTCGAGGTCCAGATTCTGGGCGACAGCGACGGCGCCGTGGTGCATCTCGGCGAGCGAGAGTGCAGCGTCCAGCGCAGGTACCAGAAGTTCCTCGAGATAGCGCCCTCGCCGAATCTCGCGCAGTCGATTCGAGAGAATATCATCAACGCAGCTCTTCGGCTGGCCAAGAGCGTCAACTACTCGAATCTCGGCACATTCGAGTTTCTGGTCAACGTCAACGCGACTTCAGACGCCGATTCGTTTTTCTTCATCGAGACCAATGCCCGGCTCCAGGTCGAGCACACCGTAACCGAAGCGGTCACCGGCGTGGATATCGTACAGGCGCAGATCCAGCTCGCGGAAGGCGCGTCCGTAGCGGAGATCGGCCTGGACGGCCCAAACGTCAGCGTGCCGCGAGGCTATGCGATCCAGACTAGGATCAATATGGAAACGCTGCTGGAAGACGGCACAGTCAGACCGGCCGGAGGAACGCTCAGGTCGTACGAGGCGCCGGCCGGCCCGGGCATCCGCACCGACGGATTCGGCTACGCGGGCTACACGACGAGTCCCTCGTTCGACTCGTTGCTCGCCAAAGTCATCACCCATTCCCCGTCTCCGAAGTTCGAGACGGCAGTGCGGCGATCCTTGCGGGCTCTTTCGGAGTTCCGAATCGAGGGTGTCGCCACCAACATCCCGTTCCTGACCAATGTACTCAATCATCCGGACTTCCTCGACGGGTCGGTGCACACTCGATGGGTCGACGAACACATGGCGACCCTGGCTCAGGTCGATGCGGCGGCCGCTCCCAAGAAGTGGGTCGAGAGCGCCGTCGCTCCCGCGGGAAGCGGATTAGGCCAGCAGGCGAGCCCCCTGACCGGAACCGCGCCGGTCATGGTGGACACCGGCGATCCGCTGGCGTTGTTCGCGTACGACCAGCAGGTCAAGACTGCGCAATCGGCCGCGGAAGAGGTCGCCGAAAACGGCGCGGCGAGCTTGGTCGGGCCCGACGGGTCGGTAGGGATTGCAGCGCCGATTCAGGGCACGATCATCCAGATATCGGTCGAAGAAGGCGACGAGATACGTGTCGGGCAAGACTTCCTGATCATGGAAGCCATGAAGATGGAGCACGTCATCAAGGCCGACACCTCGGGAGTCGTCAACAAACTCAACGTGGCGCCCGGCGACATCATCGTCGAGGGTCACCCCCTGATCTTCGTGAACGAAGCAGACGTAGGCGAAGCGGCCCTCGAAGCCGAAGACGCAATCGACCTCGATTACATCAGGCCGGACCTCGAACTCGTGTATGACCGACACGCTTACACGTACGATGAGAACAGGCCCGAAGCCGTCGCCAAACGATACGGCCGCGGATTCAGAATGCCCCGGGAAAACATCGCGCAACTCGTGGATGAGGGAACGTTCAAGGAGTACGGTCCGTTGGTCGTCGCTCGCCAGCACCAGCGATTTACCGACGAAGAGCTCAGAAAGAACACCCCCGCAGACGGGCTCATCGCCGGCATCGGATCGGTTAACGGAAAGCTGTTCTCCCCGGAGCGCGCCCGCACGATGGTCGTCCACTACGACTACACCGTGCTCGCGGGGACGCAGGGAGGCCGCAACCACTACAAACAGGATCGGATGTTCGAGTTGGCGGAGCGCTTCAAGCTGCCGCTGGTCTTCTTCACCGAAGGCGGGGGCGGTCGCCCCGGAGACGACAGAACCGGGCCGAGGGTCGCCTTCGACACCCACACGTTCACGCAGTTCTCCCAGTTGAGCGGCTGGGTGCCGTTGGTCGGGGTGACCAACGGTCGATGCTTCGCCGGAAACACGGCCCTCCTGGCCTGCTGTGACGTCATCATCGCAACCGAAGGCTCGACCGTCGCGATGGGCGGTCCCGCCATGGTGGAGAGCGGCGGCCTCGGCGTATACACCCCCGAAGAGCTTGGGCCGATGTCGTTCCAGGTCCCGAACGGGGTCGTGGACATCCTGGTCAAGGACGAAGAAGCGGCCGTCACCACCGCGCAGAAGTACCTTTCTTACTTCCAGGGACCCGTCGACGAATGGGAGGCAAACGACCAGCGAAGCCTCCGTCACGCCGTCCCGGAAAACAGGATGCGCCTGTACGACATGCGCGAGATCATCAACACGATCGCCGACAAGGACTCGGTCCTCGAAATCCGAGAGAAGTTCGGCATCGGCGTCATCACGGCTTTCATCCGCGTCGAAGGGAAGCCTATCGGCGTGATCGCCAACAATCCGCACCACATCGCGGGCGCCATCGACTCCGACGGCGCCGACAAGGGCGCGCGATTCGTCCAGCTATGCGACGCCTTCGACATCCCCATCTTCAGCCTCATGGACTGTCCCGGCATGATGGTCGGCCCTGACGTCGAGTCCACCGCGCTGGTCAGGCATTGCGTCCGGATGTTCAACGCCGGCGCCAACATCACGACCCCGATGTTCCTGACCGTGGTCCGAAAAGCCTACGGTCTGGGCGTCCAGGCGATGTGCGGCGCCAGCGCGTTCATGGGATTCTTCACCGTGGCCTGGCCCACCGCCGAATTCGCCGGCATGGCGATCGAAGGGTCGGTCAAGCTCGGATACCGAAAAGAACTCGCCGCCATCGAAGACCCCGAAGAGCGACTCGCCGAATACCAACGCCGCGTCGACCAGGCCTACGAAAGCGCAAAAGCAATCAACGCCAGCGCCGGCTACGGCATCGATGACGTCATCGACCCCGCCGACACCCGCTCGTGGCTCGTCATGGGCCTCAACAGCCTACCCCCGACCCCCGAGCGAACCACGAAGAAGTACCCCTACATCGACACGTGGTAGGCGGCGGGCCGATAACGTGGCCGACCTGTAAACCGCCAGGGAAATTGAGACATTGCCGGAGTTGAGGCCAGTCGGCTGCCATCCCAGGCATGCCCGCCGTGGCCCACGCCTGTCGTGACTATGCAGCGGCGTCAGAAATGAAAAGCCCGACATTGGTGCGACAAGCACAGGCATGGCGATACCAATTGAATCGTTGGCGACGGCGTGGAAACCTCGGCCGCCAGATGGTTAACCGGTTCCAGAGTCTGGGCGCTCGGCATGGTGGGCTTGTTTTCAGCCCAGCCAAGAACAGCTCCTTCTGGCCCGGTCAAGATCGACCCGATCCCATAGCAAAGGGGGCCCCGAAAACGAGGCCCCAATTCTTGGTTGACTACGCGGCGTAACATTGGGCGATTGGCCTTAAGCGTCTCTCCAATCGTATCCTGGCCTGAACAGCATGTGC
>DCWO01000127.1 GCA_002328865.1 Dehalococcoidia bacterium UBA2160 | reverse complement strand
TGTACAATCATCAACTCAGAGAGCTCGCGATATCAGCTCAAAGTCTCCATTAACTTTCCGTCCCATTTAGGCTGACAGCCAACACTGGAGACGGTCTTGAGCGGCGCCGGATTCACGCTGGCAGACGTAGTCCGGCTGAACTACTATGTGACAGACGTCGACGCATTCATGGCGGCTGCAGAGGGGTTCGGGTCCCGCCTGGGGCAAGCTGGCTGTCGAGCGGCGAGCACGCTGCTCGGTGTCTCCCGCCTGGCGTTCCCGGAGCTGTTGGTCGAAATCGAGGCGACTGCCGTCAAGTGATTCTGCGCCCAAACTGACCGTCCGTCCGTCATCGCCTGCGTCGACGCAATCTGTCCGCGAGCGATATGCGGTGACGCCAACTGTTGGGCGATGGCCGTCGGACGCTCGCCCAATAGTCGTCGCCAGATTTCTACGCAGGCCTCGTGCCCCAGATGTCGTTTCCGGGCTTCAGGAGCCGGTAGACCGCTTCGGTCAGGTACAGGCCGCCGTATGGCATGACGGACTCCGTCAGGCCTCGGATGTTGCCCCAACTGCCGTGTAGCAGCGTTCCCGCCGGCGTGACGTGGTTGTCGAACAACTCGGTAAGCCCTTCTTCGATGTAGCTGCCGTACTTGGCCTCCAGTTCGGGCTTCTCTTCTATCAACCGGATCATGCAGTTGGCGGCGAGAGCGACTGAGCAGGTGTCTCTCGGCACGTTCGGAATTCGCGGGTCGAGAACGTCGTAGAACGGCACCGGGCCGCCGTCTTTGATCATGTCGTTCAGGTAGTAATCGCTCACCCTGATCGCGACCTCCAGGAACTGCTCGTCGCCGGTGGCCTCGTAGGCGAAGATGCTCGAGTTCATTGCCCACCCCTGGCTTCGCGTCCAGTGAGTGGTGTTGTCATAGCCCTGCATCGTGTGGAAGCCTAATGGCTTCTTGGTTGCAGGATCCAACCCCAGCATGTGGTGCGAACGGCCGTTGGGCTGTATGACGCCCAACGTGCTCATGCCTTCCTGGTGCGATACCATCATGTCGCCATACTCGGGCCGGAAACGCCTGGCCCACCATAGCGGGCTCCCGCACGACGACTCGTCGATGAAGGTTTCCCAATCGGCGAAGTTCCGGCCGAAAGGACCGTAGTTTTCGGGTTTCGGTTCCGTGGGCGGCCACATCATGAAGATGCCCAGCGCCGGATTGTAGGTCTTGGCGAATGCCTCACACCCCTCGAGAGCCATCTCCTTCAGCCATTCTTCGCCGGTGAGTTCGTATCCGATCGTCGGGGCGTACTGGGTGACGAAGCCCGTGTTGACGTTCGCCTCCTTCATGATTGGCGCGCACCAGCGGGTCACCAGGGCCGCGGCTTGGCCGAAGCTCTCCCAACCGTAGTAGTCGTACATCATCCAGAGTTTGCCGGCGAGGTATCCGGCCCAGTATCCTCGTTCCTCTTCGACGACGTATGTGCCGTTGCTGAAGTTCAGGTTGAGGTACTTGCCTTCCTGAACCGGAGGGATGGTCTTCGCGATGGCCTCGGCGCCCCACGACAGGCGATCCATGCCGCGCTCGAGGGTCTGTCTGAATTCACCGGACAACTGCATTTGTGTCTCCTAACAGGTAAGTGGCGTTCCAGCGAGTGTACAGCAATCGCCTGCTCGGCGCTGGAGTCGTTCGCGGTGAAAGAATCGGGGCGCTTTCGCCCGAACGTCGATGTCTGCACAGGGAACTCCGAGTGGGCAGTTCACCTGGCATTACGGTTGGCCTTCGACAGGCTCAGGCCGAACGGCCAAAGGGACCCTCCTCGTCGTGGGCCCCGATGCAATCGGGAAGACCTCGCAGACAGACGCGTGTCACATTGGCCAGATCTTTCGGCTCCGCTCGGGGCGATCGAGCGATAGTTCTTCCGTTCGTGGTGAGCCTGTCGAACCACCTCGACGAGTCGCCGCAGGATTGGCGAGAAATTCGCGACTTTCGGTATTGGCTATCGCCACGGCCACGGGCGACGCGATCAGGCGACGTACGTCTGGACGCCCTCGATGCCTTTAGTGAACGCTTCCAGGTTGCGGTCCAGACGGCGCTCGGGGACGTTGTCTCGCAGCACCTGCTCGAAGTCACCCGGTGTAATCGGGATCAGTCCGGCGCCGACCAGCGTCCCCAGCAGGACGACGTTGGCGACGACTGGAGTGCCGATTTCCAGGGCGATCTCCGTGGCTGGGATCAACCATGAGCGTTTGGAGAGCTGCCCGATGGCGTCTTTGAGTTCGTCGGCGTCCGGATAACGGCCCTGGCCCAGGTTAACGCTCACCGGCGTTATTGGGCGGGTGTTGACGATGACCGACACGTCAGGGTTGCCGTAGTCCTTGAGGATTCGCAACGTCTCCATCGGCTCCAGGCCGATGACGGTATTCGCCCGACCTTTCGGGATCAGAGGCCCGTAGGCGTGCTTGGACGAGAATCGCACGTGGCTCATCACCGTGCCGCCGCGTTGAGAGGCGCCGTAGGTCTCGCCAATGGACACGTGGTAGTCGAACTTGACCATCGCACGCCCGATCAGTCGCGACGCCAGCACGTTTCCTTGCCCGCCGACACCGGAGACGATGATGTTGCATGGGTCAGGCTGGCCATTCGAGTTGCTCATGCGAACGCCTCCTTCTGGATCGCCCCCTCCGGGCAGATTTGAGTGCACAGTCCGCATCCGACGCATACGGCTTCGTCGACGTTGGCTCGACCGGTGTCGGGGTCGGCGTAGAGCCCGGGACACTTGAACGCCCTCGTGCAGTATCGGTTGCAGCCGCAGGCGTCGCCCAGGCATTTGTCTTTGTCGATCGTCACTTTGTAGTCTGGATCAGCGTCTCGCGGCCTCGTCAGGAAGCACTCCCGCTTCATGATGAGCACTCTGACGCCTTCCGTGCGCTGAATGTAGTCGAGCAGGACGTCCTGGCCATCGCTCAACTCGAAGGGGTCCAGCACCTCCACGGGAATGTCCAGGGAGCGACATATCTTCTCGATGTCCACTTGCGGAACAGCGTCTCCCATCGCCGTCTTGCCGACGCCCGCGTGGGGCTGGAATCCCGTCATCGCGGTCGCGCTGTTGTCCACGACGACCAGCGTGAAGTTGGAGCGGTTGTACGTGGCGTTCACCAGAGCAGGGATCACCGCGTGGAAGAACGTGGAGTCGCCCGCGACTGAGATCACAGGCTGGTCGAATCCGAATCCAGTTAGTTTCCCCAGACCGGACGCCACACCGGCGCCTGTTCCCATCGACGCCATCGGTTGGGTGCTGCCGAAGCCGCCGAAACCGGCGTCCATGCCGTAGCATCCGATGTCGCCGGTGACGAAGCCGTCCCGGCCGTCCAGCTTCAGCGCGTTCTTGACGCTCCAGAAAGTGCCTCTGTGGGGACATCCGGGACACCAAATGAGTCCGCGCGAGACCGTTCTCTCGTCGACGAGGTGGTCGGCGAGGCGGGAGTAACCGGCGTCCTGGTCGGGCAATCGTTCCGCGCGCAGGACTCTCGCGATGCCCTTGAGCACTTCATCGGGGTTGAGTTCGCCGGCAGGGGAGATGTGGCCCGTGCCTTTGCCGTAAAGAGGTTCGTCGTAGGGCGGCAGGTTCCTGTCGGCCGCGAGCTTCTTGATCTGGTCCTCGACGAACGGATCGACCTCTTCCAGCACCATCGAGCGTTTGGCCCGGGAGATGTGATGCTCTATCAGTCGCGAAGGCAGCGGGTAGGTTGTGCCCAACGAGAGGATGCCCACGGTTTCTTCGACATCCAGCAGTTCCACCGCCTCCTGTGCATACAATGCCGAAGGGCCGGTGCAAATCAGCAAAAGATCGGGCTCGTCAGGGCCTTCATATATGTTCCAGGGCGACTCCTCGAATTTCTCCTTGGCCTGTTCCAGTTTGTCGAGGGCGGCGAGATGTCTCATAGGCGCCGTGAGCGCCCTGACCGGGGCATCGATCTCAACCCTCGGCTTCACGTCCGTTACAGGCATTTCACCCATGACAACCTTGCCAGTGCCGTGGCCGAGACGGGTGCAGCTCCTGACCATGACGAACATTCCGAGCTCCTCGGAGAGGTCGAATGCGTACTGCATCATGTCTTTGGCTTGCTGAGGCGAGGACGGCTCCAGAAGCGGTGCGTGGATCATCGGCGGGATGTGGCGCGAGTCGTTTTCCGAGGCGCTGGACCACGCCTGCGGATCGTCGGCGACGATAACCACGAATCCAGCGTTTACCCGCTGTGTGAGGTTCAGGTGCGCCAAGAAGTCCAGCGCAACGTTCAACCCCTCGTGCTTCATCGCGATAAGCGATCGCATTCCGGCGAACGCGCCCGCCGATGCAACCTCGGCGGCGACCTTCTCGTTGACGGACCACTCGACGTAGATTCCGCTTTCCTTCGCCAGCCTGGCAAGGGTCTCGATGATCTCGCTCGAAGGGGTGCCAGGATACGCGGCGGCGACCTTGACGCCCGCTTCCAGGGCTCCTCGCGCGATTGCCTCGTTGCCCAACAGCAGCTCGAAAGCGCCCGCCGGGCTCTTCGCCAATGAAACCATGCTTCCCTCTTTTCCTTATTAGGACCTAAGACCCGTCCAAGACGCGATGAGCCGCCTGAGACGTCATTCTCAGGTGGCCTAATTCTTCTGGATTGCCGCTCTGTTCCGAGAGCCTTTGAAACGCACGCGTGCGTTTGTTCGTCGATGCCATTTTCAGATGTTCCAGGCTTGCCTCTGGCAGATCTTGGACTTCCAAAATGCCCGAGTCCACAGCCTGCTGGAGGAGCTTTTCACCGCGCTCGGTCCGCACCAGGACAGTGTTCCAACCCGATATGCCTTCGGCAGAGCCGACGGAGATGTCGGAGAGTTCCGCGGTCATGTCGTGGCAGGTGGCGCACGCATCCAGGATGTGGGCGCGGACGTCATCGAGCGGCAACGACACCTTCTCGTCGGTAGTCTCGATGTCGAACTGCTGGGCGGGAGGCGGAGGAACGTCCGTCTTCACGATCTCGCCTGTCGGCGCCTTCTCCTTCAGCAATTCCAGGAAGGAGTGTCCCAGCGCCCAGGTACAGAATAGGCCTATGACGACGGGCTGTTGGCCCGATCCGTTGGACGACGCGGCGAGACCCGCAACCTTGCGGAATCCGATGACCTGACACGGCGTGCCGACGAACGCCACAGGGGAGGCGCCGCTGCCGTTGGTCTGGTTCAACGCCGCCAGTGTGGGAGCGGCCAGGTAGTTGGAGCCGGCGCTGTCGAGCACCTCTTCCGGGGTGGAGACGCTGACGCCCATGGGCCTGCCGTCCACGGTCCGCGTTAAGATCGCTCGTTTGACCATGCCGCCGGACAAGGCGTTCTGCACGAGAGTGGTGACGGTTCCTCCGTACTGGGCCGCCTCACGGACGGCTGGATTCGCACTGCGCGTCATGAGCACTTTGCGAACGGCGCCCACGGGTTCGGCCGAGTACGTCGAGCCAAACAAGTCCTGATGAAGCTGCTCCATATCCGTTCCCACGCGCGGGCAATGGGCGATGCAACGGCCCTCGTCCTCGGGAAGAGTGCACCGATCCACGACGGCGACTCGTCCCTGGAACGGCTTCAGGTAAGGGCACAAGCCGGAGCACGCTCCGCACACAGTGCACAGACCCGCGTCCAGCACGTGTTCTCGAAGTTGTCCCTGGGCGGTTTGAGTCGTCATGTCATCCCTTCGTTGGCTGCCGTATCTCTGCCAGCAGCGAGCTCCTGGATGTTTGCTACAGAATCACTCGCAGTGAAACGGGCGCCGGCAGCTCCGCTGGATCGTGTGGGCCGTCTTCCTGAACGCGGCTCACCTGGTATCGCGGATCAACACAGCTGGAGCTGAAACTTGCCGTTCCTCAGACTGTGTGAATGATATCACTCTGACTGAATGCCGTCATCTCCATCATCTTGTCTCTATCAAAACCCCTTAAACCAGCAATAAAGCATCGCAACCCGCACGGGACAACCGTCTGCTGCGCGCAAGATCGGGATACGCGACTGCGCCGCTCTCGATTGCGTTGAGGTCGAGGAATGGTGTCCTTCAAAGCGGTTCGGGTTCGTCTTGGCGAGCGCCGCACGCCTGAGGTCCGCACGGAGGCGCCAGCGTCTGGAGCTTTCCACGAAGCGCCGGATCACGATTGACGGCGTCGATCGTTGTTGCTATGGTCAGCTAACGACTGCCGCCGCCAAACACCAGGCTCTCGGAGTCTGAAACGGATGGGTCTAGGCTCCAGCGCCTATCGACTGAAATCGACGCGGCTCATCGAAAGACAGTCCGAAGGAGAACCATGAAACGAGTAATCATCGACACAGACCCGGGCATCGACGACGCAGCCGCAATCCTGATGACGTTGGGCAGTGCCGAGTTGAACATCGAAGCGATGACAACCGTGTTCGGCAACACGCCGGTCGAGAACTGCACGATCAACGCACTTCGCACTCTGGAGGCCGCGGGTCGTGCGGATATTCCCGTGTACGAGGGAGCTGGGAGACCGTACAACTGCGCCGAGCCGACCTTCGCGGCGCTGATACACGGCGACGACGGCCTTGGCGACACGGACGTGCCGATGCCGTCGGCCGCGGCCCAGACGACCAACGCCGTCATTGAACTCATCAACCGCGTCATGGCGTCTCCGGGCGAAATCACGCTGATGGCGATCGGCAGGCTCACGAACGTCGCGCTGGCCACGGCCGTCGAGCCGGGATTCGCCAAAGCTGTGGGTGAGGTAATCGTGATGGGCGGAGCGGTGAACGTTCCGGGCAATGCGTCACCGACCGCCAGCGCGAACCTGCGAGGCGACCCCGAGGCTGCAGACGTCGTCTACCGATCCGGCGCCAAGGTCGTTCAGATCGGCCTGGACGTGTGCGAGAAGGTGGAGATCAGCGTTGCACAGCAAGAGGAACTCTGGGCCGCCGACACTCAGGCGACTCGGTTCATGCAGCGCGTTTCGCCGTTTATCCAGGCTGCGTACGAACGCCGAGGACGCCTCCACCATCCGGGCGGAGTTCGCTACAACGACATGCCGGCGGTGTCCTACGGCATCGCGCCGGAGTTATTCGAGTGCAGGGACCTCCCGGTGAAAATCGAGATCCTGGGGGAGCATACCCGAGGCATGACGGTGGCGAACCAACGCGAAGAACCAGGCGAGGAGCCCAACGCCCGCGTCGCACTCGACGTGGACGCCGATCGGCTGACGCAGCTCTGGGTGGAACGTGTAGCCGCCGTCTGACCTGTCTAATTCTGGACCCGAGCGGATGAAATCAAACGAGCCCCGCGACAGTCTGGGGCTCGTCTGACGTTAGTTCGTGGCGGATCAGCGGCCCAGCCAGACTGGCTTACGCTTCTCTACGAACGACCGAGGGCCCTCCCTGGACTTCGAGTCCTCCGAGTTTCGCAGTTTGGCGCCGACTATGCGGTCGAGGTCCCATGCTTTGTCAGCCTCGGACTCGTAGTACTCGAGTGGCAGGTCCATGGTCTTGGTCGCGATTTCCTTGCTGACCCTGGCGGCGACGGGCGAGTTTTCGTTGATCGTGTTTGCCATGGCGATTGCCTCGTCCATGACCTGATCCGGGGGCACGATCTTGTTGATCAAACCTATTCGCAAAGCTCGCTCCGCCGAGATGCGTGTGCCGGTGAGAAGCATCTCCATGGCGATCTTGCGAGGAACGTGTCGAGGAAGGCGGTGGATGCCGCCGTCGCCAGGGAAACCGCCGACGTTCCTGATCTCGGGCACCCCGAAGCTGGAGGTGTCCGACGCGATGATGATGTCGCAAGCCATCGCGATCTCCAGGCCGCCGCCGAGGCAGTAGCCGTTGACGGCCGCTATCAGCGGCTTCCAAATCTCGCGATGGGCCATCCCGCCTTCTTGGTGAGGAGAATCGCTGTCCTTCGACACCCGCTCTCCGGCCGGGCGGGTGGTCATCTCTTTGATGTCAGAGCCCGCGCAGAACGCTTTTCCGCCAGCGCCAGATATGATGCCGATCCAGACCTCCGGGTCCTCGAGGAAATCTGTCCAGATGTCGTACATCTCCGCATTGGTCGACAGTGCGACAGCGTTCATCCGCTCCGGGCGATTAATGGTTACGAAGGCAATCCTGCCTTTCTTCTCGTAGATAACTTCCTGATTCGCCATGGCAACCTCCGTGTTTGGTTTGCGGTATCCCTGGCCCGGCGCCGAATGCCGGGTCGTCACTTGCGCAGCGGACGCTCAGCCGGAGTGCGCTTTGATTCGTTCCCTGTCGTGGTCGGTGAAATGCGGCTCCATCAACGCGGCCAGCTTCTGCAGCGTCTCGTCCGGCGAGTCCGTACTCGTGTCGACGTGGATTTTGGGACCGAGCTCGGACTTGGCGACAAGTCGCTCGTATTCAGCCATGACCTCTGCGATGTCGCCCTCGGTCAACGGGCTGTTGGTGTGATGAGGCGAGCCTTTCAGCTCTGCCATACGCCGAGAGATCACGCCTTCGTCCGCCGTCATGTGCACGATGATTATCGGGTCCGATGTGATCTGTTTGGCTCTGCTTTCGACCTGACCGAACACCGCCTCTCGGTCGAACTGGTCACCGGGCAGCCCGTAGCCGTAGTACTTCCTGGCGTAGATCGACTCTTCGATGTGGAAGCCGATCGTCAAGTCGTCTGCGGAATTGTAGTGGTGGAGGTGGTAGTACATGCTGTACCGGTGGTACATCTCCTTCAATTTCGGAGACAGAGCGAGTATCTGCTGCTGCTCTTCGAGCGTCGTGTCGTCGGGGTGGCCCGATGTGTGAGGCAGCTTCGAGTGGTCGTGAATGAGGCCCCCGGCGAAGGGCTCTCCCATGATCTCCGTCTTCCACGCGCTGAGTTTGTTGGCCATCGTCGTTGCTCCGACGTATTCGATTCCGGCGAGTATTACCTTCACTGAAAGCTCTCCTTCCGTTTGGAGTCAGGTCGTTGAGCCAGGATGTCCGTCCAGCCGCTAAACGGCGCCGTCCTGCTTCGCCTGCTCGATCTCGTCAGGGCTGAAGCCTATCGAAGCCATTACCTCCTCGGTGTGCTCGCCCTGCCTAGGCGGCGCCATGCGGATCTGGGCCGGGGTCTTCGACAATTTGTAAGGGATGCCCGGCATCTTGATCGGGCCGATCGGACTGTCGATTGTCACCACCATGTCGTTGTGCAGCACCTGAGGGTCGCTGAACACTTGTCCCAGGGTGTTGACGGGCGCGACCCAAAGGTCTTCCACTGCCATGAGCGGCAACCATTCATCAGTGGTTTTGGGAGCCAAAGCCTTCTCGAGTATCGATTCAAATTCGGCTCGATTTTCGTCCCGAACCGGGCCCGTGTTGAAACGAGGGTCTTCCTCGAGATTGTCGATGCCGAGGACTTTGCAAAGCCCGGTCAGCTTTCCTCCGCCCGCAATTGCAATGAATCCGTCTTTCGTCTTGTAGCACCCGTAAGGCGCTGGTATATAGGCGCAGGCGTGACCGGGTGTGGAGCGGATCGGATCGATGCCGGTGTTGAGGTAGTGCAACGCCGACTCAGATATGGCGGCGACGGTGCCGTCCAACAGGCTGATGTGCACCTCCTGACCTTCACCGGTCTCTGCACGGTGGTACAGCGCGCCCATTACGCCGAATGCGCCGTAATGCGCTCCCATCAGGTCCGATATCGAGAAGCCGATCGCGGTGGGCCGCCCGTCGGCAGAGGCGTTCACCGCGCTGAACCCGCCCATGCCCTGTGCAAGCATGTCCTGCCCCGGTCGATTCACGTACGGCCCGTTTTCGCCATAGCCGGATGCCAGAACGTAGATGATCGACGGGTTGACCTTGACGCAATCCTCATATCCCAAACCCAGGCGCGCCATGACGCCGGGCCGGAAGTTCGAGTAGACGATGTCGGCCTCTTTGAGCAGCCGGTTGATGATCTTGCGACCTGTCTCGGTTTTCAGATCCAGCGTGATGCTCCGCTTGTTGCGGTTGTGCGCCAGGAACGTGGCCGAGAAGAAGCTGTGGTCGCCGCCTTCCTGGCCGTATGTGCCGGTCTCGCCGTATCGCTGGTCGATTCGTCCGGTCACCCTGTTGGGCCGTTCGACCTTGATTACGTCCGCGCCCATGTCGGCCAGCATCTGGGTCGCATGCGGACCCTGCATCATAATCGTGAAGTCCAGTATTTTGACATTCTCCAATGGCATCGCCATGCGCAACCTCGCTTAGATAAAATAGTATTGTCTCGCGCACCCTGGCCGAACCCCGACCGGATTACGAAACATCGTGAGTATATCCGAGTCCGCAGCCAAGTCAAACCGGCCCGGATCAGAGCGTGAGCAGCGCGCGACGCCACGCGTTGACAGGGTAGGGGGCTCTCGCTACACTTCGCCCGACGCCGAGAGGCGACGCTCAATCCCCAACCTAGATGTACGGGATACACCAATGCGGGCAGCAGTGCTCCAACTACCCGGATCGCTTCGAGTTATCGATGCAGAAACGCCTCGACCTGGTCGAGACGAGGTGCTCGTCCGCGTCAAGGCCACCGGCATCTGCAGCACGGACCTGATGGTCTATCAAGGCAGGCAGCCAGCGCCGTTGCCGATCGTGCCAGGGCACGAGGCCGCCGGCGTGGTGGACGTGACCGGTCCCGAGGTCGTCGGGTTCCAGGAAGGCGATCCGGTCGTCGTCGAGGCGAGTTGGGGATGCGAGGTGTGCGCGATGTGCCGTCACGGGCAGGAGGCGCTGTGCCCAGATCGCGTCTCCCAAGGCAGGACTCGTGACGGGACGTTCGCCGAATTCGTCGTGGCGCCGACTCGCGCCCTTCACTTGATTCCACCCGAATTGGACTTCAGCCTTGCGCAGGCGCTGATCAGCGTCGCGTGCTCGGTTCGTGCGATCCGTCGGGGCAGACCCGGTTTCGGCGAACGAGCAGCAATCCTCGGGCCGGGAATCGCCGGGCTCATCTTGAGTCAGCTCACCGGAGAAAATGGCGCCTCCCACACGACGGTCTTCGGCACTCGGGAGTGGCGACTGGCCATGGCGTCGAGTTTGGGCGCCAACGACACGGTCAATGTTCGTGAAGACGGCTGGATGGAACGCGCCTTGTCGCTGACCGATGGGCAGGGGTTCGACCTGGTTTTCGAGACGTCAGGCGACCCGCAGGCCCTCATCGACACTTTCGAGCTGGTCAGGACGGGCGGTCGGATCGTGGTGTTCTCGATCTATGACGGCCCCGTGGACGGAATCCCAGCGCAGTTGCTGTATCGCAAAGAGGTGAGCCTTGTCGGCGTCCGCGGCGGGGGCGGCGGCTATCCGTTGGCCATCGACTTGGTCAGATCAGGGAAGGTGCTGCTCGATTCGCTGGTGACGCACCGGCTTCCGCTCGAAGACGCCGAAGAAGGCTTTCGGATGATGGAGCGTCGCGACGAGGGCGTGCAACGCATAGCGTTGCTCCCCTAGCAAGACGGTGAGCCCCGGTTTGACTTCAACATCCGAGGGTCAGGGCAACGAGTCTTCCCAGTACACTCCCCAGGCGTCCGGTCTGCCGCGCATGAACATCCGGTCATGGGGCATCGGCAGATTGAACAACCTCGCCGCGTTGCCGCCCAAGATCAGATTGATCTCGTCTTGGGTGGCGAAATCTCTGACCTTGTCGATTCGGTGCAGAGACGTACCCCACCAGTCCACCTGGTACGGCGCGACTAGCTGCCATTTCCTCATGAACGTCGCAAAGGTGGCTCCGTCTCTGCCAGGAGAAGTCAGTATGTACTGGCGCGACCCATAGTCGCCGCCCCAGATCAACTGAGTCACGCCCACATTCGGGTCGTCCATGGCGATCTTGAAGAACTCAGCGGGCCACGTTCCGGTTTCAAGGTAGATGTTGTTCCGCCCGTTTCGCCAGGCTCCTCCCGTCACGCGAAGTACGTTTCGCAGCTGGTTGGGGCCGTCGTCGTGCGCTCCCCCGGAATGACCCGCGTGGCAGACGATGATGGGTACATCGGGATACTCGGCGGCAAGACGGGCAAGCAACCGCCAGTGGTCCCATTCGTACCCGCCAGAGAACTCGTGGTAGTCGATTGTGACTCCGTGTTTGCGCGCGAGCTCCATGAAGATGCGGAACTCGCCCAGCCGTTCCTCGAAGGTGTAGGTCTTTCGCGGGTCCCAATCTCTCGGCACGAACTCTCCGATTCCGATGAATCTTCCGGTGGCCAGGGCCGCATCCACTTCCGCGGCACTGGAATCTATGTCCCATTCGGCCTCCCCCTGAGCCACCTTGAGCTTCTGGGTTTGGTCGGTGCAGAAGGCGCGGAACTTGTCCGGATGTCTGTCCACCATCTCGGCATGCATTTCGTTGGGTGGCCCGATCTGACTGGGGGGCTTTATGAAAGTCATGTCGATGCCGTACCGCTCCATGTCGTACAGGCACATGGCGGAGTTGTCCACGGGCACGGCAACACTCTGCCAGTTCTTGTTTTTGGCTTCGACGGGTTCGTAGAGTGTCGAGATGTGCGCGTGAGTTTCGACGACGTATCGGGCGGCGTGTCGCATGCCGAACACCTCCTGCTGATTGAACTGAGACGGTCTGGCGGTGCACTCGCGGGACGAACGCAAAGGCGGCAAACCGCTTACACGCCGAGTCCCGCCTGGTATCTCGCCTCCAGGGCTTTCCCGATCTTCAAGTGAACGATTGACTGGGTGCCGCCCGCGTGATGGAGCATGACCAGCGAGTCGCGGACATACTTCTCCATGGGCAGGTCTCGCATCACTCCCGCGCCGCCGAAAAGGTCCATCGCGCCAAGGGTGATCTTGCGGGCCGCGTCGGCGCAGAAAGCCTTGCACGCGCTTGCCAGCAGACCGTTGGGCTCATCGTGGTGCGTGGTCGTCCACGCCGTGCGCCACAGGAGTGTCCGTCCCGCTTCGAGCGCGATGTAGAGTTCGGCCAGCGTGTTCTGCACCGCCTGATGCTTGATGATCATCTTGCCGCCCTGGTGCCGCTCGTTCGCGAATCTGACGGCTGCGTCCAGAGCGGCGCGCGCCACGCCGAGCGTATGGGCGGAGAGCTCGATGTTGCTCACGGTGCGCATGTACCACTCTTCGGAGTCGCGGCCTTCCTTGCCGCCCAGCAGGTCCTCGACCGGTATGCGAACGTTCTCGAAGATCAACTCCGCATTCGGGTACGCCCGGAATCCGACCTTGTCGTGGATTCGGCCGATACTGAACCCGGGCGTGTCCGTGGGCACGATGAACCGGCTGACGCCATCGACCTGACTGGCGTTCGGGTCGGTGCGGGCCGTTATGATGAACAGCTTCGCAACCGGGCCGTTGGCGATCATGTGCTTCATTCCGTTCAGTAAAAAATGGTCGCCCTTGCGCTCGGCGCGCAGCGCAAGGCCCTCGCCCGGCGGAGTTTCGTAGTAGCCCGAGTTGTCCGACCCGGAATCGGGCTCGGTGATCGCCTGACCCAGGACGAACGTGTCGTCCTCGACGAACGGCGGAATGTAGCGCTGTTTCTGGTTTTCGGTGGCAGCCATGCTGAGGTGCCGGGAGACCTTCCAGCATTGGCTGAAGATTTTACAGCAGCTCATGTCGGCGTAAGCAAGCTGGTCGATCATGATCGCCTGCGTCAAGAGATCGATGCCCTGGCCTCCCCATTCGGGCGGGAGCGCCATGGTGCGGAGGCCCAGCGCTGAACCCTTCCTGACAACGTCCCACGGGAAGCTGTCGTGGACGTCCATCCGGTCCAACTCGGCGGCCACGGGCATGATCTCGCGTTCGGCGAATTCACGCGCCAACGTTTGCAACGCTGCCTGTTCTTCGGTCAAGTCGAAACCCAGCATGTCGATCCCCCTGAGTACAGTGTTCGGATAGTCCGCGTGTGGCCTTCCCGATTGGAGTCGAGAGGCGCCGAAATTGCACGTTGCGGTGGGAAACGCGAATCTTGTTCGCGCCTTTCTCAGGCAGCCGCATTATATGCTAGGGAGACTGCGTTTGCCATCGGATGGACGTTTCGGGATTGACAGAAGTTGGCTGCGCATTTACGCTTGCCACAAGCAAAACTGTCGGCGTTCGGCCGCAGTCAAAAAGCACTCAACGAATAGGCGAGAACGTCCTGTAGACAAGGAGGTCATGCATGATAGCGGGTGTCGCTAACAAGATCCTCAGAGTGAACCTTACGGAAGGCAGAATATCGGTGGATGAGCCCGACGAAGCCTTTTACCGGAAGTATCTTGGAGGCGCCGGGTTCGTCTCCTACTTCCTACTCAAAGAGGTGCCGCCAGGCATCGACCCGCTGGGTCCGGAGAACAAGCTGATTTTCGGATTGGGGCCCATAACAGGCATGGCCATGCCCGGCGCAACCCGCAACTGCATAGGGGCGAAATCTCCCCTGACAGGCGGTTTCTCCAAGACCGAGGTCGGCGGATTCTGGCCGATGGAGCTCAAGAAATCTGGATACGACGCGCTAATCGTGGAAGGTAAAGCAGAGAAGCCCTGTTATCTCCTTATCACCGACGAAACCGTGGAGATCCGCGACGCCACCCATCTCTGGGGCAAGAATGTGATGGAGACCCACGACACAATCACGGAGGAGACAGGGATCAGGGGCATCCGCACCGCGGCAATCGGGGCGGGCGGCGAAAACATGGTCCGCTACGCCTGCGTGATCAACGACCTCAAAGACGCGGCGGGCAGGGGTGGACTCGGGGCCGTCATGGGCTCCAAGAACTTGAAAGCGGTGGCTTCGCGAGGGCGCTGGAACCCTGAGGTCGCTGACAGAGACAAGATCCGCGAGCTTACGCTCTATATGAACCGCAACTACTACGATCTGCCGCTGTTCGGCAAGTCGATGCATGACGTGGGAACCGGCGAGCACTCAATGATGCTCGGCGGCAACAATATCGGAAACATGCCCACCCACAACTTCGGCGTGAACTACCTGGAGGGCACCGAGAACATCACGGCGACCAAGACGATGGAGACCTACGGGGCCGGAATGGAGGCGTGTGCCGCTTGCGCAATTCGCTGCAAGAAGACCGTGGAAATCGGTGAGCCGTATAACGTGGACCCGCGCAATGGCGGTCCGGAGTACGAGTCGTTGGCTTCGCTGGGGGCGGCATGCGGCGTGGACGACCTTGCTGCCGTGATCAAGGCCAACGAGCTGGCGAACCTGCACTCACTGGACTCGATCTCTCTCGGCGTTTCGATTGCCTTCGGCATGGAATGCTTCGAGAACGAGATACTGACGCTCGAGGACACGGGCGGGGTCGATCTTCGGTTTGGCAACGCAGACGCCATGTTGCAGATGGTCGACATGATTGCCCATCGTCAGGGCATCGGCGACGTTCTTGCTGGCGGCGTGCGCGCCGCGGCCGAGAAGCTGGGCGAAGGCTCGGATGAGTACGCGGTGCACGTAAAAGGCCTCGAGCTCCCCATGCACGACCCGCGAGTCAAGCAAGGTCTGGGAATCGTGTACTCGGTCGAGGCACAGGGCGCCGACCACTGCGCTGGACTGCACGACACCGCCGCGACCCAAGAGTCGCCGGGCCTCGAGCATATGCGAGGCGTCGGCGTTGTCGGACCGCTTCCCGCCGACGACCTGAGCGGTGAGAAAGTCGCCAACCAGCGAGCAGTCCACCTATGGGCGTTGTTCAGGGATTCTGCGATCGCCTGCTCCTTCGTGCCGTGGACCATTCAACAGCAGGTGGAAATAATCCGGGCGATAACCGGATGGCAGTACACGGTCGCGGAGGCGCTCCTAACGGGTGAACGAGTTGCGACCATGGGACGCATCTTCAACATCCGCGAGGGCATCACGTCCGCTGCAGACACGTTGCCCAAGCGCATGTTCAAGCCGACCAGCGCCGGCGCACTCGTTGACGGCGGGGTCGATCCGGATAAGATGCAACACGCCATCAGCATGTTCTATTCCATGATGGGATGGGACGCCGAGACCGGTGTCCCGACTCCCGAAAAAATCGCGCAACTCGGCCTGAGCTGGATCGAAGAAGAAGCCCCGTTCCGCGAAGCCGCGGCAGTCTAGGACGGGCGATCATGGCCGTATGGCATCAGGTGTGGCGGCGAGTGGGGATGAGGTGTGTGTCATGCTGGTGAAGGTCGAGCTATTGGGCGACCTGGGCAAGTCCACCGAGGGTGGAGACAAGAAAGTCGACATCGAAGTTGACGAGGGGATAACGGTAGGCGAGGTGCTGGAGCGGCTCGGGGTCACGCGAGAGCAGACCTGGAACGCCGCGATGAACGGCAACCTCGCCTACTCCACCGACATCGTCACGAAAGACGCAACGTTGATCGTGTTCCCGCCCATCGCGGGAGGGTAGGTTGGCGGGAGCTATCCGTCTCTTCGCCCGCGTAACCGGTGACGATGGCGACTTCAACCGCGCCGCCGACTTGAATGAACGTGAGTCTCTGTGTTGGTTGGGGTCGTTCACCGTAGCAAAAAGCCGTACAGCGACTCGTGGACTGGGCATGGCGGTTCACTCGATCATTTCGGTGGCCAAAACCTAGTCCAGATTGACGAATCAGGATGCCGCAGACACGAGCAGGGAATCTTCAGCGGCCTCGGCATGCGCCGAGGCCGCTAATGTATTGGAGCCGACAGACTTGTGGCGCAACGGAGAGGAAGGCGGTCGATGAACGACGTGACGAGCGGGCCGGACACCCCACCGTTGACCAAAGCGCTGAAGGAAACAGCCCACCGCCTTGGCGCCGACCTCGTCTCGGTGGCTCCAGCGGATCGATGGAGTGAGCCACCGTCGTTCGACACCTCCACGGTTCATGTCTACCCCCACAGTGGATACACACCCTCGGAGCTGATGCCGTCCACCCACAGCGTCGTCGTCGTGGCCGTCAGGCACCTGGACGGGGTCATCGACAGCACCACGACCGACACCAAGACCACGGCGATCCAGGGAAACTTTGGTTACGTGCTCCTGAACCGAAAGCTAAATGACATCACATTCGGGTTGGCGCACTGGCTCGAGGAACAGGGGTACAGATCGGTCCCCCTGGGCAGCGCTGGCCAGTCCCGCTACAACCACCGGGCGGACGACGACCCCGACATTCTCTCCGTCGGTTACGGGGTCTTCAGCCTGAAACGCGCGGCCGTGCTGGCCGGGCTGGGGCGGAAGGCAAAGAACGGCGTCGTTGCCAGCCCGGAGCTTGGTGTGAGGATGCGACTCGGCGCCCTTCTTACCGTTGCGCGGCTGGAGAGCGGCCCCCTTCTTGAGGGGGACCCCTGCCCTCCGGATTGCACTATCTGCATGAAGGCCTGTCCGACGCGGGCGATCAGCCTGGGCGGTCGGGTCAGCCATCTGAGATGCTTCACCGACGTGGGGCGTCGGGGCGTCCGATACGAGGAGATCAAGGCGAAATTCAAAGCCCAATACCCGGTGGACCTTCCGGACGTCGATTACGTGGACAAAGAGTACTGGGGCAACGAGGGAACGGGAAATCGCATGTGCAAGATCGCGTGTGTGGCGTTCTGCCCCCTGGGAAAACGTCGCTTGCCGGATGTAATGCGACGAGTGAAAGAGTTCGAGCAGCAGAGGCCGAAGGTCGAGCTGCTGAGCTTTCCGCCGTCTCATGAGTTTGCTCTCGACGCCGTCGGCGAGGGAAACAGCGCGGCAGAACCTTCCGGCTCTGGATGAGTTGCCCCAAACATACGCCTGCCCCTGCACTCGTGGCCACGCAGGAGTCCATCTGAACTCCACGACTCCGTAAACTGGCAGATCCCCTCGGCGCGATGTTCTGGACACGTGGCCTTTTCGGTGGCCGTCTTGTGGGCGCTGGTGGAGTGATTTCGAAGGCGCCCCCTTAGCTAACACCCGTCAGACGCTTCAACACTGCCACACGGATCGAACACGGGCCGCTCGGCGCTCAACGTAGCTCATCCACGCGGTCGACCCTCATTCATCCGCGGCCCGCCAAGCCCTCCAGCCAATCGAGGTCGAACTCGAAGCCGAATCCAGGCGCGTCGCTGGGCGTGACGAAGCCGTTCTCGATGGCGGGTGTGCCGGGCAACAGCATCATTTCGGCTAGCGACACGCCGGGCGGGGCGACGCCCTCCGAACGCTCTCCCCATGTGATGGCGGGCATGGCGTATGCCAGGTGTTGGCCGTACGGATAGTTCATCCCCGCGTGTCCGATCACGGTCAATCCGTGCGCCTCGGCTAGATGGCAGATCCGCACCGACGCCGTTATGCCCCCGACCCACTGAACGTCCGGTTGCATGATGTCCACCAGCCCGTTGCTCGCGGCGAAGGCGAAAGGATGGACCGTGTACCAGTGCTCGCCCGTCGCGAGAGTCTGTCCGGGCACGCGTTGTCGCACCTTGAAGTAGCTCTCCATGTCTTCGGAGATGAGGTAGTCCTCCAGCCACTTGATGCGGTATGGCTTGAGTGCCTCCACCAGCCGAACGATGTACTCGATGTTGAGCGACAGCCAGGCGTCCACCATCAACTCAACGTCGGGGCCGATCTGCTCGCGGGCGCGGGCGACCAACTCCTCGTTTCGATTCAGGCCCTCCACGCCGTCCTCGGGGCCATGGCGTAGGAAGATTTTCACTGCCTTGAATCCCGTTTCCAGGAACCACGCGAGGCTGTTGTCAGTTCCATACGAGATGTCCGTGTTGCTGGCGTAGCAGAAGATTCGGTCCTTTTGCGGCCCGCCCAGGAGCTCATACACCGGCCGATTCAGCAGCTTGCCCTTCAAGTCCCACAATGCATTGTCCACCGCGCTAATGGCGAAGCTCGCCAGCCCGGCCGTGCCGTAGGGCGACGATGACCGCTGCATCACGTCCCATAGCTTCTCGGTAGCCATGCAGTTCTCGCCGATCAGCAGCTCGGCAAAGTGCTCGTTGATGATCTCAGACACCGGGCCGCTGTGCACGGTGAGGCCGAACCCCCACGTGCCGTCCTCCGCGGTGACGACGCAGGCGGTCCGCTTCCAATTTCCCGCGGTCCATTTGGAGCGGGGGTAGTCCGGATATCGCTTCATCGGGCTGACCCATTCGGGCACATTGTCCAGCTTCGGAACCCTTGGCTGCGTCTTGGGATTGGGCCGGAGGTCGATGGTGACTGCTCGTATCTCTTTGATCTTCACAGGGTGTTGCTCCTCAATTCAGACTATCGTCGGGCTTCAGGGTTGATGCCGTCTTCCCCGTTAGCTTTCACGCTGGGCGGCGGTCTCAGGGGGTTGCCCATCCCGCCCGCCGCGGAGGTTGTGAAAGGCATTCTCCTCGTCTGACGGGACCACGGCGGCGCCGGAGCCTGCAACTCCAACGAGGTGTAGCCTACAACTCTAGCGAATCAGGAATGTGGTCCATGGCGTAGTACCGATGCGTCACGCCACTGTCGACCTTCACGACCCTGAGTCCCGATGGGTCATCGCCCAAAGGGTAGCCTATCGCTCCGGTGACCACCATTTGCAGATTGCCGTCCTCAGCGTAATTGTTGCGGTGCCAATGCCCGGCAAACACCGCCGAGACTTCATGTCCATGCAGAATGTCCAAAATAACCCTTCGCCGTTCTCTCGGGATGACGAAGCCGCTATCAGCATCGTCCGCGTCTTCAAGAAACAGCGGATGGTGGGCGAACAGAATGACGTCGTCGCACCCGTTGGCCCTCGCCTTGCTCAAATCGTCGCTCAGGAAGCGCACAAGGCTCTCCCACTCGTCGGGTACATTCTTTGGGTTGAAACACACGGAACTGTTTATCACTGTGAAATGGCATCCATCGTGTTCGAAGGAGTAATTGTCAGGTCCGAATCTCTCCCGATATAGAGCCAGAGATTCGGGTGTAGGAGCATTGCCGACGTCGGCGTTGCCCGGCGCCCAGTGGATGTCTATGTCGTCGTCCAGCAGCGCTGTAATGCGGAACAGTTCGTCCACCTGGCTCTGGTCGTTGGGGTTTTGGACCATGTCGCCGCACATGACAACGAAGGCAGGTTTCAGGCGGTTGGCGCCCTCAATTGCCTGGGTGTAGAGCCTGGTTTCGTCTGCGAATCCGGTTACCTTCTCCGGCGCGTGCCGCGCGAACAACTCCCGGCGCCTGTATTCCTCGACCTCATCCTCGGTCAGTTCGCTGAAAAAGGCGAACATGCCAAATTGTGGATCGGTCATCTGTACGAAGAAAAACGACATCATGTCACCTCAAGACGAGTCAGATGCTTGCTCAAGAATTCGAAGCGCATCGGACAGCCTTCGACGCGCTCCCCGACTCATCGGGGCAAACGGGACAGGAGGTCTTGGCTCACTCCCGGACCGAGTACTTGCCCGCCGAGTAGCCGCCGTCGACGTAGATCACTTGGCCTGTGATGAACTCCGCCTTGGCTGAAGCGAGAAACGCCACGGTCTGAGCAATATCTGAGGGCAGTCCGGTGCGGCCAAACGGGACATCGGCTACGAACGCGGTCCGATAGGCGTCGGTTGGCGGCTTGCGCACCGGCGAGCCGGTGATGGTGAGGCCAGGCCCGACCGCGTTGACGGTCACCCCGTGCACACCGAGCTCCAGAGCCATGACCTTGGTGAGTTGAACTAACCCGGCTTTCGACGCACAGTACGCGGCCGCGTCGGTCCTCGCGTTCTCGGCAGCGGTGGAGACAATGCTGATGACGCGGCCGCCTTGGCCGCGACCCACCATGCGCCTTGCGACGGCCTGAGAACAAAGGAAGGAGCCCTTCAAATTTACCGCGATGACGCGGTCCCACTCTTCCGCGGCCATATCCAAGAACGACTGGCTCTGGCCTATGCCCGCGTCGTTGACCAATATGTCCACCTGTCCCAGCTTCTCGGTCACGTCCCGGACCATGGCCTCGACCTGCTCGGGGTCGGATACGTCGACTGCAAAGGCGGTGGCTGACAGACCTTCGGACGCCAACTCGCCGGCGGTCTCTCGGGCCATGTCTCCCAGGATGTCTGCGACAGCGACAGACGCGCCTTCCCGGGCCAAGGCAGTGGCTATCGCCTTCCCAATTCCTGCAGCACTGCCTGTGACCACTGCAACTTTTCCGTCCAGTTCCATGTTGATCTCCGTATTCTCCCGATGCGACGCATCCCCCGATGATCGGACGTTAACACCGTCCTCGAGAGCGGTCAACCGCGGTGGTGAACACTACCAGGAGGCGATGGATATCGCGTATCATTGCATGATCGGAAACGGGAGGTGACATGGCGACCCTTGACGTGAGACAAGACCTTGCCGCCGGACTAGAGCCGTTCGAGCGCATAATCGCGGCGGTCGGTGAATTGGACTCAACAGAAAGCCTTGAGATCATTGCGCCGTTCGAGCCTGAGCCCCTGTACGCGGTGATGACCGACATCGGCTTTACCCATGAGACAAAAGCGCGCCCTGACGGCGCCTGGCACGTCACATTCAGGCGGCCGGACTAGGGTGAGCCAACTGCCCGTACAGGGACCGCCTGGCGACCGCCCGTCGCCTCGAGACAGATACAGGCCAACGCCGTGGTCGTCCCAGCGGTTCTACCGACCGTATATCAAGTCGGCGCTGGCCGTTGCGATGACGCTCGGATTCACAACCGGCGCCGTGATGCTGTTCCTGCCGGCGTTGGGCCGCTCGATCGGATCGACCTGGGTTGCTCACCTTCAGGCCCACGGATTCGCGCAAATCTTCGGATGGGCCGGCCTGTTCCTCATGGGGATGGCGTTCCACGTCGTGCCACGTTTTCGCAACGGGCCGTTGACGTTTCCATGGCCTCAGCGAATCGCGCTCACACTGCTACTGCTTTCGATCGCCCTGCGATTCTTTGGCCAGACGCTTCCTTCACTAAACTTCAACGGAGTCCTACTGGCAGCATCCGGGGTGTGCGTCGCTGCCGGCGCCGGCATTTTCGCCGTGACGATCGGTCTTGTGTTACGGCGAGGAACCGCAGCCCACAGTCCGTCCGAGACATGGCTCTGGATGAGTCTGTTTTGGTTGATCGTGGCGGTGGGGCTCGACGTGCTTGTCGTCGTTCAAATGGCAATGGACGGGCGCGAGATCGCTTCCGCTCGACCTGATTCAGCATTCGTTCACGCGGGCGTGGTCGGCTTCATCGTCAACTTCGTCATAGGGATCAGCCTCAGGTCGGTGTCCGCTTTCCTCGGCCTGCGGCCGGCGAGGCTGAACGTGAATCGACTGGGCCTCGTGGCCGTCAACGCAGGGGTCGCGGTCACGACGATCACGTTGCTGTTCGGCTTGGCGAATGAGGTTTTACTCGTCGGCGCTCTGTTGGAACTCGGCGGGTTCGCGGGCTTCGTTTACGCGCTGCGCCTGTTCGACGGCAGGGACGCCCCACGCGTGTACACCCTGAGGGCATACGGCAGATACGAGTGGTACTTGCGGACAGCCTACGGGTGGCTGCTGGTTGGAGGCGTCTTCCAAGCATGGAACGCGATCGGCGCCGTCTGGCCGGACATTGGCCTTCCGGCGAACCTGGCCGCCCCGGCGCTGCACGTCCTGTCGCTCGGCTTCGTGACAATGATCATCATGGGCATGGCTTCCCGGATGATCCCGTTGTTCGAGGGAGCGGTTTTGCCGTGGCACTGGTTGATGGACACGGTGTTCGCTTCGTTGAACGCCAGCGTCGTGCTCAGGATCGTGTTCGGCGTCATCTCGACCGATGCCGCGTGGGTCGGGCTGGCGGTGTCCGGAACGCTCGGCACGTTCGCGATGGCCAGCTTCGCCGTGATTATCTGGCGCACTCTCCAACCGAGTTCGAGGCGCCAGTACGTCGAGATGGCTCAGTCCTTCGGGGTACAGCGAGCGGACCAAGTCCGACAGGAGCGCGATGAAGACGGCGCCTGACTGTTCGCCGCGTCCTCCATTGTCAAAATCTTCCGACTGGACGAATCGCTTCGGCGCCCGTTGGACATGCGTGACATCGCCTCAGAACGCCGCCAACCTCACACCAGGATCGAGAGACTGCACCGGTGGATTGATCCTCACCCCACAGAGACCGGCACACTGTCGCCAGCGATGTTGTACGATTCAACACGCAATCACATCTGGAGGCGTCTCATGAAAGCCAGGCCCGCAATTACCGCCATCGAGTTGATACAGTTCGGCTTCGAATTGCAAGATATCGGGCAGGAGCCGACCATCGGGATCCCTATCTACAAGCCGGGGAGCACCCTCCAGTCCGGCGGCAACGCGATCAAGATACACACCGACACCGGGGTCACCGGGGAATTCGTCGGCGGGGCGCCCACCGACTACGCCGCCATTCGGGGGTTTGCTCGTTCGCTCATCGGCAGGCAGGCTCTTGAACGCGACAAGATATACAACGACGTCAAGCAGGCGACGCGTCAGATAGCCCGGATGGGGCAGGGCGTGGTCGACATCGCTCTGTGGGACCTGGCGGGCAAGTTCTACGACGCCCCGATCTACGAGCTGCTGGGCGGGCATCAACAGAAACTGAAGTGCTACGCCAGCACATACATCGGAGACCGCGAACCCGACGGTCTGGCGACTCCCGAAGCCTACGCCGACTTCGCCGAGCAGTGCTACGACATCGGCTACCGCGCGTTCAAGATACACGGCTGGCAGGAAGCGACAATCGAGGAGCAGATCGAACTGGTCCATGCGGTCGGCCGGCGGGTCGGCGACAAGATGGACCTGATGCTCGATCCATTCTGCGCCCTCGACACGTTCGGCGACGCCCTCAAGTTGGGCCTGGCGTGCGACGAAGAGAACTTCTTCTGGTACGAGGACCCGTTGAAAGACGGCGGCGTCTCGGCCCATGCTCACAAGAAACTGCGGCAGATGATCAAGACTCCGTTCCTCCAACTCGAGCACCTGCGGGGCCTCGAATCCCACGTCGACTTCATAGTCGCCGAGGCCACCGACTTCGTTCGAGGCGATGCCGTATACGACGGCGGCATCACCGGCATCATGAAGATCGCCCACGCCGCCGAGGGCTTCGGGCTGGACGTCGAGCTCCACGTCGCCGGTCCCGCCCAACGCCACCTCATGGCGTCCATGCGCAACACCAACTACTACGAGATGGGCCTGCTGCATCCCAAAGCCGGACCGTTTGGAGGTCCGATCTACAAGGACGGCTACCGCGACGCCATCGACGCCATCGACGAAAACGGCTGCGTCGACATCCCCGAAGGTCCCGGCCTCGGCGTCGACTACGACTGGGATTTCATAACGGCCAACCAGACGGGCTCGCAAACCATACAATAATCGTGATTCAACCTACCTCCCGCGCCACACCGGTTTGCGGCGTTCGGCGAAGGCGGCGAAGCCTTCTTGGAGGTCTTCGGAGAGGCGGGCGGGTTCGCCGACGTCTATGCGGAGGGCTTGCTCGAATGGGACGCCCTGGATGAGGCGGGCTTTGTGCTTGGCGGCGCGCGCTCCGAGGGGCGCGGCGTCGAGGATTCGGTCGGCCATGGCGTGGGCTGCGTCCATGAGTTCGGCGAGAGGGACGACTTTGTTGACCACGCCCCAGTGGAGGGCTTCTTGGGCGGTCAGCGGGTCGCCGGTGAGGTTCATCTCCATGGCGACGTGGTAGGGCATCGCCTGGAACGTCCGGACCAGCACCCATGTCGGCGGCAGGCCGCGTTTGACCTCGGTGACGGCGAGCTTGGCGTCATCGGCGGCGACGATCACGTCGCACTGGAGCGCGATGGACAGTCCGGCGCCCAGGGTCCAGCCGTGGACCGCCGCGATCATCGGCTTGGTCACGGAGATGTTGTTGTTCGGGTCGCGGCCGTTGGTGACCAACCACTCGACTCGCGCCTCCTGCTCGGGAGTCATGCCGGCGGCGCGTTCCTTGACGTCCATGCCGGCGCTGAAGGCTCGGTCGCCGACGCCGGTGAGGATGCCGACCCACAGGTCCGGGTCGTTGTCGAAGTCGGCGTAGGCGTGGGCGAGTTCCCAGCGCAGGTCGCTGTTTAGGGCGTTGAGCCTTTCGGGGCGGTTCAGGGTGAATGTGGCGACTCGGCCCTGTTTTTCGTACAGCAGGTTTTCGTATTCCATCGATGGCCTCCTCGGGGATTGCTGTGGGGCGCTGTCCTTCGACGGGCTTCCAAGTAACGGCTCCAAATTCCCATCCTGAGCGAAACCGAAGGATCTGGCCCAATGCTTCACTTTTCGCCGTGTGCGGCCCGAGATGCTTCACTGCGCTCAGCATGGCGACAGGCGGAATCGCCATTGCTTTCTCATGCAATGTCCGCCGCGGGGACATAACGTTGCTCAAGACGAACGGAGTGTTTGTGGGCTTTGCCCGAGTTCACCAAAGGGGCGAATTGGTTTATTTCCGGTTATGATACTTGACTGACGAACCCGGCGTGGGCTGTGCCGCTAGACGCGTGTCGTCAGCGGGTCGGTTCCGATGACCTGATCGCGCTCCAAGGCCTCGATCTCATCCGTGGAGTGGGCCAGGAGCTCGCCGAAGGCCCATTTGTTGTGCTGGCCCAGCGTCGGGGCGGGTCGGGTTGGGCTTCGTTCGCCCGACAGCCCGAGCTCCGGTCTCATGTTGCCTTTCTTGCCCGAGATCGGCCTTTCGACCTCCTCAATCATGCCGAGCGATTGCAGGTGCGGGTCGTGCCAGATACTCTTGCTCGAATGCACGACTCCCGATGCGATGCCCCGCGTCTGGAGCCGGCTGACGACATCGTACTGCTCCTGCTCACGGGTCCACTCGGCGATCGACTCGTCGAGCTCGGGGATGTTGTCGCGTCGGGATGCCGGGCTGTCGAATCGAGGGTCGGCGGCCAGGTCTGGGCGGTCCATGACGTCGCACAGCGAACGGAACTGCGCGTCGTCGAAGACGGCTATCGATATCCACGACTCTTCCTCGCGGCAGGGGTAGATGCCGTGGGGCGCGGCTACCGGATGGTGGTTGCCGCGTCGTTGCGCGACCCTCCGGTTGACCGAGCTGTCGGCGACCGCCTCGCCCAGGAGCGATGTCGTGGCCTCTAGCTGCGCGTAGTCGATGTGCACGCCGTGGCCGGTTCGGCGCCGTCGCATCAGGGCCATCATCAGCGCGTTCGCTCCCAACACACCGTTCATCGGATCGACTCCGCCGACATTCGGGGTGGTGGGTTGACTGCCGGGGCGTCCGGTCATTTCGTAGGCGCCGCCGAGCATGGCCAGCGTCGTCGCGAAGCTGGGATACTGGCTCCAGGGTCCGACCTGCCCGTAGCCAGCCATCGATATGATGACGATCGAGGGGTTGGCGCGCCGCAGCGTCGCGGCATCGAGACCGAGACGGTCAATCGTGCCCGTCGGGAAGTTCTCGATTACGGCATCGCAAACACTCGCGAGCTCCAGGGCGAGTGCCACGCCTCGGGCGTTTTTGAGGTCGAGCGTGATGCCCTGTTTGTTGGCGTTGAAGAAGTTGTACGCCGCGCTGAGTTCGTGCGAGCCGGGTCCGGGCGGGGTGTTCATCGGCCTCGATCCGTCGAAGTGCTGGATCGACTCAACCTTGATGATCTCGGCGCCTAGGTCCGCAATCAATCGGGTTACGGCCGGACCCGCCAGGAAATGAGTGAGGTCCAGAATGCGAAGACCGTTCAGTATCGGCAGGGGCAATTGTTGCTCCTTAGACTCGTGCGCGTGAAGGATAAATGCAGGGCTTGGCCGTGAACGGCCAGAGCACCGCCGTGCGAGGTGGGCTCGGCCTTCAGGCCGACTCTGGCGACACCCCTCAGTTTCGTCATATGACTCGGCTTTCGCGCAATCGACGCAACTCGTCTTCCGAGTAACCAAGCTCATCGCCGAATATCTCCGACGTGTGCTGACCCAGGGTCGGGGCGGGCGGCCAGGCGGGTGGTTCTGGTCCGTCATCGGACATGACTCGGAACGGATAGCCCGGAGCGGTCACTGTGCCGATCTCAGCGTGGGCAGCCTCGTGGAAATAGTTTCGCGCTTGGTGGTGTTCGATCTCGAGGATGTCGGCGGGAGTGAGTACGGCTCCGACGGAGGCGCCTAGCTTCTGACCTTCTTCCATGATGTCCCATTTCGACCGCTCGATGGCCCAGGGAATCGTGATGTCGCGAAGCTCCGGACCGTTGGCGAGGCGACCTCTGAGGTTGTCGAAGCGGTGGTCGTCGAGCAAGTCTTCGCGGTCCATGAGCTGGCACAGCCGCTGCCAGTTGCGATAGCTCAGCGCGTTGAGGCCAATCCAACCGTCCGAGGTAGGCACGGCGCCAGGGAACGTATTGGCTGTCATCCTAGCCCGAAGGACGCGGTAGTAGTCGTATGCTACGGACGTATAACCGCACGCGTCGGCGGCGGCGGCAATCGCAGCCGAATCGACGTGCTGGCCTTGTCCGTTCGACTCGCGATTCCACATCGCCGCCAGCGTCGCCACCGACGCCGTTGCGCCGGCAATGTAGTGGGCGATCCAGCCTCCAGTTTGCACTGGCGCGCCGTCCGGTTCGCCGACGCCGTGGCTCCACGACCCGTAGCCGCATTGAACGATGTGGCTGGACAGATAGTCCTTGTACGGACCCGTCGCCCCGAACGGCGTGAGCGACGTCAACACAATACTGGGGTTGACACGCTGAAGCGACTCGAAGCCGAGATTCCACTCATCCATCGTACCGGTCGGGAAGCTCTCGACGACGAGATCGGCGGAGCGGGCGAGACGTTCGAAGATGGCGCGGCCTTCCGGCGTCGATACATCCAGGGTGATGCTTCGCTTGTCGCAATTCAGATAGTAAAAGAGCAGGCTGCGCTCGGGTCCGGGCGTGTCGCCAGCAAATGGCTCCGCGTTACGAGAGCCGTCGCCTATCCCGGGTTGTTCGATCTTGACGATGTCGGCGCCATAGTTGGCGAGGAGCTTGGTGCAGTATGGACCCGCAACGCCTTGGGTTAGGTCCAGAACGCGATAACCTTCGAGAAG
>DCWO01000100.1:26173-26996 GCA_002328865.1 Dehalococcoidia bacterium UBA2160 | reverse complement strand
GGTTCTTATCTTCTGTGTTCTCAGTCACGGGTGCTCCTTCCAGAGGATATTCTATCTCTCTGCCAGGAGCTCGCTCTACCTTCAGATTGTCTCTCTTAACTTCGGGCCCGAAAGTGTCCCACTTTCGCTGACGGTCTACACGCGCCCACGGTCCTCTGCGTTTCGGATGGTCCATCCGTGCCTGAATTCAGGCGTAAACGCATTTGACATGGTGAGGTCATCTGAGTACAATTTGTGTTTGTCGCCGTATGGGGCGGCTCGTTTGTTTTGCCTTCCATCCTGGTAGTGTTGAGGGGTAGTCTATGCCTACCGTAAATCAGCTTGTGCGCAAGCCCAGAAAGCTGAAGCAGAAAAAGAACAAAGCGCCTGCGTTGAGCTTCTCGTTCAACTCGCTGAAGAACCGCACGCGCCGAGATACAGCCGCTCCGCAGAAACGCGGCGTGTGCATCCAGGTGAGGACGCAGACTCCCAAGAAGCCTAATTCTGCTCTCCGCAAGGTGGCCAGGGTGCGGCTGACCAATGGGATGGAGGTCACGGCCTACATCCCGGGTGAGGGGCACAACCTGCAGGAGCACTCAGTCGTGCTGATCAGAGGCGGTCGTGTCAGAGATCTGCCCGGGGTCCGCTACCACGTGGTCCGAGGCGCTCTGGACACCAGCGGAGTCATCGATCGAAGGCGAGGTCGAAGCAAGTACGGCGCCAAGACCAACCCGGTCATCCAGTAAGCGATTTCGGATTGAGTACTGACCTTCGACGACCTCGGGACCGATAAGCTCGAATCCCGTCCTGAATCAAACAAGGGACGAACGAGTCACCGGCTGGT
>DCWO01000100.1:21454-25850 GCA_002328865.1 Dehalococcoidia bacterium UBA2160 | reverse complement strand
GAGTCACCGGCTGGTTAATAAGGAAGAACAATAATGGCGCGAAGACGGCGAGCGGAAAAAAGAAGGATCCTACCGGATCCGAAATTTCACAACATCGAGCTTGCCCAGTTCATCAACAAGATCATGCTCAACGGCAAGAAAACGACGGCCCAGCGAATCGTCTATGACGCGCTGGAGACGGCCGGGGAGAGCGCTCGACGCCCTGGCATCGAGGTCTTCGAGATGGCCATCCGCAACACGATGCCGATGGTCGAGGTGAAGTCCAGGCGAGTCGGCGGCGCAACGTATCAGGTGCCGACCGAAGTCCGGCCCAACCGACGTCTGGCGTTGGCGATGCGTTGGCTGATCGCGGCTTCTCGCGCCAGGTCCGGCAGGCCCATGGCGGAAGGATTGGCCGCCGAACTCACGGAGGCCTCCAGAAACCAGGGCGCCGCCGTGAAGCGCAGGGAAGACCTTTATCGAATGGCGGAGGCCAACCGAGCCTTCGCCCACTATCGCTGGTAGAAACACAGGGCGAATATTCCGCCCAGGATCAAGATGCCTGACAAACAGTTGCTCGAAAACACCCGAAACATCGGGTTCATAGCGCATATCGATGCGGGCAAGACAACCGTTACCGAACGCGTGCTTTATTTTGCCGGCCGGATCTATAAAATCGGCGGAGTGGACGAGGGCACCGCAGTGATGGACTGGATGGCCCAAGAGCGAGAGCGCGGGATCACGATCACGTCCGCTGCTACGACGTGCGACTGGAACCAGTACACCATCAACATCATCGACACCCCGGGCCACGTCGATTTCACCGCCGAGGTGGAGCGGAGCCTGAGAATCCTCGACGGCGGAGTTGTGGTTTTCGATGCGGTTGCGGGCGTGCAGCCCCAGTCTGAGACGGTATGGCGTCAGGCGGACAAATACGACGTCCCTCGAATCTGTTTCATCAACAAGATGGACCGCGTTGGCGCTGATTACAACCGGGCCATCGAGAGCATCACACATCGGCTCGGCGCCAACCCCGTCGCGATCCAGATACCGATCGGGACTGAAGACGACTTCCGTGGCGTCATCGACCTCGTCGACGAACGAGCCATTACGTACCACGAAGAAGGTCCTTCAGTGCCGCGTGAGGGCCCTGTCCCAGAAGAGATGATCGAAGAGGCCCGAAACTTCCGAAACGCGATGATCGAGAAGGTCGCCGAGACCGATGACGAGCTTATGCTCAAGTACCTCGAAGACGAGGAGATCTCGAAAGAAGAGATCAGGCGAGCCCTCAGAAAGGCGACCATCGCCTATCGCATTGTTCCGGTGCTTTGTGGAACGGCGCTCAGGCACATGGGGATTCAACCCCTCCTGGACGCCATCGGCGACTACCTCCCCTCCCCCACCGACGTAGCCCCAACCAGGGGCAGAGATTACCGCACCGGAGAGCCCATCACCCGTCACTTCACCGACGAGCCGTTCTCCGCCCTAGCCTTCAAGACAGTAGCCGACCCGTATATCGGCAGGCTCGTATACTTCCGGGTCTACTCGGGCCACGCAAAAACGGGAGCGATGGTATACAACTCGACCAAAGGCCGCCGCGAGCGACTGGGCAGAATCGTCTTGATGCACGCCCAGGCCCGCGAGGAAATTGAGGAGGTCCGCGCCGGTCAGATTGTCGCCGCCGTGGGTCTTAAAGAGACGACCACAGGCGACACTATCTGCAGCGAAGACGGTCCGGTCGTCCTCGAGACGATCACGTTCCCGCTACCCGTCGTGTCCATCGCCATCGAGCCCAAGTCCCGCATCGACCAGGACAAGCTCTCGGACGCGCTCGGGACCATGGCAGACGAGGACCCTACATTCAAGGTCAGCTTCGACCAGGAGACCGGCCAGACGGTGATTTCCGGAATGGGTGAACTGCACCTCGACATCATCACCGACAGAATGCGGCGAGAGTACCGCGTCGAAGCCAACATCGGGCGGCCTCGGGTTGCCTACCGCGAAACGGTCGAGCACGCTGCCACTGCCGAAGGCAGATTTGTCCGGCAGAGCGGTGGCCACGGTCAGTTTGGCCATGTTTGGATGGATATCGAGCCTCTGAAGCGTGGGTCCGGGATCGAATTCGAAAGCAAGATCCGGGGCGGCTCAGTGCCCCAGGAGTTCATTCCCGCCGTCGAGATCGGCGCTCGCGAAGCGCTTCGGACGGGGCCCCTGTCCGGATACCCGGTCGTCGACGTTCGATTGACGTTGACCGACGGCAGCTACCACGAAGTCGACAGTTCCAAGATGTCTTTCCAGATCGCTGGATCGATGGCCGCGAAGTCGCTGATCACCAAAGGCCGCGCCACTCTCCTGGAGCCCGTAATGAGCCTCGAGGTCGTGACGCCAGGCGACTATCTCGGCGAGGTCCTGGGTGACCTGGGCCGGCGACGAGGCTCGATACAAAACATCGAAGGCCAGGGCGACATCCAGGCAATTCGAGCGCAGATACCACTGGCGGAGAGCTTCGGATACGCCAACACTCTCCGAGGGCTGACCCAAGGAAGGGCCAGCTACACCATGGAGTTTGACAACTACCTGGAAGTGCCAGTGGAAGTTGCAACTGATCTCTAGTCGGAACCAGACAGACACAGGATGATTGAGCACACATGGTCACACGTCAAAAGATAAGGATCATTCTCAAAGCCTTCGATCACCGTATCCTCGACCAGTCCGCGGGGCAGATCGTCGAGACCGCGGAGCGGACCGGGGCACGGGTTTCGGGACCGGTTCCGCTGCCGACGTCGATTCGACGGTTTTGCGTCATTCGCTCCCCGCATATCGACAAGGATTCTCGAGAGCACTTCGAGTTGCGCACCCACAACCGGCTGATCGATATCCTCGAGCCCACGTCAAAGACCATCGACCAGCTCACCCGTCTCAACGTTCCAGCCGGAGTCGATATTCAGATCAAGCTATAGCGGCTAGGTTCAGGCTAACCAGCCTCTACGTCATCAAAAATCAAGAACTGCCGGGGACGAAATGTCTGTACACGGAATCATAGGAAAAAAGATCGGAACGACTCAGATGTTCCGAGAGAACGGGACCGCCGACGCGGTAACGGTCATACAGGCCGGGCCATGCGTCGTTACGCAGGTCAAGACTCAGGAGGTCGACGGCTACCCTGGCGTCCAACTCGGCTTCGAAGAGACCCGCAACCTCAACCAGCCGCGGAAGGGACACCTTGACCCGGTCGGCAAACTGTTTCGGTATCTACGTGAGTTCGGCTTAGACGACCCTTCAGACGCTGAGGTCGGTCAAGAGATCGACGTCAGTCTGTTCGAGGCGGGCGACAGAGTAGATGCGACGGGCCACTCGAAAGGCCGAGGCTTCCAGGGCGGAGTCAAACGTCACAACTTCCGGGGGGGTCCCAAGACTCACGGGCAGTCGGACCGCCACAGGGCGCCAGGCTCGATCGGAGCGGGCTCGACGCCAGGGAAGGTCATCAAAGGATTGAAGATGGCCGGCCACATGGGCAACGCCCGCGTGACCGTCCGCAACCTTGAGATCGTAGAGTCCGACCCAGAACGCAATCTGATTTTCGTAAAAGGCGCCGTCCCTGGCGCTCGAAACTCCATTGTCATGCTCAAAAGAGCTGGCAGCAGAAAGAGGGCACTAAAGTGAAGCTCCCTCTCAAGAATTCAAAAGGCGGGGCTGTCGGCGAGGTCGAAGTAAGAGACGACGTTTTCGGCAAACCCATGAACGCGGCCGTGATACATCAGGTAATGGTTGGGCAACTGGCGAACAGACGTCAGGGCACGGCCAAGACCAAGACGCGGTCGGAAGTCTCCGGCGGCGGCGCGAAACCCAGGCCGCAGAAGTACACGGGACGCGCCCGGCAGGGATCGATTCGCTCGCCTCAGTGGAAGGGCGGCGGAACCGTGTTTGGGCCGATCCCTAGAAGCTATCACCAACGGACGCCCAGGCGAATGCGCAGGCTGTCCCTCGTCACCACCCTGTCCGGCAAAGTCAGGGAGGGCGAGTTGGTCGTCGTGGATCAACTGGCTTTGGACCAGCCCAAGACCAAAGACATGGTTCAGGTATTGTCAGCGCTGTCCTCCGGGGCATCGGTGCTTTTGGTGGCAGACGGCGTTAATCCGGAAGTGCTCCGCTGCGCGCGGAACATCCCGAAAGTCAAAACCGTGCCGAGCCATGCGCTGAACACGCTGGATCTTCTGAATCACCGGACGATCATCATGACTCTCGATGCCGTCCGAGGCGCCGAGACGCTTTGGGGCGGGTCTTTCGTCAGAAAGCGGCAGATCTCAGAGTCCGATGTCGAGGCGGATGATTCAGAGCTGGATGCCGAGGATGCAGGGCAAGCGGCCGACGTGGCCGCAACGGAGCCCGAGGCCGTTGTTGAGTCCGCCGAGGACGA
>DCWO01000100.1:0-21074 GCA_002328865.1 Dehalococcoidia bacterium UBA2160 | reverse complement strand
CCGAATCGGACTCCGGCGAAGAACCCGACGACACCGAAGACGAAACCGTGGAGAAGTAGACGATGCAGGTTTTCGACATATTGCGCAAGCCCGTCGTCACCGAGAAGAGCACGCTGCTCCAGGAGGAGGGCCGCTACACGTTCGAGGTCGCTCCCCGCGCTACCAAGCACCAGATCAAGCGCGCGGTGGAAGAGGCCTTCGGAGTGGAAGTCGTTCGCGTCAATACGATGAACGTCAGAGGCAAGCGCAGGCGCTTCGGCCCCCGGTTCACAACCGGGCCGTCCAAGAAAAAGGCGATCGTTCTGCTGGCCCCTGGCGACACAATCACGATTTTCGAGGGGGTATAGATGCCTCTCAAGACACGGAAACCCCATACACCCGGTCAGCGAGGGCTGGTCCTACAAACCAACGACGACATTACCGAGTCCAAACCCAAGAAGTCGTTGCTCAAACCGATCAAGAAATCGGGTGGGCGCAACGGCCAGGGAAGACTCACGGTGCGGCATCGCGGCGGTGGCCACAAGCGCCGTTATCGGGTCATAGATTTCAAGCGGGACAAGTTCGGTGTTCCGGGCGAGGTTATGTCGATCGAGTACGACCCGAATCGCTCGTCGCGAATCGCGTTGATCAAGTATCCGGACGGCGACTGGCGCTACATCCTGGCGCCCAACGGCCTCAGAGTGGGGGCTCCGGTCGAGTCGGGCGAGAACGCAGAGATCCGCATCGGGAACGCGCTGCCGCTTGAGTCGATGCCCGCGGGCACGCAGGTTCACAACGTGGAGCTTCGCAAGGGCAAGGGCGGCCAGATCGTCCGTTCCGCCGGCGGCTCCGCGCAGGTTCTGGCCAAAGAGGGCAAGTACACGCTGCTCAGGTTGCCGTCAGGTGAGATGCGGAACGTGCTGAGCACGTGCATGGCAACCGTCGGTCAACTCAGCGCCCTGGACCACAAAAACACGAAACTGGGCAAAGCGGGCCGCAGCCGGCATAGGGGCCGGAGGCCGCAGGTCAGAGGTGTCGTGATGTCGCCGCGAGACCATCCGCACGGAGGCGGCGAGGGCCGATCGCCTATCGGCATGCCGGGGCCGAAGACCCCGTGGGGCAAGCCGGCGCTAGGCCTGCGAACGCGACGCAACAAGTCCACGGACAAGTTCATCGTCCGGAGAAGATATCAGAAGTAACTGCCGACGCGAAGCAAGTCCGCGGCTCTGGGTCAATGGCCTGTCGGACGATGCGCGCACAGCACGATGCATGAGAGGTTTCAGGTAATGTCGAGGTCTGTAAAGAAGGGCCCATACGTGCAAGAGAAGCTCGCCAAGAAGGTCGACCTGGCCCGGCGAAGCACAAGCCAAGCGGTAATCCGCACGTGGTCGCGAGCATCGACGATCATGCCCGACATGCTGGGACTGACCATCGCCATCCACGACGGGAGGCGGCACGTGCCGCTGTACATAACGGAAAACATGGTAGGGCACAAGCTGGGTGAATTCGCCCCGACACGAACCTTCCGGGGCCACTCGTCCAAGTCGGACCGAGCCTCCGCGATACGGTAACCTGGTCCAAGGTCAAAATATGCCAATCAAAGCAAGCGCGACGAACACGGGCATATCGGTGAAGAAGCTGATGCCCATTATCGACCTCGTTAGAGGCAGCAAAGTCGAAGACGCCTTGACGACGCTTCAGTTCCTCCCTTCGCCCGCGGCGGCGCGGGTGGCGAAAGTGGTCAAAGCGGCGGCGGCGAATGCCGAGAACGAACTGTACTTGAGCGCCTCCGCCCTGAAAGTGGTGGAGATATACGCCAATGAAGGCCCTCGGCTCAAGAGGTTCCGCGCCAGAGCTCGGGGGCGGGCGTCGCGCATCATCAAGCGAAACAGCCATATCACCGTCGTGGTAGATGAAGTCGAAGAGGAGTCCTAGTTTGGGCAACAAAACTCACCCGATCGGTTTTCGGCTGGGTATCGTCAAGGACTGGCACGCCAAGTGGTTCGCCCTGAAACAGGCGGACTACCGAGCGTTGGTCCTGGAAGACCTGGGCATTCGCCAACGGATCGCTGACAAATACCCGGACGCCGGCATCTCAATGGTGGACATCGAGCGCGGCTCCAGCGAAGTCATCATCACCATTCACACCGCAAGGCCCGGCATCGTCATCGGGCGCGGCGGCCAGCGGGTGGAGGAACTTCGCAAGGAACTTGAAGGCCTCACCGATCGCCGAGCACGCTTGAACGTGCAAGAGATTCGTCAGCCGGAGTTGGACGCTTTCCTGGTGGCGCGCAACATCGCCGACCAGCTCGAACGGAGGATCGCCTTCCGCCGGGCCATACGACAATCTATCACACGAACCATGCAGGCCGGAGCGCAAGGCATCAAGGTCATATGCGCCGGCAGGCTTGGCGGAGCGGACATCGCCCGTTCGGAAAAAGCCATGGACGGTCGGGTTCCGCTGCATACTCTCAGAGCCGACATCGACTACGGCCTAGCCGAGGCGGCCACTGGATTCGGACGAATCGGCGTCAAGGTGTGGATATACAAAGGCGACATCCTCCCCGAGCCTCCGCCCGAACCCGAGGTCGAGGAAGAAGTTTCGCCGATCGAGGTTACCGTCAGAGCGGACGCAGCTCAGGACACAGCGCTTGAAGCAGTCCCGGAGGCTGGCGAAGACACGGCTCCTGCTGAGGCGCCGGTGGCTCCGGTTCCTGAGGCCGCTGCGGCTGCGGTTTCTGAAACGGCCGCGACCGCGGCTCCAGAGGCGACCGCGGAGGCAGCTCCGGAAGCAACAACTGAGGCGGTTTCTGAGGCGGCGCCGGAGGCAACTCCGGAACCGGCTCCGGAGCCAGCCCAGCCAGAGGCGGAAGACAATGCTCCAACCGAAGAGGGTTAAATACAGGAACATGCACCGCGGGCGCCGCAAGGGCATGGCGGTCGCGGGCAGTACGATCAATTTCGGCGAGTTCGGACTGAAGTCGACGCAGGCCGCGTGGCTGACGTCTCGCCAGATCGAAGCTGCCAGGCGCGCCATGACACGGTACGTGCGGCGCGGCGGCAAGCTGTGGATTCGGATTTTCCCGGACAAGTCAGTGACGGCTCGCGCGGCCGAGACCCGGATGGGCAGCGGCAAAGGCCCGGTGGACCACTGGGTCGCCGTCGTCAAGCCTGGCCGGGTGTTGTTCGAGATTTCCGGAGTGCCTGAGCAAACGGCCAGAGAGGCTCTCAGGCTGGCGTCGTCGAAGCTCCCGGTCAACACCAAAGTAGTTTCTAGGCAGAACGTCTAGCCTGCGCCATGCACCGGCGCTACATGAATGTGAATCGATTAAGCGACGGGCGCCAACCGGGGCCCACCCTGCATGAAGGCGACAAAGATGGAAATTGACGACCTGAGAGCACTGTCCGACGAGGACTTGGACAACGAACTGTACGATACGCATCGCGAGCTGATGAACCTCCGCTTTCGCGCGGCAACGATGCAACTGTCCAACGTCAACGAAATTTCGAGTGCAAAAAAGCGCGTCGCGCGCATCAATACTCTGATTCGCGAACGGGAACTCACAAGGGCGGCAGTATGAGCTACGAGAGACGCAAAGTGCGGGTTGGCCGCGTCGTCAGCGACAAGATGGACAAGACCGTGGTGGTCGTCTACGAGTGGAGTAGGCCGCACCCGATCTACAAGAAGGCCGTCCGTCGCCAAACGCGCTTCAACGCCCACGATCCTGAAAATCAGTGCCAACTCGGCGACATGGTGAGGATCGTCGAATCTCGGCCGACGTCTAAGACCAAACGGTGGAAAGTGGCCGAGATCCTCTCCAGCAAGGAGATCGCGGAGCTGCAACCCGAGGAGATTCAGGTGGACGAATCCGTCGCATCCGCGGCGGCCACCTCCGCCCTGAACGCTGAGGCCGCCGAGCCCGCGTCCCCGGCGCCAGAAGACGAGGAGACGGACGGACAATGATACAGATATACAGTCGCCTCAGAGTTGCGGACAACTCCGGGGCGAAGACGATAAGCTGCATCGGAGTGCCCGGCGGAAGCGGCAGACGTTATGCCTGGCTGGGAGACGTGATCGTGGCTTCCGTGAAAGAAGCCGCGCCCGCCGCCGCGGTCCGCAAAGGCGAGGTGGTCAAGGCTGTCATCGTCCGGACGACAAAGTCCCACCGACGAGCGGACGGCTCCCACATTCGCTTCGACGACAACGCAGCCGTTATCATCAACGACGACCAGATGCCACGAGGCACCAGGATATTCGGCCCGGTCGCCCGTGAGTTGCGAGACAAGAACTTCATGCGCATCGTTTCGTTGGCCCCGGAGGTGCTGTAGATGCGGGTCCAATCTAATGACAACGTGCTAATTACCAAGGGACGCGACCGCGGGAAACAGGGTCGCGTCAGCCGGGTTTTGCCAAAGCAGGACACCGTCGTGGTCGAGGGGATCAACGTGGTCACTCGCCACCAGAAACCCACCGGCACGTTCCGGCAGGGCGGCATGATTCAGAAGGAGATGCCGATCCCCGTGGGCAACGTGGCGTTGATATGCGCGCACTGCAACAAACCGACGCGGATAGGCTATCGGCGACTGGCCGACGGGACGAAAGCCCGCGCCTGTCAGAAGTGCGAGGAAGTCATCGAATGACACAGAAAGAGGAAAGCCAAGAGCGACCGCGCCGTCGCCGTCGCTCCAAAGCAGAACAGGATCAACCCGCGGCCGAGGCCGAAGCGGCACAGGGCGAAGACCAACCGTCAAACGGCAAGGCGCCTGAACCGCCGCCCCCCCCTCGCCTGCTCCAGCGATTGCGTGAGGAGATCGGTCCGCAGATGACGGAAGAGTTCAGCTACAAGAGCCCGATGCAGATCCCCACCCTCGAAAAGGTGGTGCTCAACATCGGCCTCGGCGAAGCTCTTCTGAACGCCAGAGCAATGGAAGCCGCCACCGGCGACCTGACGATGATCTCCGGGCAAAAGCCGGTGATAACTCGCGCCAAGAAATCCATTGCCGGGTTCAAAATCCGGGAAGGGATGGCCATCGGCGTCAGCGTCACCCTCAGGGGACGGCGCATGTACGAGTTCATGGACCGGCTCCTGAACTCTGCCCTGCCGAGAATCAGGGACTTCCAAGGCGTCCCTCGCGAATCGTTCGACGGCCGCGGAAACTTCTCGTTGGGGATCAGAGAACAGGTGATCTTCCCTGAGATCGACTACAACAGCATCGACCGAATTCGCGGGCTTCAGGTGGCGATTGTCACCACGGCCCGCAACGACCAGGAAGGGTTCCGCCTGCTTGAGTTGCTGGGAATGCCCTTCGCGCGAACCCGGGACGCTTTGGCCGCATAACCCCGGATCGAGTTCCGCCGAGCGTCGAACGCAAAACCATCAGCGGGGATTGAATATGGCGAAGACATCGAAAGTCGAGCGTTGGAAGAGACCGCAGCGCTTCAAGGTGCGTCAGCACAACCGGTGCCACAAGTGTGGCAGGCCCAGAGCGTATATCAGATACGTCGGGCTGTGCCGGATCTGCTTCCGGAACATGGCGCTCACAGGCATGCTCCCTGGCATCAGGAAGGCAAGCTGGTAGCCGCGAGGCTGCGAGGACGCCACCGTGGGAGGCCCGCGTCAGGGCCCGTCGACTCGAAGAACTAAACCAAAAGGGAAACAGAGATGCCAGTCACAGATCCGATAGCGGACATGCTCACGCGTATACGGAACGCGATTATCGTTCGGCACCGAACCGTGTCGTTCCCCGCCTCCAAGATTAAAGGGGAGCTGGCGCGGATACTTGCCGAAGAGGGATTCGTCGAGGGTTACGACACCGTGAGGCCGGGCGATCCCAAGGCGACGATCAGGCTCAGGCTCCATTACCGAAGCAAGGACGAGCCAGCGATCACAGGTCTGAAACGAGTGAGCAAACCCGGCCTCCGGGTGTACGTGGGCAAGGGTGAAATACCTCGATATTACGGCGGACTCGGCGTTGCCGTGCTCTCGACGTCCCAGGGCGTCATGACAGGTCGACAGGCCTGGCGAGAGGGCATCGGCGGCGAGTTGCTGTGCTACGTGTGGTAAGGAGCGAAATATGTCACGTGTAGGCAGTCAGCCAATCGAACTCCCGTCCGGCGTGGATGTCACAGTCCGCGGTCAGGACGTCACCGTCAAAGGACCCAGAGGAACGCTCAACCAGAGTTTCCATGACGAGATGAGCATTGCCCGAAGCAACGGGCAGGTTCTCGTCGAACGCCCGTCGGACTCCGCGCAGCACAAAGCGCTTCACGGTTTGACCCGCAGCCTGCTGAACAACATGGTTGTCGGCGTCAGCGAGGGATTCGAAAGGATCCTCGATCTGGTCGGCGTGGGCTACAGGGTTCAGCAGACAGGGCAAGCCATTACGTTGACTGTCATGCTAAGCCATGCCGTGGAAGTGCAACCTCTTCCGGGAATCACGTTGGAAGTGGAAGGCAACGCCCGAATCCACGTGCGCGGAATGGACAAGCAGGCGGTCGGTCAGCAAGCGGCGGAGATACGCAAAGTCAGGCCGCCGAACGTTTACACCGGCAAAGGGATCAGATACGCCAACGAAATCGTACACATCAAGCCGGGCAAGAGTGCCAGGAGAGCCTAGGAAATGGCCAAACCGAAGACAGGGAAGTCTCGCAGGACGATACGACACAAGAGGGTGCGCCGAAAGATTTCCGGCAGCAGCGAACGACCGCGATTGGCGATATTTCGCAGCCTCAATCACGTCTATGCACAGGTGATTGACGACTCGAAAGGTGTGACGCTTGTTGCAGCGTCGAGTCTCGACACCGAAGTCAAGCAAGATCACGACGGCAAAGCCAAGACCGAGGTTTCGGCTTTAGTCGGCAAGCTCGTCGCCGAACGCGCCAAAGAGAAAGGCGTGACGTCGGTCGTCTTCGACCGCGGCGGATTCAAATTCCACGGGAGGGCCAAAGCGCTTGCTGAAGCCGCCCGCAAGGAAGGTCTGGTTTTCTAGATGACATTCAACAACCAAAGAGGCCAGGGCGATAGAGACCGGAGCGACAGAGATCGGGGCGATATGGAAGAAGCCCCGTTTACGGAACGGGTCGTCCGAATCTCGCGCGTTGCCAAAGTCGTAAAAGGCGGGCGACACCTTAGCTTCAACGCTGTGGTGGTGGTCGGCGACGGCGAGGGGCAGGTCGGCATCGGCATGGGCAAAGCCGATGCCGTTCCCGATGCCGTGCGCAAGGGCGCAGCCAACGCCCGAAAGAACGTGGAACGTATCCCGATGAAGGGCAGCACGGTGCCCCACGAGGTGATCTCGAAGTACGGCGGCTCCGTGGTCATGATCAAGCCTGCTTCGCCAGGAACGGGCGTTATCGCCGGCGGCGCCGTTCGCGCTGTCGTCGAACTCGTTGGCATACGTGACGTGCTGACCAAGGCACGCCGCAGCACCAACCCGGTCAACGTCGTAAAAGCCACTTTCGAGGGACTCAAGACATTGCGCGATCCCGAGGAAGAGAGCCGCAAACGACAGACATTGGTCGAGACGATGCGAGAACGACGCCAACAACAGGCGGAACGCAGAGCGGCCGCGCGACAGCGACAACAACAATAAAGCGCAGAGCGGTCCGTGAGTCCGGTAAATAGGACCGAAACGAGATTGATCTGATGGGAAAACTGGCAGTAACCTTGAAGAAGAGCACTATCGGCTTTGCGCGCAACCAACGCAGAGTCGTGGAAAGCCTCGGCCTGCGAAAACTGCACCAGACCGTCGAACACGACGACAGCCCGGTGATCAGAGGCATGGTCCACAAAGTCCGGCACCTGGTGGAGGTGCGGGAGTTTGAGTCTTCCGACTAGATTTGGATGCGCCCGCTCGGCGCGGCGCCGGCACATCATCGACACCGATAGAACAACGACGGAGTAGTTCACGGCAATGCAACAGCACTTGATTCGGCCCCCGAAGAAAGCGAAACGACGCAGGCGTGTAGGCCGCGGCGATTCCAGCGGCTACGGCAGCTACGCCGGCAGAGGCGTGAAGGGACAGAAGTCTCGAACCGGCGCGCACAGGATGACCGCTTTCATGGGCGGCCAACTTTCGTTGTTGAAACGCCTGCCGTCAATCCGAGGATTCACGAACATCTTTCGACAAGAGTACTGGGTCGTGAACCTGGATCAACTTGGCGGATTTCCGGAGGACACGGTGATCACCCCCCAAGCGATGGTCGAAGCCGGCATAATCCGGAACCTGAACAACCCGGTCAAGGTCCTGGGCCGCGGCGACCTCGAAGGCCCGATCCTGGTTGAGGCGCACCGTTACTCCAAGACTGCCAGCGAGAAGATTCAAGCCATGGGCGGCAGCGCCGAGGTCATCGAGTGATACAGCGGTTGCCAAAGCAGGCGACTCGCGAGGCATTGCGCTCCGCATCGCTGGTCGATGCCCGCGCATCAGTCCCTAGCATGAAGGAGACCGCTTAATGCGGCAGAGCCAAGCCGCCAGAGCACAACAATCGTCCACGCCACAGCTCATCCAGTCGATGATGGATGCCTGGCGCGTCCCCGATCTGCGGGCAAAAATCCTCTTCACCATGGCGATGCTGGTCATCTTCCGGTTCGTGGCCCAGGTGCCCGTGCCCGGTGTGGACACGCAAGCTTTGTCCCAGGCGTTCGACCAGCAGGCGCTTCTTGGATTCTTGGACCTTTTCAGCGGCGGCGCTTTGGCCAATCTGAGCGTCGCAGCCCTGGGCGTCTATCCGTACATCACCGCCTCCATCGTGATGCAGATTCTGACCCCTGCCATTCCCAGCCTCAAAGCCATATCGCAAGAAGGCGAGTACGGACGGCAGCGGATCAATCAAATCACGCACTGGCTTACCGTTCCGATCGCGTTCCTTCAGTCCTGGGGCCAGCTCACGCTGTTGCGCCAATCCGGCGTCTTGCCGGGCGTCGAGTTTGGGTTGAACCTGCCCACCGCCGCGATGCTCACGTCAATGGTCGCGGGCACGCTCTTCCTCGTGTGGCTGGGCGAACTCATCACCGAGCGCGGCCTCGGCAACGGCATTTCGCTGATCATCTTCGGCGGCATCGTGGCCCGTTTCCCGTCAGTGGTCGGCCAGGGTCTTCTTGAAAGCGGCCAAACCGGCAGCCTGCTCCTACTCGGCGTGCTCGGGTTCGGGATCATATACGTTATCGTCATGTTCACCGAGGCCCAGCGTCGTGTGCCTGTGCAGTACGGTCGGAGCGTTTTCCGCGGCGGGAGAATGCAGCGCCAAAGCGGCTCGACGTTCCTGCCCCTGAGGGTCAACTCCGCGGGCATGATCCCACTAATATTCGCGTTCTCGATCATCATTCTTCCGGCAACGATCGCCAGCTATTTCCGCGACCCGCTGTCTGATTCTTTCTTTTCACGATTCGCACGGTTCCTGACCGATACTTTGGATCCGTCGAATTTCCCGTACTGGGCGGCCGTGTTTTTCCTGGTCGTCATTTTCACGTTCTTTTACACGCTCGTCATATTCCAGCAGCAGAACCTCGCGGAGAGCCTTCAGCGCAATGGCGGATTCATTCCCGGCATCCGGCCCGGACGGCCGACGCAAGAGTACCTGAATCGAGTAATCATCCGCATCACGTGGGGCGGCGCCCTCTTCTTGGGCATCATTGCCATCATCCCGTTTTTCGTGACGCAAGCCACGGATGTGCGCTCATTGACGCTAAGCAGCACCAGCCTTCTCATCATGGTCGGCGTCGCCTTGGACACCATGCGTCAGCTTGAGTCGCAGCTTTTGATGCGGAATTACGAGGGATTCATCCACTAACCTCGCGCCGCGATTCCCGTTTCGGCTCGGCTGACCGGACATCGCGACATAAGCTTACCGTTCGACACGTCATTGCGCCGGTCGATTGCGGACTCCAAGGAGCGGAGACAGTTTGAGAGTAATACTCATGGGGCCGCCTGGATCGGGCAAAGGGACCCAAGCGGCCTCTATCGCGAATCATCTGGGCGTAGAATCGGTGTCGTCCGGAGACCTATTCAGGGATCACCAGAAACGAGACACCGAGTTGGGGAGACTGGCGCGGTCATTCATGGAGCGAGGCGTCTACGTGCCCGATGACGTGACGATCAAGATGGTAATGGACTGGATCGACGATCCGGCCCACGCGAACGGCTTCGTCTTGGACGGCTTTCCCAGGACTCACGCACAGGCGGTGGCGCTCGACGAAGAGATCGAATCGCTCGGTGGAATCGACAGGGTGCTGTTCTTTCGGGTTGCACAAAACGAATTGGTTCGAAGACTCACCGGACGGATGATTTGCCGGCAGTGTCAAACGCCCTACCATGCCCAGTCGTCTCCGCCAAATACAGAGGGCGTCTGCGACAGGTGTGGAGGCGAACTGTACGAACGGAACGACGACAAAGCCGAAGTCGTCACCAAGAGAATCCAGATCTACAGCGACGAAACGGAACCTGTCGTCGAATACTACCGAAGCGGAGGAAAGCTCCGTGAGATCGACGGCGAAGCGTCAATAGACGCTGTCAGCGAAGCTTCGCTGGCCGCGGTTTCGGGCTAACTTGGCGCCGCTGGCAGGTTTAGGTAAACTTACTTAGTGATTTTGAGGCCGGTGGATCGACCGGCCTGTCTGAGTTAGCCGCGAAAATCGCGGAATCAACGAAGCGGAGGACGACCAGGTCAACCCATCGCGGGTCCCCCTGAGTCGAAGTCCGGACATTGGGTCGGTGAACATGTCCCGCGATGGGATAACAATTAAATCGCCTGGCGAGATCAAATTGATGCGCGAGGCGGGCCAAATCGTGGCGAAAGCGAAGGCTGCGGTGGAGCACGCCATCCAACCGGGGACAGAGACCCGGGAGTTGGACGCGTTGGCAGAGAGCGAGATTCGCGGACTGGGCGCCATCCCGTCCTTCAAAGGATACAGGGCAATGGCGGCGGTCCCTTTCCCGGCGACGATCTGCACTTCGATTAACGAGGAGTTGGTCCATGGCATTCCAGGCAACCGCAAGCTGAAAGACGGAGACATCATCAGCGTCGATGTCGGCGCCATATACGAGGGTCTGCATGGCGACAGCGCGTTCACGCTGGGCGTCGGCGATATCGATCCGGAGGCCGAGCGGTTGATCGCCGCCACGCGCGAGTCGTTGAACCGAGGCATATCCAAGGTCCGCGCCGGGGCCCGCATCGGCGACATATCGGCGGCGGTCCAAACATTCGCCGAGAAACAAGGGTACGCCGTCGTAACGCAATACGTTGGGCACGGCATCGGGTTCGAGATGCACGAAGAGCCGCAGGTGCCGAACTACGGCGAAGCGGGACGCGGGCCGCTAATCCGAAAAGGAATGGCGTTGGCGATCGAGCCAATGCTGAATGTCGGTACACGAGATACAAAACAGATGCATGACGGGTGGACTGTGGTCACCGCCGACGGAAGTTTATGCGCCCACTTCGAACACACCGTCGTCATCACGGAGCGTGGCGCTGAGGTGACGACGCGCCTGAACGGCAACCGAGCGTAGATCGAGTCCGCTCGCACGAAGAACGTACCGAAGGTACGAAGGGAGTCTAATGGCACGTAAACAGAAAGAAGCGATCGAGGTCGAGGGCAAAGTAACCGAATCTTTGCCAAATGCGAGTTTCAGGGTTGAGCTGGCAAACAGCCACGAGGTGCTGGCATACGTGTCCGGCAAGCTCAAGCTCAACTTCATTCGAGTCCTCCCAGGGGACCGAGTGCTCGTGGAACTCTCGCCGTACGATTTGACGCGCGGCAGAATCACGTATCGCTTCAGGTAGTCCGAAAGCCTATGACTCAGCGCCGGATGGGGCTCGATTGGCCGCTTCCGGTCAGACTAGGGGAACCAGGCGAAGCAACGCCGGGCGGCGACGCCGTTTGGCCAGACCGGGTAGCCCGTGGAGATAGATCATGAAAGTATCGGCGTCAGTCAAGGTGCGGTGCGCCAAGTGCAAAATCGTCAGGCGACACCGCAAGGTATTGGTAATCTGCGACAACCCGCGGCATAAGCAGCGGCAGGGCTAACAACCAACCCGTAGGGAGAACCCATGGCCATCGTATCCGGCGTAAACATCCCCGACAACAAGCGCGTTGAGATCGCACTGCGAAGCATCTTCGGCATCGGCCCCACCCAAGCCAAAGATGTCATGGAGAAGGTGGGCATCTTAGACAACCCGCGTGTGCGGGATCTGACCGAAACCGATCTCACCCGCATCAGGGAGGTTATCGACCGCGAGAAGATAGTCGAGGGCGACCTTCGCCGCGAGGTAAACCTGAACATCCGCCGGTTGATCGACATCGGATCGTACCGAGGGTTGCGCCACAGGCGCGGACTCCCAACCCGCGGGCAACGAACTCGGACCAATGCCCGCACGAAGCGCGGACGGCGTGTCGCTGTAGCCGGCCGAGGCCGTTCGGTCACCCGGAAGTAACGAGAAACCAAAGGACAAGAGATGGCAAGACGAGCACGGTCAAGGCGAAGGGAACGTAAGTCTGTTCCGGTGGGACGGGCATACATTCAGTCGACCTTCAACAACACGATAATCACTCTGGCAGACCCGCAAGGCAACCCCATCGCCTGGGGCAGCGCGGGCACCGTCGGATTCAAAGGATCGCGAAAGTCCACCGCCTTCGCCGCGCAGCGCGCCGCGGAGGATGCCGCTCGCAAGGGCATGGACCACGGCATCCGACAGGTCGAGGTCTTCGTCAGGGGACCTGGTCCCGGCCGAGAGGCCGCGATCCGAGCGATCCAAGGCGCCGGGATCCTGGTGACCGTCATCCGGGACGTGACGCCTATCCCTCACAATGGGTGCAGGCCTCCCAAGCGACGCAGGGTTTAGGGGATCGGCACAATCTTGATCGATCAGGAAACAACGATGGAGGTGCGCAGTCTCGGAGACATTCTGAGCGAGACCTTCACGATCTACGGCCGGAATCTCAAGCAACTCGTTCGTTTGACGGCAATCGTTCAGATCCCGGCAAATCTGATCTGGTTGCTGCCCATCAACGACGTGGGAACGTACGTTGTGCTCAACGCAGCCATCGTACTTGGGATGCAATTGGTGTTTGGCGCGATCATAGTCGCCGTCGGGCAACAATACGTATCCGCCAAGATTGACGTGGCAGCTTGCTACGCGAAGGTCGTGGAACGGGCTGTTTCGATGTTCATACTCGCATCGATCCTCGTGGCGCTTGTCGCCTTGTTGGGGATCGTCGTGGGGGGCGTCGAAGTCCCCGCGGTCGGATTGCCGATTTTGGCCGTCATGGCGGTCTACTCGTTTTATCTGGCGATAGCGACCCCCGCGGTCATGGTGGAGCGGTACAAATGGATCGGGGCGCTTCAGAGGAGTTTCGCGTTGGCGCGCCGGAACGAGTGGAGAATACTGGGGCGCTTGTTGGTGTTTTCTTTAGTCGCCATCGGGTTGTCCATCGTAGTGTCCGCTCCTTTTTGGCTCATGACCGAGGCGGCTTCTCTGGATGAGACGGCCATGCTCAACCGAGCCGTTGTCACGATTGGCAATATTGTGGTCGTCGTATTGGCGGCGCCTGTGCTGCACATCGCCGCCACGCTTCTTTACTACGACCTGAGAGTGCGAAAAGAAGGCTACGACATCGCCGCCTTGTCCCAGGAGATGGAACTGGCCGCGAGTTAGATCGGCAAAATACTGGCAAGACCGATGGAAATTACACCGAACACAGAATCGCGAGAGGCTTAGGAACACCAATGGCAAGATACAAGGACGCCGTCTGCCGCAAGTGCCGTCGGATCGGCGAGAAACTTTTCCTCAAAGGCGAGCGCTGCTATACGCCCCGATGCGGCGTGGAACGACGTCGCAGGCCGCCCGGAGAGTCAGTGCCCCGGCGGCGCAGGCCGTCGGATTGGGCGCTTCAGCTTCGAGAAAAGCAGAAGACTCGCTTCATGTACGGGGTGCTTGAGCGTCAGTTCAGGCGGTACTTCGACATGGCGCGGGAAGGCTCTGGCGCAACCGGCGACAATCTCATGCAGGTGTTGGAATCGCGCCTGGACAACGTCGTCTACCGACTCTCGTTCGTCGACTCTCGACAACAGGGAAGACAGCTCGTGAACCACGGGCACTTCTATGTCAACGGAAGCCGCATGGACATTCCTTCATACCTGGTCAACCCCGGGGACGTCATCACGTGGAAACGAGGCGGCGAAAACGGATCAACTCCGGAGTTCATCCAGGATCTTACCGACGGGTTGCCGAAGCGGCCGGTGCCTTCGTGGCTCCGACTGGACCCGGCGAACCTGACTGGCGAGGTGGTAACGCCCCCCATCCCGTCGGAAGTAGACAGCGGCATCGAAATCAGACTCGTCGTGGAGTTCTACTCCAAGTAAGTGGACGCACAGGAGCTTACGTATGGTTTTGGATCTGAACAGCTTAATGGGCCGAGAGATGATCGAGGAGGAAGAGGAGCCGATACCGAGTCCACAGATCGAAGTGGAGACAGCAGACGATCGGTACGGCAAATTCGTTATTGAGCCACTCGAACCCGGATACGGCGTCACGTTGGGCAACCCTCTGCGGCGCGTTCTCTACAGCGGCCTTGAAGGCACCGCGATTACGTGGGTAAAGATTGAGGGCATCCAGCACGAGTTCGCAACCGTGCCGCACGTCAAAGAGCAGGTAACCGAGATGCTGCTCAACGTCAAGGGCATCCGGCTCAGGTCCGAGGTGGACCGCCCAGGCAAGCTCCGGCTGGAAGTGGCGGGCGAAGGCGAGGTTTGCGCCGGTGACATCATGGCATCCGCCGACTTCGAGGTGGTCAACCCTGAGCTGCATCTGGCGACGTTGGACTCCTCCGAGGCCAAACTCTCCATCGAGCTCAACGTAGAGCGCGGCAAAGGCTACCAGGTGGCCGCGGAAGGTGACGGACAGGCCATCGGCGTGCTGCCGGTCGACGCCATCTTCACGCCGATCAACAAAGTCAGCTACACGATCGAACGCACCCGCGTGGGCCAGCGCACCGATTTCGAGCGCCTGGTTCTGCAGGTCTGGACCGACGGCTCCAAGCTGCCCGTCGAGGCCGTGAGACAGGCTGCCAACATCCTGGTCACTCAGTTCTACATGTTCGCCAACGCAAAGATCGACTCACAGGAAGGCGTCGACGGGCTGCCGCAGAAATACATCGTGTCCGCCGAGATCTACAACGTCACGGTCGAGCGGCTGGACTTGCCCTCGCGGACGCTGAACTGCCTCAAGCGCGCAGGAATCGACAAAGTCGGCCAGGTGCTCGAGATGAGCAGGGCCGAACTGATGAGGATACGAAACTTCGGCGACAAGTCCTACAAAGAGCTCTTCGGCAAGTTGAAAGAGATGGACTACCTGCCAGCCGACATGGAACCCGAAACGGCAGACGACGAAGAAACAGAGGCCGTCGCCGCCGAATAATTAGGAGCAAGTCATGAGGCATCGCCTCTCGAGAAGAAAGCTCAACCGCCCGACCGCGCACCGAATGCTGATGCTTCGGGGCATGGTGACGGCGTTGATCAACAACGAAACAATGCGCACCACCGAGGCCAAAGCCAAAGAGGTCCGGCGACTCACCGAAAAGATGGTCACGCTGGGCAAGAAGGGCTCCCTGCACCACCGGCGGCAGGCGGCGTCTATGCTGATGGACGACGACGCCGTCAGGAAACTGTTCGCGGAGTTGGCCGAACGCTACGCGGAACGAAACGGGGGCTACACCCGCATGTACAAGCTCGGGCCGCGCCAGGGAGACGCGGCAGACATGGCGATCATCGAGCTGGTCGCTTAGTTCGCGAGCGAGGGCGATCAGATGCGCCTCGCGCTGATAGTAGAGTACGAAGGGACCGCGTACAGCGGGTTTCAGTACCAGCGGAACGGCCCCTCGATACAAGAGCAGCTTGAAAACTCAATCACCGCGCTGACGGGAGAGAAGGTCAGGATCAAGGCCGCCGGAAGGACCGACGCCGGAGTCCATGCCTTGGGACAGGTCGTGGCATTCGACACCGCCTCGACCCATCCGCCGAGCACCTTCCAGCGGGCCATGAACCATCGCCTGCCGGACGATATCGCGATCAGGGCCGCCTACCGAGTCGATGACGGCTTTGATCCTCGAAGGCATGCGCTGAGCCGGAGGTATCGGTACACGATGCTAACCGGATCCGTGCATTCACCGCTGAGGCGGCGAACCTCGACTCTTGTTCGCGAGGATCTGAACATCGTCCGCATGGCCGAAGGCGCCGAGATGCTGGTCGGGGTCCATGACTTCGCCCGGTTCGGAGGCCCGCTGGAACACGAAGGCGCCAGCACGGTCCGAGAGGTGTTCAGCAGCAGCGTAACGGCGATCGACGATGCGATCGTGTTCGAAGTGGAGGGCAACGCGTTTCTGCCCCACCAGATGCGCCGAATGGCAGGCGCCCTGGTGGACGTGGGCAGAGGAGCGATGTCCATCGGAAGTTTAAGACAGTTGATAGACGGGAAGGAGACCGACGCGACATCGAGGTCGGCGCCCCCACAAGGGCTGTGTTTGATCGCGGTGACGTACGCCGATTTCCCCCCGAAGAATGGTGAATGAAGATGCCATCGATAGTTAAGCCATACGAAACAAAGGCTTCGGACATCAAATCCGAGTGGCGCCACGTAGACGCAGAGGGCGAGACTCTGGGCCGTCTGGCCACGCGGCTCGCCACGATGCTGATGGGCAAGGACAAGCCCATGTACGTGCCGCACATGATGACCGGCGATTACGTAGTCGTGACCAACGCCGAGCTTATCCGCGTCACAGGAGACAAAGTAGCCCAGAAGATCTACTACACCCACAGCGGTTATATCGGGGGCCTGAAAGAGCGAACGCTCGGACAGATGCTCGCGAGGAATCCCGACCGAGTCATCAAGCATGCCGTCAAGGGCATGCTGCCCAAGAATGCCCTGGGCCGAAAGATGCTCCTCCGCCTCAAGGTATACGCAGGGCCGGAGCACCCGCATCAAGCCCAGTTTGGCGCACGTCAGTCCCAGGAACAGGAGTCTTAGATGGTTGACAGCAGCGAGCACTACTACTACGCGATCGGGAAGCGCAAGACCTCGGTGGCCAAAGTCCGCCTGTACATGGACAACGGCCCGATCATCGTCAACGGCAAGCCCGTTGAAGAGGCGTTCCCGTGGGACACGTGGTTGCAGCTCATCCACCAACCCTTCGAGGTGACCGAGTCACGAAACCAGTTCAGGGTCGTCGCAAAGGTGAACGGCGGCGGCGTCGTCAGCCAGGCGGGCGCCCTCAGACACGGCATCGCCCGAGCGCTTCAGACCGCCGACCCGAACCTACGGGCTCCACTCAAGAAGGCGGGACTGCTAACTCGCGACGCCCGCGAGAAGGAAAGCAAGAAGTACGGCCTGGCCCGAGCCCGCAAGGCCAAGCAATGGACCAAACGCTAGGCGTCTCGACCTAGAGCACACCAATTGCCGATTATTTGGGCGGACCGACCGGTCCGCCCTTCTCTTTGTTCGGTCACGGAGACTCTGAGTTGGGCGTCCCAATGTGATTCGGAGCGTGAAGATCGGCGGGAATGCGAACTGGCGACGTTGCCCTGACGATTTGGGATACGAATCTCAGCGCTGGACGCTCACGGCGACTTCATCGACCGCGGCGACTGAGACCACGCCGCCGTCACCGGCGACCCTCGGCACGACGACGCCAGCCAGAACGCCGATGATCGCCAGAACGATCAGCAACTCGATTAAGGAAACCACCGCTCGCCTTCGCTTCGCGGCGGCCAGAGACCACCAGGCCATCGTTATCCCCACTGAGACCGGCACACCAATCGCACCTTCGATTCCAAAGAGTTCGGTGGCCGGCCTTGCTCGCGCCCAGTGTCGCTCAGCATCGGGAGGCGGGCATCCCTCAATGTAGTGATTCGAAGGGTGATTGAAATGGTCGCTTTCCGGCGTCAGCGGACACACGGCGGGAATCGGCCTTCGACCATCTCTGCGCTCACGGTCAGACCCGGACGAAGATGTCGTCGCCTGCGGGAACCGGTTGACGCCGCCGCAATTCCTTGCGCACCAGCATCAAACGTCACATACTACGAGGGAGCGCGCGGCGCTTTGTGGACGCACGAAACGCATGGAGGGACATCAGGTAGCACAGAGCGAAGCGGCAACCGTGGACGATTACCTCGACGAGCTCGCCCCGGACCGGCGCGAGGCCGTCGCGACCGTAAGACAGACCATTCTCGAAAACCTGCCGGACGGGTACGAGGAGACGATGCAGTTCGGGATGATCAGCTACGTGATTCCGCTGACGGATTACCCCGAGACGTACAACGGCCAGGCGCTCGGCGTCGCCGCCCTAGCCTCCCAGATGCGATACATGTCGCTCTACCTGATGAACGTCTACGGCAACCCGGACACCGAGAATTGGTTCCACGAACGATACCACGCCAGCGGCAAAAAGCTGGACATGGGCAAAGCCTGTGTCCGATTCAAAACCCTCGACGACCTCCCCCTCGACCTCGTCGCCGAAACCATCGCCCTCACGCCGCCGTCAACATTCATTGAGCGCTACGAGGCGTCGAGGCGCAACACCGCGTCGGCGCGCAGGCGGCGACGGTAGGCATTGCCCGTCGCGACATCGATGGACGCCAGGATCGTACTCTTCGGAGAGACGTACGGCCCGCGGACGGCGTCGGTGAGGACTCCGATGAGAGGAGATCATTCAAATGTTCCAATCAGGCTTCCGACCGTTCGATTCGACGAACGGAGCGAGCCTCAACACACTTAGGTAGCGACGAGCCCATGGATACCCAGCGCTATCGGAGCCTGATCGAATCAGCCTACCCGGAGTTCCCGGTCTACACCTTGGCGCCAATTGGCCAAGGTTGGGATTTCGTTGCAATCGAGGTGAACGGATCACATATCTTTCGGTTTCCCAAGCGCCAGGACATCGTACGACAACAAGAGCGGGAGATACGGTTTCTGCCAGAGCTCGCGAACGTGTTGCCAGTCAAAGTGCCGCGATTCGATTTCGTCTCCAGGGACCGTTTTCGCGAGCCGTCGCTTTTCGTCGGGTATCCGAAGATTCCGGGCGAGCCCCTGAGGATCGAGGAGCTCGAAGACGCGGTCATTCGCAGTTCACTCGCCCAAAATCTTGGCGAGACGCTGTCGACGCTTCATGGCATTTCTATAGGAGACCTCAAGAGCGACCAACTTCGACGCAAAGAAGCAAACGAGTTGCGGCAGGAACAACAGAACGCATTCGAGTATGTTCAGGAGCACATTTTGCCCTTGTTGTCGCCACAGGGCGGGCGAAACGGGTCGCGCCTATGGGCAGAATATGTGGCGAACGACGCGAATTTTGACTATGATCCTGTAATAATCCACGGAGATGTGGGAGCTGAGAACATCTTGTGCGATTACGAACGCGGTCACGTGGTGGGGATCATCGATTGGAGCTTTGCAGAGGTAGGCGACCCAGCCACAGACTTCGAGCATTTGTTGACGGGTACCGGAGAAAGCTTCGGGTTGGATGTGTTGAGTTTTTATGATGGAGAGGATGGACCAGAGTTCATCCGTCGGATTCGCGATCTGCACCGCTTACACCCTTACTCGGAGGTGAGGTTCGGGCTAGAAACCGGCCAGAGCGCGTACGTTCAAAGCGGTGTTTCCGCGATCGAAGTAAGCGCCCAGGGGCCATGATTCTGGGCCGGCTGGACTTGCATTTTTCCCGTCAGACTTGTCGATCCGCGGATGAGTTCGCGCGATCTTCGCCCACGACATCCTCGATGCTCGAAGCTGGACCATGAGCTCGAGATCGAAGACTACAGGAGGGCGGACCAGGCTGGCTTCGAGCCGGTTGGTCGCACGACCTGGGAATCTGAGGTCGCTACGCCCACCCATCTGAAAACCGCGCCACCGCCGCATCGTCGAGCTCGACGCCCAGGCCGGGCGCTGTGGGGAGGGCTAGGCCGCCGGGGACGACTTCGAGGGAGGTGGCGAACAGCCTGCCGAGGTTGAGGACTTTGAAGTCGGTGAAGTACTCGACGTAGCTTGAGTTCGGGGTCGAGCCGACCATGTGGACGTGGAGGTCGGCGAGCCAGTGGGGCGCCATCGTGAGGTTGTTCGACGCGGCCATGGCGGCGATCTTGCGCCACTCGGTGACGCCTCCGCAGACTCCGGCGTCGGCCTGCAAGATGACGGCGGCGCCTTTTTCTACGATCTCCTGAAAGTCCCATCGCGTGGCGTGGATCTCGCCGGTCGCCACGGGTATGGTCGTTGCGGCCGCGACTTCGGCGTGGCCCTGGATGTCATCGGGCATCAGCGGCTCCTCGATCCAGCCGGGGTCGTACTCCTCGAAGAGACGGACGGCCTGGATCGCGGTCGTCGCGTCGGGCCAGCCGTTATTGGCGTCCAGGAAGAGAGGAACGTCGGGGCCAACGGCTTCTCTTGATGCGCGAACTCGCTCAGCGTCCTCTTTGGGCGGGACTCCGCCGACCTTGATCTTGACGGCGTCGAACCCCATCTCAACGTAGCTCTGCATCTCGAGGCCCAGGTCTTCGGGGGTCTTGCCCACGGCGTAGTAGCCGCCGCTGGCGTACGCCGGAACCATGCCTTCGCGGTATCCGCCGGCGTACTGGTACAGCGGCAGTCCCGCTGCCTTGGAGTTGATGTCCCACAGCGCGGTGTCGATGGCGCTGATCGCACGGAGCACCGCTCCCCTGCGGCCTTGCAGGAGGGCTTCGCGAAACATCGAGTCCCAGATGGCCTCGGTCTGGTGCGGGTCGCGGCCCACAACGATGTCTGCCAGCAGATCGCGAACGGCCACCGTTGCGATGCTCCCGCCCCTGTTGCCACCGTAGCAGAAGCCGATGCCCTCGACTCCGGCGTCGGTCCTAACTCGCACGAGGGTGTAGTGGCGTTCTGTAACGGCCCTGGTCGCGATCGCTATGCCGCTGTCGAGCGGAACGACGCATGTGGTGGCTTCGACTGATGTTACTTTCATCGGTGCATCTCCCGAATATGCTTGAGTTGATTCAGCGATAGTTGTTGGGCTGCGCCGGTCATTTGCCATAACCTGGCGCGTCGCGGTCCTTCGACAAGCTTCCAAGTAACG
>DCWO01000026.1 GCA_002328865.1 Dehalococcoidia bacterium UBA2160 | reverse complement strand
ATTATCTCTCCGCCCTTCACATCGGCGCCGGACATGAGAAGGGGACCGAAGATTCCCACGGCGAATGTCTGTGCAATACATGTCCCAATGCGGTCAACTTGATCCGGGACATGTTGAGCAACCGTTAAGCTGCAAACGGAGTCTTTTTGCTGGCCGAGAGTCAGAATCGTGTTCTTGATTGTGCGGTCCGCTACATCGCGCAGAGAACTAGAATCGACATCTCGCCGGTGACGTCGCTGAATCATTCAGTGACCTTCTTCCGAGGAAGATGCCGTTCTGGCAGTGTTCCGCGCCCCCAAACCTCGCAAGACCTGACTTCGAAAGTGCGGACGAATTCAGGAAATTCCGGTAAGATGTGCTGGGCGTCCGAGACAGCGTGGCCCTAGACCGCCCAGGCCCGACAATCAGAGACACCCAGGAGAACCGCCAACGATGCAAACTGAAACGGCCCAACCGCCACGAGGCAAGTTCTTCTACGGGTGGTGGGTCGTCGCGGCGAGCGCAGTTGTGAACGCATGCGGGGGCGGCGTCTATTTCTACGGGTTCTCTGTCTTCTTCCTACCCATCAAGGCGGCGCTGAACATCAGCAGCGCGGCTACCTCCCTTGTGTTCTCGCTATCACGAGCCGAGGGCGCGGTTGAGGGACCCATCGCCGGATACCTGATCGACCGGTACGGGCCACGACGAATCTTGAGCATCGGCGTCGTGGTTGTCGCCATTGGATACGTATTGCTCAGCCAGGTCAACAGTTTCTTATGGTTCATGATCGTGTACCTGGGCATAATCTCGATCGCGTTCAACGGGTCGTTCGCCGGCTCCACGATGGCGGTGGTGAACAACTGGTTTATCCGACGGAAGGGCCTGGCGATGGCCATTTCCATCGCGGCGTTCAGCCTGGGAGGAGCAATCATCGCTCCCATACTGTCCTTGGGCATCCAGCATTTCGGATGGCGGCCCACTGTCGCGGGGGCTGGCATTTTCCTGGCCGTCGCAATACTGCCGGCGGCCCGATATCTCCATCCTTCGCCCGAGTCGATGGGGTTGACGCCCGACGGCGACCCACCGGAGCAGCCGTCCGACGACGAGTCAAATCGAACAGGGCGACAGGTCTCCGAAGTCGACTTCACCGTACGCGAGGCTTTGCGAACCAGCTCCTACTGGATGCTGGCGGTCGGCACCATGGTGAGGACGGGCACGCTTGGCACTATGATCGTTCATTTCGTGCCCATGATGGTCTGGAAGGGCGTCTCGGAACAGAACGCGGCTATGATGCTCGGGGCGATGGCATTCATGAGCGTGCCCATGCGAATCGGATTGGGATGGGTGGGAGACCGGTGGTCCCGTTCGAAGATGCTGGCGGCAGGAATGGCGCTGGGCGGGGTGTCGCTGTTCATGTTCCAAAGCGCCAACGGCCTCTGGCAGCTATGGGCGTTCATCTGCGTCTTCTCGGTCGTCGAAGGGCTCAGTGCGCTGAACTGGGCGCTGGTGGGCGATTTCTTCGGTCGCGGGAAATTCGCCACTCTTCGAGGCATCCTGAGTCTGGTCTACAGTTGGGGCATGATCGTCATGCCCGTGGTGGCCGGGACGCTGTTCGACCGAACCGACAGCTACCGATCCGTGATCTGGATATTCATCGGGATGTACGTCGTCGGCACGGTCATATTCACGGTGATCAAGCGACCCCAGACGCCGGTTCGGTCGCGCGCCAGACATTCCGAATCGCCTACACCTGCATAACAGGCATGCCTGTCATAGCCGGAGGTCTCGCCTCAGGAACCCGACGTAGGCCGCCGCTGCCATCACCACGATTGCAACGACGAGCACGGCCACGTGGCCCGGGTTGAGACCGTTGACCAGCGGATCGGCGCCGCTGTAGTAATAGAATGGCGAGATCCATCTGGCGGGTTCCATGAAGTCGACGAGCTCCCGCAGAACGTTGGCGAAATAGGTCGCGACTGCGATCGCGGCGGCTGCTCCCGCCGCCACGTTCCTTCGGCCTGTGACGCACCCCGCCGCGAACGCGATTGCGCCGAAAGTCAGCCCCAGAAGCGCCAGGCTCACGATCATTCCAGTAAGCCGCATGACGCCGATGTCCATGTCCGTCAGGGCGCCGCCCACCAACAACACCGCCCACAGGACGATGCTCAAGGCGCCGGTGGCAGTGACCGTCGACGCGAACTTCTCGGCGAGGAGCCGCCCGCGCGTGATGGGCTCCGAGAGCAGCATCTCGATGGTCCCGGTCCCTTCTTCGCCTGCGACGGCGCCGCTGCCCCGCAGTATCGTGAATATCATTACTAGCAATGGCCCCATCAATGCGAACAACTCAATGTTGAGGAATCCGGTCGCTGAGGTCATCTTCGTCATCTCCGAGGCCCCAAAGAACGCCATCAGCTCTTTTGGGTATGCTTCGACAACCTCATCGAAGCCTTCGATCCCTTTAATGCTAGGGAACATCGCGACGAGGAATGCCGCCAGCAAGCTCACACCCACGCCCCACCAAGCCAGGCTCCAGCGCTGATCGCGAAGGGATTTGAGGAAGACGTTACCCAGCATCATCGTCGTCCTCTCCGCCGTAATAAGCCAGAAAGATCTCTTCGAGGCTGGCTTCGTGGGTGGTGAGACCTGTCACCTCATATCGAGCCGCGGTCTTGATGAGCGGGTCCAGGGCGCCAACGATGTCGCATCGAAGCGTGTTGTCCGATACGGTCACGTTCCGGACCCCGTCGAGGCCGGCGAAGTCCTGAGCCGGCACAGGCCTGGCGAACTCAATCTCGAGGGTTCTGAACGCGCGGGTCTTCAGGGCGTCGATGTCGGCGACGTCCACGAGGCGACCGGCGCGGATGATGCCCACTCGATCGCAGAGCTGCTCCACGTCGGGAAGGATGTGCGAAGATAGGAACACCGTCGTGCCGCGCGCGTTCACCTCCCGCAGGATGTCCTCGAACACCTCCTGCATGAGCGGGTCCAGGCCGCTTGTGGGCTCATCCAAAACCAGTATCTCCGGCTCGCCCATGAACGCCTTTATTACGACCAACTTCTGGCGGTTGCCTCGAGACAGGGCGCCGATGCGTCGCGAAAGGTCGCACTCAAGCCGGTCTGCCAGGACCAGCACGTTGCTCCAGTCGACGCCGCCCCGCACGTTGGCCAGGTAAGTGAGAAGCTCTTGCCCAGTCAGGTTCAGGTAGAGAGACGGATCGCCCGGGACGTACCCCACGCGCCGCCTGACTTCTTGGGAGTCGGCCTGTGCGTCCAAGCCGAGCAGCGTAGCGCTGCCTCGCGTGGGTCGAATCAGGTCGAGAAGCACCCTGATGGTGGTGGTCTTGCCCGCGCCATTGGGTCCGAGAAACCCGAAGACCTCTCCCGACCTCACGTCGAGGTCCAGATCGACGACGCCGCGTTGTGCGCCGTAGTACTTCGTGAGGCGCCGGAACTCTATGGCAGTTTCCAAGAAGATTCTTCCCTGTTCGCGTCAAGCAAGCCAACGCACGACTGCCGTCCGGCCATCGTCCTACACGGCGATCCGCAAACCCCTGCCACAACGCCCCGTCCACTTCGGCGTGAAAGCCCGGACCACGGCTTCGCTTCACAAGATGGCGTTCGCTTCCTGCAAGCGTTGGATGTCGTCCCAGTCGTAACCCAGCTCGTCGATCAGCACCGTCTCTGTATCCTGGCCCAGCTCCGGCGCCTCTTTCCAGATGCCCGCGGGCGTCTCGCTGAAGGCGACCGGGAAATTGCACACCTGTATCTTCCCGAGTACAGGGTGATCGAAATCGGTTATGTAGTTGTTGGCAATTACCTGAGGGTCGTCTTGCAGTTCATCGATGCTCTGCACCTTGGCGTAGATCAGGTCGGCGGACGTATCGAGCACCTCGATCCATTCGTCGGCGGTCTTCTGCTTGAATCTGGCGGCGATCTTGGCGGTCAACTCAGGCGACCCGGCCCGCATTCCCTGTGGGTTCGCGGTACTCGGGTCGTCGAGCAGTTCTTGAAGCCCCATTGTCTCGACGAACTGGGGCCAGTAGCGGGTGAACTGGCTGCTCATGAACTGGATCCAGCGACCGTCTTCGCATTCGTACAGGTTCACCATGGGGTTGACCGGGTTCTGTCGATCGATATGACCGAACGGGTTGCCGGCCAGCAGATTCATCCCGACGGCGAGACCCTGCAACCACATGGTGGAACTGAGGTGCGACACGTCCACCCTCTGACCGACTCCCTGGCGGTCCCGAGCCAGGAGGGCTGAAACGACGCCGAGACACAGCGTGATGCCGCCCATTTGGTCCGATGCCGCGCCAATGACTCGATTCGGTTCCGTAGCGCCGGGCGGTGTGGCCGACATCATGAGTCCTGCGCGGGCCTGACCGCAGCCATCGAGGGACGGTTTGTCCGAGTCGGGACCCTTCGGTCCGTAACCTGACGCCGAGCCGTAGATCAGCTTTGGGTTGATCTTTTTCAGGGTCTCGTAGTCCATTCCCAATCGCTCGGGCACGCCTTGGCGGAAGTTCTCAATGAATACGTCCGCCTGCTCCACCAGTCTGTAGACGATCTGACGGCCCTCTTCGGTCTTCAGGTCCACGGCGATGCCTCGCTTGTTGCGGTTGCACGTCTCGAAGTAGGCGTTCCTATCTCCCGCGAGACCGGTGTAGCGACCCGCCATCCGCGCGAGCGCTCTTCCGATGTCTCCGTCCAGGGATTCGATCTTGATGACGTCGGCGCCCATGTCGCCGAGCATCGATGCCGAAACCGGCCCGAACTGCCACATCGTCCAGTCCAGCACTTTGATCCCCTTCAGGGGTCCTTCGGAGCCGTATTGGGTTTGGTCGTTCATTGATCCACCTCGCGCAGGGTTGAGAGCTGTGCGATTCGGCAGTGCGCGCACGTTGCGGCGCCAAACGCATCCTGAGCCGCACGCTAGCACGGTCCGTTCTGGGGGTCAACCCTCGCCAGGCGCGGGTCGGAGAGGTTCACGCGCTATGACACAGAGCCGCACACCTGCGGCGACACGCAACGCTCGATCTACGCGTCTCGCGGCCCGACATTCGGGAGGACCGACCCTTCAGGCGTTCGAAATCGTATCGATGTGCCGACATCGAAGCCCATCTCGGCGCCTGTCGCCGCCTGGTTGGTGGAGAGCACGACATTCAAGTGATTGGGCATGTGAACAAAGTCGAAACCCGCCAGGTCGCCCAGGTGGACATCCCCTGCCCAGACCTCGTCTCCGACGTCGGCTATCCCTGCAACGGTGATTTCGAAGAACCCGATGTAGACAACATCGCGAACGCCCGCGGTCGGTTTGAGGTCGTCGTTAATCGACAGCGCCAACTCATGGATCTCACCCGCCAGCAACGCCCGCGACGGCACATCCTCGAGGTGCATCCAACGTTCGTCGGTGCGCGTGTGGAGCACGTAGACGAGTTGGCCTTCGACGTGTCTTTTGGCGGAGTATCGGAGCGTTTCCATTCAGTCCTCCCGTGACGGGTTCGGCGGGCTACATCGGCAGGCGCCTCCCCGGCGCCCGGCGCATAGGTGTCGGCGGCGTCGACGCCGTGACTGGGTATTCTACACGGTTCACTGGGAGCACGACGGGCCGTGCCAGCAGCAACACACGTCTATCGGATGCCGCGTGATCGTTCGGGTCCCTCGACTGACAGGCGGGCGCCACGTCAACGACGCATGGCGTGGTCTTCGCTGCACGGGGGCCACCGAACAAACGCATCTTCTCGGCTGTGTTGTTGGCGGCACATCGGTCAGGATCGTTTATCGTGACGCCGCGAACGCACGAGAGGCCCGAGCTGCTCAATGGTACGCACCCGTGTACGACCGTATGTTAGAATTCCGGTGACCGGGGTAACCGGGAGGTCCCTGACCATGGCGGACGCCCACGACAGCGAAAAGCACTCAGAGACGCGAGGTCTCTGGCCCAACATGAAGGGTTTGAAGCTGCTTGCGATTGTCTTGCCCATTGCGTTCCTGATACTCGTGGATGTTGTCAGGCAAACCATTCTCTCCGACAAAACTTATATCTTCCCCGGCCCCTTCGGCATTGCGTTCACATACGCCGTTGTCGCGGTGTCGGTTGTCGCTTTCTCGAACGTAATATTTGCTTTCATAACTCGACTTCAGAACAAGGTCGTCGATCAGAACCGACAATTGGCTGCGCTCAATCGGATTGCCCTGCTGGCGGCGGAAGAGGCCGAACTGAACGACGTAATCAACAAGAGCCTGGACGAAGTCATTCGGGTAATGAACGTTGACGCGGGATTGATCTGCCTGGTGGACCTGGAGCGGCGAGAGCACACAGCCGTTGGCGTGCGAGGGTTCTCCCAAGACCTTACGAACCGGATTCAGCGAGCGAAGCTGGACGACGATGTTGTGGCGACAGAAGTAGTGCGCACCGGCGAACCGGTCATATACGAAAAGGTGTTCAAAGATCCGAAAGTGGCGGAAGCGGCCCTGCGCGAAAACGTGCGGGCGGGGATCAGTGCACCGCTGAAATCGGAGGGAGAAGTCAACGGCATCCTGGCGATCGCAACACACGACCAGCGAACATTCTCCGAAGACGACATAGAATTCCTAATGATAATCGGAGGGCACCTTGGCCTCGCGATCAGGAAAGCCGTGCTGTTCGATCACTCCCAACTGCAGAATAAAGAGTTGAGCGCGCTTTTGGCGGTAGGCAAGGCGGTTACGTCTTCATTCGACCTGGACGAGGTGGTTGAACTCTCGCTTGACGCTGTCATTGAAGTCACCTCCGCCGATGTCGCGGAGGTATGGCTCATGGACGGCGACGAGGAGATCGCATTGCACATCCGCCGAGGGGTGAGCCGCGATGCGTTCCTGACACGGACCAGATTCCAGATCGGCCAAGGTTTCCCTGGAGTCGTGGCACGGGATCTGACACGGGTTCTAGTGCACGACTTACCGTCAGACTCCAGATTCTTGCGCTCGGATATAGTCGAGGCAGGGTTTCAAACCTTTTGCGCGATACCGATGCTCTCTCGGGGCGAGTTCCAAGGAGTGCTCACCGTTGCCGGCCTGTCAAAAGACAGCTTGAACACTCCGTGGGAGCTTCGCCTGTTGGATGCAATTGCCGAGCGCGTCGCGCTGGCCGTGGAGAACGCACATCTCCACCAGCGAGTGCAGGATGCAGCCGTGATACAGGAGCGAGAGCGCATCTCCCGGGAGATGCATGATGGGTTGGGGCAGGTGCTGGGCTACATCAACGCCAAGACCCTTGCCGTAAAGAAACTTGTGACCGATTCACGGGTTTCTGAAGCTCATCAAGAACTCTCGGAAATGGAAGAAATTGCCCGAGACTTGTACGCGGACGTACGGGAGGGCATACTTGGGTTGAGAACATCTTCTCAGGGCTACGGAGGTTTGGTGGCGGAGCTGCGGCAGTACATTGAACTGTACGGCGAAATGTCAGGCGTCGAGGCCAACCTCAACGTGGCCGGACAATCCGAGAGGTTCGGGCTGGCGCCGTCGGTCGAAATCCAGCTCATGCGAATCCTGCAAGAAGCGTTGACCAACGTTCGTAAGCATTCCAACGCCTCAGCGGTCAACGTCGATTTCCGACCCAACGGATCGCAGTTGGAGGTGGAGGTCACGGACAACGGCCGAGGAATCGACCCCGATGGACCGCGGGCGGCGGGATGGCCCCGGTTCGGATTGCAGACGATGCGAGAGCGCGCGGAATCGGTAGGCGGGTCATTCGACATTTCATCGGAGCCGGGCGGTGGGGTCAAGGTTGTCGTATCCGTTCCAATGGGCCGCAATCCGTGACCGAAAGCACTCCGATGCGCGTCCTATTGGTTGACGACCACGCCTTGTTCCGAGCCGGACTGGCCAGCCTCCTCAGCGCCTGGGGGCTCGAAGTCGTCGGGCAAGCCGGCGACGGCCGTGAGGCCATCGAAAAGGCCCGCGAACTCAGGCCGGACTTGATCTTCATGGACATCTCCATGCCGGAACTCAATGGCTTCGAGGCGACCAGGGCGATCAAAACCGAGTTCGCCGAAACGAAGATCATAATTCTGACAGTCTCGGACGACGACAGCTCGTTATTCGAAGCTATCAAAAGCGGGGCCGAAGGTTACCTCCTCAAGAATCTACGCGAGGAGGAATTCTCCGATTTGGTGAGGCGGGTCAGCCTGGGCGAGCCTGCCATGTCTCCCGGACTGGCCGCGAAGCTGCTGGATGAATTCGCACGGCTGAAAGGGCGAGAACTGCAAACCGAGGTCGAAGAAAGCCTGACTCCCCGAGAACAAGAAGTCTTGGAGAAACTCGCGCACGGGGCCAGCAACAGACAGATAGCTGAGGCTCTGTACATTTCTGAGAACACCGTCAGTTACCACATGAAGAACATCCTCAGCAAGCTTCACTTGCGAAACCGCACCCAGGTCGCGGCCTGGGCCCTCGAGCACGGCTATACCGCCCAGGCGCCCGAGTAAACCGGCGCACAGCTAGAACGGGACACACCCGGATCTCTCGCCGGTTGGAAGCATGTCCGTCCGCATGTTTCCTGCGGCCTGACGCGTCGCCCGGCCCATCGGACGCTCTCCTCGCCGATGCTCCTAGCCGCGCCCATTCGACACCCGCTGCGCTTTGAATTCCACGAGCATGCTTCGACGCACCGGCTCGTTGGCTGGTCGTCGCGAGGCTTCAGTTAAGGAAGTCGCAGAGCGCGACACACGTCCTTGTAGCGCTCTACCGGTTACATCGGGACTCGTTATTCGTGCGAATTGTCAACGTCGAAGTCCTGTTGCAACGAGATCAACGCTCCCAATCGATTAGGGCCCCCGCTGCCGCATGCCTTGGCACAGCTCCTCCAGACGACACGACTGTGCTCAGCGGTTTCCCATTCGGACATCCAGGACGTTGGCAGTGATCCCTACCAATTGTAGCGTAGACCGTCAGCGAAAGTGGGACACATTTGGGCCTGAGAATAAGAGAGACTATTGTAGGTAGAGCGAGCTTCTGACAGAGGGAGAGAATGTCCCCTGAGAGGAGGAGCAGTGACTGAGAACGCAGAAGACAAGAACCG
>DCWO01000059.1:19142-19336 GCA_002328865.1 Dehalococcoidia bacterium UBA2160 | reverse complement strand
CCTCGAATGGAGAAGGTGTAGGGGTCCTCGTCAGGATCATCGTTGGATATGCTCAGGATGGCCGCCCTCGTCCCCGTGGCACTGGGGTTGAAGTTCACCACGAAGGTGACGCTGCCTCCGACGCTGACCGTACTCGTCGCAGGGGTCGTCGTCACCGTGAAATCGAGATGGCCGGAGGGTTCTTCACCTTCCAC
>DCWO01000059.1:0-18757 GCA_002328865.1 Dehalococcoidia bacterium UBA2160 | reverse complement strand
ATGGTGAACGTGGTTGTTGACGTGCCGTTGTGAATGTAGACGTTGCCAAAGTCGGTGCCGTCGGCAGTCCCCGGCGCATCATCCCCGTCGTCTATCTCGACCCCATTGCCAGTCACCCTTATATCTGGGATGTTCTCATTCAGCCAGATCACATCGGGGTAACTATAGCCGGGTGATTGACCCCAGTTGCCCACCCAAATGTCTAGGTCGCCATCGTTGTCGAGATCCCCGAAAGCTGCCTTCCTGCCTCTCTCGGCGCCCAGTATCACGGCAGTGGATGTGGCGTAGCCGCCACTGCCGTCGTTGATGTATACGACGTCTTTGTCGGTAGAGGAGTTCCGAGCAAGTGAATTGACTACGATAGCATCCAGCCAACCGTCCCCATTAAGATCCCCCAGGGTCACTCCTGCGCTCTCATCTTCACCGCTGTCAGGGCCAAACACATCGGTTAGCGAAGTAGATGTAGTGAATACACCGCTGCCGTTATTGAACCAAACCGTGTTGGCTACGCCATCGCCTGAACTTGAACTGTTGTAATTGACGACAAAGGCATCCGGCCAACCATCCCGATTTATATCACCCATAACCACATCAAGGCTGGACTCAGTCTCTGCTTCAAGATAAGTTTGTGAAGCATGGAGGGTGAATTCTCCGGCGCAGTCATTGATGTACACCTTGCTCGAAACACTGCTACTTTGGCCTACCTCGAACACGTCCAGACAGCCGTCTCCGTCGATATCCCCCAGGGCTGCCCCAAAAGTTTTTCTATTTTCGTCCATGTCATCTGAAAGCTTAACCTCAGGAAATTCTCCGTTGCCGTCATTGAGCCACACTTGGTTTGGCCGCCTGTACATAGGCACAAAAGCGTCTAACCACCCGTCACCGTTGAGATCCCCTAGAACCACTCCAACACTTGCACTCTTGTTTTGAGTGGTGTGGTGTGGGAGGGTTTGGATCAGATCGAATTTGCCAGTACCGTCGTTCCAATGCCACACCTTATCGGCTTGCCCGTTGTTAGCGAAGAAAGCGTCCAGCCAGCCGTCGCCATCGAGATCCCCGACGGCGACTCCCCAGGTCTGACCACCGGAGAATTCTTGAGTTGCATCAAGAGTAAATACGCCGTCTCCATTACCAAGCCATAGTTCATTGTCTAATTGTCTCTTTGCCAACAAGGCGTCCAGGTAGCCGTCCTTGTCAAAATCTCCCAGAGCTACATCAAAGACCTGCGTAAATTCAGAGAAGGATTGACTGTCGTCTTTTAGGAAGGTCCCGGCCCCCAGCGGTACCTCGATCACGAACTCCCACACTTCCGCACTTTCCAGGGTGTTGTCACTGGCGTCCTGTAGTCCAGTCGTCAGTGTGACGCTCACGGTCTCGCCAATGAGGAAGTTAGTGTCAGGATCGAACGTGATGGTGTCGGTGCCACCGCCACTATAGCTACCCGAAACGCGACCTGACATGGAACCGTAGACAGCAAACGTGGAAGTGGTCGCCGTGTCACCGTCGATCTCGGTGCTGAACTGCACCACAACATCAGTTGACGCGGCCACATTCAGAGCATAACGGTCGGGCGTTTTGAAAAGGATAGTTATGTTGGCAGCAGCTCTAGCAGGCTTAGCTAATTGAGTGTGAAAGACCAACAGAAACATCAGGGACAAGAGTAAACTCCAGGTCAGTTTTAATGGCGAGTGAAACATAAACTTGCCAGAATGCAATGATCTCTTTTGATACCCGACATGCCCTCTAACAGTTCGTGGCCCAGGGCAGCGGAGGTGGTGAAGCCGACAGACAGTCCACGCTGACATGCTGCCAGGCCGAGACTGAGGGTGATATGGTCTTGCCAGTGCCGCCTACCGTATAGCCTTGAGTGCGGTTTTCTCGTGTAGCCGGCCGCCTGGTACGATCATAGGGGCCCCGGCGCCCAAACTACGCGGGTGCCAGGGTCGCGACGAAGACTGCTACGCGGGCTTGAACTTCACCAGCGTGCACTCGGGAGTCACGTCGTCGTAGACGGCCTCAAGCGGCATGTCGATCTCGAGGGTCGTAACGTCGCACTCGACGATGTTGGAGATCATCCGCGGACCTTCGGCAAGCTGCACCATTGCGTACGCGTATGGTACGTCTTCCTGGAATGCAGGGTTGACCGGCTGCCGAACCAGCGTGAACGAGTAGAGTCTGCCTTTGCCGCTGACCTGCGTCCACTCGAGATTCGACGACATGCACTTCGGACACTCCGTGCGCGGATAAAAGTGCATGTGGTCGCAGTTCTTGCAGCGAGGAACCACAAGCTCGTATCGCCTGGCCGCGTCCCAGAAGGGCTTCGTTGCCTCTTCCTGAATTCCCCTGGGCAAGGGCTTTTTGTATTCGGATGTCATTGTTCACCTCGGGAGCGCTCGGTTAGCCGAGCTAGGGCTTCGTCGATCGGCGGCCGGTTATTTGGCGTTTTCGGAGCCGAGTATGAGCGTGCACATCACGCTCGCGGTGCCCCCTCAACCATTTACCATAGCCACGTCGTGTTTGGCCACCTGCCGTTCGTCCGCCCTTCCCATAATCTGTCGAGTGCCTTCGATGACGTGCCTGAAGCCGCCCGCGCCGCCGACCGGCTGTCCGGCCGAAAGCTGGCCGCCGTCGGTATTGATCGGGAACGTGCCTTTGTAGGTCGTGTCAACGGATTCGAAATAGGGGCCGACCTCGCCCTTCTCCATGAATCCGGCGTCTTCGAGGCTCACGGCCTCAAGGATCGTGTATCAATCGTAGAATTCAGCGAACTCGATGTCACCCGGCCCGTACCCCGCCATCTCGTAGGCTCGGCGGGCCGAGACCGCCACCGGCGTCGTGGTGATGCGGTCGGCTTGCCAGATGACGTCGTGGCTGGTCACGCCGGTTGCCGCGCCCAGGATGAACACCGGCGGGTTGGGCAACGACTTCGCGCGTTCGGCGGATGTGACGATGCACGCCGCCGCGCCGCCGCACGGCATCACGCTCTCGAGGATGTGCAGCGGGTCGTTGATCATCCGGGAGTTGAGCACGTCGTCGATAGTGATAGGCTGGTCCTTGAACACCGCGTTCGGGTTCGTCAACGCGTTGAATCGCTGGTTCACCGCCATTTGTGCGAACTGCTCCTCGGTGGTGCCGAACTCGTACATGTGTCGTTGTTTCATGAGCCCGTAGCCGGTGTTGGCCCCTGCCGCGGGTCCGAACGGCGCCTCGAACTCGCTTCCGATGCTGGCCGGGGCCGGCCCTCGAGCCATGCCCGGCCCGAAACCGCCCGATCCCGGATCTCGCGTGCCGCCCAGGACGCACATGACCGTATCGGCCAGGCCAGCGTGGATCGCCGCGGCCGCCATCGCCACCGAATGAGCGCCGGCTGATCCGTGCTGGGTGTTCCCTTCGCAGAAACCGACGTCGAGTCCCAGGTATTCGGCCAGGTCCATCGGGTTGACGTCCGTGCCGCGCGTCATCAGGCCGTCGATGTCCGCCTTCCGCAGACCGGCGTCGGCGATCGCCAATCGCGCCGCCTCGGCCAACAGCGAGTTTGTGGTGCGGCCAGGGTAGTTCCGCAACGTGGGAAGCTCCCCGATGCCGACTATGGCCGCGCTGCCTCGTAATGTCACAGAAAATCACCCCCTTAGCGATGTGTCGTGAGTGTACAACGTAGGTCGGTGATAGTAAATCTCCGCGCTACACCACTCCGTTCTCAGCAAGCACCGTCAGCGCAGGTTTGCTCAGGCCGAGCTCGCCGCAATACACCTCGAGGTTGTGCTCGCCGATCAACGGGGCGCGTCGGGAGATGTTCCACGGCGAGCCGTTGTAGATTGCCGCCGTGCCCGGGTACGCATAGCTCCGACCGAGCTCGGGGTGCTCCACCTCGACGAAGAAACCCCTGTCCGCCAGGTGCGGGTCGTCGACGATCTCGTCCAGCGTGCGGACGGCGCCCCACGGGTATCCGCGCTCCTGACCGCCGCGCCACGCTTCTTCTTGCGGCATGTTGGCGATGAAGTTCGCAATCACTTCGTTGATGTGACTGGTGCTCTCTCGGAACGTCGCCAGATCCAAGTACCTGTCGTCCAGGAGATCGCCCGCGAGGCCATGCGTGTCCATCCACTCGGCTAGCCCTCGCAACCGTCTCGGCGTCGGATTGCCGCCGGAACCGGTGGTCTGGACCCAACCGCCGTCGGACGCGGGAATTTGATTCGGCGCCGAGTCGCCGGCCGACGCGTGACGTCCCGTGTGTCGCTGCACGACGGCGCCCGTATAGATGTACGCAGGGATCGCGCCCTCGGTCGTCAGTGCGCACGCCTCGTGGACCGAGGCGTCGATGTACTGGCCTTCGCCGCTGACGTGCCGGAAGTGCAGCGCGGCCATGATCGCCATGTAAGCGAAATGGCACCCCATGTGCCAGGCGTTGCCGCCTCCGGGAGCGATCGGCGGCGGATTGGGAACGTCCTCGTCGTCGTATCCGCACGAAGCCATCTGCCCTCCGGCGGCCATGTGCAGCAGGTCCGACGTTCGGTAGTCGCGCCAGGGACCGGTTTGGCCGAAGGGCGTCACGGAGCACATTATCAGCTTCGGATTGTCGATAGCCAGATCATCGTAGCCGAGACCCAACGATGCGAGATAGCCTGGAGCGTACGACTCCAGGACTATATCCGCAGTCGAGGCCAGTCGCTCGAAGAGTTGGTTTCCGTCCGAAGTCTCAAGGTCGAGCGTGATTCCGCGCTTCGACGTGTTGTAGTGCCAGAAGTAGAGGCTTCGCTCGGGGTGCGGCTCATCGTTGAGAAACGGTCCAACCCGCCGGGTGTTCTGTCCGCCCGGGGGCTCGATTTTGATCACGTCAGCTCCGAGGTCGGCTATCAGTTTGCCGCAGAACTGGGCCTTTTCGTCCGCGATCTCCAGCACTCTGATCCCGGACAGCGGGCCTGAAGTGTCCCGCCGTTCGGTCATCTCAACGCCTCCTCGACGTAGTCGAACCTCGGCATGTCAGCGGGCCAGAACGTGCCGTCGTCGTAACCGGCCAACGCCTCCTCGCGGCTCAATCCCAGCAGGTCGACCATGACGTCAACCGTGTGCTGTCCGAGCAGCGGCGCGGGGCCTCGGATGTCCGCTTCGGACTTCGAGAACTCGAACGGGGCGTTCTGAACTTTTCGATTGCCAACGACGGGATGGTCGATCGGAGTGTACATACCACGGCGCCCGAGCTGCGAGTCGTGCTCCACCCTGTCCTCGGAGCTTTGCACCGGCATCGCGCGCACCCCGGCCGCCTGGCATGCCGCTGTTAGCTCGTACTTGCCCATGGTCAGAGTCCACGCCTCTACGCCGTCGTCCAGCTTCCGTTGATTTCGGATGCGCTCCGAGAGTGAATCGAATCGGCCGCCCGTGGCCCAATCGGGGTCGCCCATGAGGCGGACCAATGAATTCCACTCATCGTCCGAATGGCACGCAATCACGCACCAGTCGTTGTATCCTTCGCCTCGCGTGCGGTAAGCGTTGTGCGGGACGGCCGTCGGACCGCGATAGTTGTTGATGGCCGGGGCGCCCGGCCACACGGTCCTGTTTCCTGGCGGATAGCCCTCTCTACGGGAGGGCCGGCCGTTGACGGTTCGATCCAAGATCGCGGAGCCGTTCAGCGTGACGCCGACGGCCATCTGCGAAAGGTCGACGTGCTGCCCCAGGCCGGTGGCGTCTCGGTGTCGCAACGCCGTCAACGCGGTCATTGCGCCGTACATCCCGCCGGTGTCGTCCAGATACGACCAACCCCAGCCGGCGGGCGGCTCGTCTGGCAGGCCGGACAGATAGGTAAGCCCCGACAGCGCCTGAGCGGACGGCCCCATGGTCGTATACGCGTGGTTTCGTCCGGTGTGGCCGAGGCCGGCCATCGAGACGTAGATGATCGCTGGGTTGAGCTTTGTCATCTCGTCGTAGCCCAACCCCCAGCTTTGCATCACGCGGGACGAGAAGTTCTCGATCACGACATCGGACACCGAGATCAGCCGTTGGATCAGCTCCATCCCCTTCAGAGTCCGAACGTTGATCGTGATGGCGCGTTTGTTGACGTGCAGATCGGCAAACATCCCGGAAGAGTTAGGTCCGGGCTCGACTCCGGGAGGCACTGTCGTCTGATTGCGCCGAGACGAGTCGAGGCGCTCCGGCCACTCCACCTTTATGACGTCGGCCCCAAGGATCGCGAGCCAACGGGCCGACCAAGGACCGGCCCGAACCCATGTGAAATCGACGACCCGCACGCCAGCCAATGGTCGGGCAGCAGTCATGTGGCAATTCTCCTCTGGCTCGTTCGTGTCAGCGACGGCCAGGGCCGCGCGTCTGGCACTGACCGAGTTCCAGGCAAACTCGCCAAGAGGATACCACTGCCGCGCATGCCGCGAACGCCCGATCTGGGCAACTCAATGCGCGAAGGAACGTCCAGCCGCCGCGCTGAGAGAAGTGAAGGACCTGGGGTTTCGCAGGAAGAGCCTGTCGCGCCTAACGGCGGGCGCGACTGCGAAGATGAATCGACTGGAAGTGGCCCGGAGTATCTGGGTCTTCCCATATTCGAAGCGTGGTGAAGTTCAGGATGTCGAACACATCGGAAACGTGGCGCCGCATGTTGTCGTCCGAGTAGGTGCGGAAGAACCTTGGTGGAACATGTCTGTCGTCTTCCATGCTCCCTTCTCGTTCGACTCCGCCGTACTGGCCCAGGAAGAAGGCGCCGCTAGGCCGCAGTACACGGTCGATGCGCTTGAGCACGGCCAGGAAATCAGCGGACGGGACGTGGAGCAGACAGTTGAATGCGTAAACCGCATCGAACGATGCTGCCAGGAAGTTCAACCCTAGGAAGTCCATCACGTGCGCCTCGAGGCCTTTGTCTCGACACAGGCGAACGTGCTCGGGCGATAGATCGGTCGCGACGACGTCGAGCCCGTTGCTCCGAAAGAACAGGCTGTCCTGACCAGTCCCTGCCCCGATCTCCAGCAATCGCTTCGCTTTCTCGGCTTCAAGCAGATCGAGGAACCTCTGTCTCTCAGCGACCTTCCACGCTATGCGTTCGGCCGCGTTGCGCCCGCTGGCGGCGCCGTCGTAGGCGGTTCGCAAATCACCGATGACGTTGTTGTAGTCGACCATTCCATGCTCCTCGGCACTGCCGTAATGCCACCCTGAGCTGATCGAAGAATCCGGGACCACGCGAGGTGACGCGTGTGACGCCCGGAGAGTGCGCCAGATGAGACTCCGACGTCGACCAACCGTACATCTCCCCGATGTGGCCTCAGGTGTGAAGATATTGCGAACGATCAGTGTGCCTCCGTTTTCGCCCTCCGGCGACGAGCTCAAAGGCAGTTGAAGGCGCCCCTCCGTGGCGGATTCAAGCCAAACGTCGGCCTCGTTGCACGAAGCCTGTCACAGCGCCATGACCTCGCCCAGCGGCTGCTGCGATCTACATGCCTCAGATCAAACGTCTCACCGGCTGACTGGTTTTGCGGCTCCCAAAACCAGTGATTGGTCGCTGTCGCGAACTAACGGTTCAGCAACTCCTTTAATGCGTCGTCGATGAACTGCGTGTCTGAAGGATTGCGGCCCGGCCCTCCGGCCAGATGTCCCCAGATCGAGGGGATGACCCTAAGATCGGCGTTAGGCATGTGGGCCACTTCGATCTCGTTGTCCTCCGGGGGAAAGTACTGATCGGTCTGCGATGGCATTACGATAGCCTTCGCTTTGATTGCGCCCAGAGCGGCCTCAAAGTCGCCATCGTAGATTGGATTATCGGAGATGTCGCCGTTCTGCCAGGTGTCGATCATCGTCAGAAAATCGTTGGCGTCGGTCTCTCGAAATCTGCCCTCCCAGCCGGTGATTAGGTAGTCTTCGACGGACGAGAACCCCATCTCAATATAGACTTTCTCACGGTAGAACGCCTGAGACGGACCCCACCCGGCATATACGCGAGCCATCGCCTGGATGCCTTTGGTGGGCTGCCGGTCATACCAACCGTTGTTCCAGGCGTCGTCGGCGGTGAGCGCGGCCTTGACTCCCTCCAGGAAAACGAAGTTGTGGCGTGACGTTCTGGCGGATCCGCACCACGGAGCGATTCGCACCACCATGTCGGGATGCAACGCCCCCCAGTGAAACGACTGCTGCGCGCCCATCGAAAACCCGCAAACCAGGGCAATGCGCTCGACTCCGAATTTCTCCGTGACCAGCCGATGCTGAAATGCAATGTTGTCGTAGTAGGTCACCTTCGGGAATCGAGCCCGGTCATAAGGCTGTGGCATGTTGCTGGGCGACGACGACATCCCGTTTCCAAACAGATTTGGCACGATGATGAAATAGCGTGACGGGTCCAACGCCATGCCTTCGCCGATCATCGGTTCATTGCCGGTGTGGTTCGACCCGAAGAACGTCGGGAACACGATTACGTTGTCTCGCCCGGCGTTCAACTCCCCGTACGTCGTATACGAGAGCTTTGCCGCTCGCAGCGTAAGTCCGGATTGCAAGACCACGTCGCCCAACTCGAAAGTGTCGGTCATTCTATCTCCTCGTGGGTTGAGTCATCGCTCGACGTCAGCGTTACTTGCCGTAATTCCAACCGTACATCTCCACGAACTCGGGCGGCTCGTGACCCAGGATCTGCCGGATCGCGCTGATTTCGCCGATGTGACACCAGGTGTGGCAGATGTTGCGAACGATCAGTGTGCCCCCGTTTTCGCCTTCCGGCGACGAGCTCTGCGGCGTTTGAAGGCTCTCCTCCGTCGCGGCTTCGAGCCACACGTCGGCCTCGTCGCACGACGCTTGCCACAGCGCCATGACCTCGTCCAGCGGCGGCTGCGAGGCCGGACTGCCGGTCCCGAAAGGCGTGTACTCGTTGGGAGATTCCTTGCCCTGAGGCCAGTCCACGAAAAAAGCCCGCTGCTGATACGCGACGTGCCCGATCTGCCAGCTTATGCAGTTCATCGGCTCGACGCGCTTCCGAGCGTCCTCGTCCGACAACCCCTGCAATCCCCTCACGAACTCCATCCTCGCGATGCGCTGCATCTGTACGAGCGTGTGCATTGGACGCCTCCTGCGTGAGCTTGCCGACATCATACAGGGCGCGAACGAGGAACGCGCGGCTCCCGCGTGGAGGCGATGTCAGGCACTCGCCGCGGGCGCCGCACAACACAAGCGGAGCAGGTTTGATGCCTGCTCCGCTTGATGACCTCATGCGGTCGGTTCAAGTAGACTTGGTTTCAGTTAATCGCCGAACGCCGCTTGCGCCTCGGGTTGGCCGTTTGGCTGTGCCTCGGGCTCTTCCCCGCGCTTGCCCTCGATGCTGATCTTGGGCAGCCACTCCAGCCAAGCGGGGAAGTACCAGTTCTTGTCGCCCAGCAGCTCCATGCTCGCGGGGACGAGGACCATGCGGATGATCGTCGCGTCGAGGATCACCGCGACTGCCAGGCCGAATCCCATCTGTTGGAACATCGACAACGGTCCGAGCGCGAATCCGCCGAAGACGGCGACCATGATTAGGGCCGCGCCGGTGATTATCGAGGCCGTCGAGTGCAGGCCGTAGACCATCGAGCCGGAGTTGTCACCGGTCTCTTCGTATCGCTCCTTGATCCGGCTTAGCAGGAAGACGTGGTAGTCCATCGAGAGTCCGAACAGGATGGCGAATAGGAACAACGGAATCCACGACTCGATGACCGGGACCTCCTGGAAGCCGAACAGGCTGCTGCCGACGCCCTTCTGGAAGACCAGCACCACCATTCCGTATGCCGCGCCGACCGACAGCAGGTTCATTACGACTGCCTTCAGCGGCACTACGATGGACCGGAAGGCGATGAACAACAGCAGGAAGCTCGCCGCCAGGACCGCGGCCATGATCAGCGGCACGTACGTCCATACGATGGCGACTGAGTCCATGACCTCGGCCGTGCCGCCGCCCACCAGCACCTCGGCGTCGACGCCATCGAATGCAGCGGGGATGTAGTCGTCGCGCAGGCGGGTGATGCCGGCGATCGACTCGTCGCTGGAGATGTCACCCGCGATCGAGACCCTGACGTCCACGAGGTCGCCTTTCGGGCTGGTCATCGTCTCCGACGATCCGAAGAAGTCGTCGGACTCAAGTGACGCGCTCAACGTCTCGAGGCCGCCTTGTATAGCCGCCGTGTTGACGTCAGGGGCGAGCACGACGATGTCGGCTGTGATGATGCCGTCAGAGAACCGGTCAATGACGACGTTGAACGCATGTCGTTCATCGGTGTCGTCGGGCAGCATGCTTACGCCGCCGGAGCCAAGCTCGAGCATCAATACAGGCGCCGTGAGCCCGATGAGGATGACCGCGGTGATGACTGCGCTAACTGCCGGATGGGCCGCTACGACGGATGTAATCGCGCCCCACATGCCGCCGCCGCTCTCAGTACTGCGACGCCGACCGAGGATCGGTATGGTCAACCAGTTCACGCGGTCGCCCAACAGACCGAGCAGCGCGGGCAGCAGCGTCAGTGCCGCGGCTACCGCGGTGACCACGACGACTATTGCGCCGACTCCGAAGCTTTTGAACAAGATGTCCGGCATGATCAGCATGCCGGCGAGAGCGATGGCGACCGCGACGCCTGAGAAGAGCACGGTCCGGCTCGCCGTGGCGCCCGCGATGCCGATCGCGTCGAAGCGCTCGTAGCCGCGGTCGCGCTCCTCGCGGAACCGCTGCACGATCAGCAGCGTGTAGTCGATGCCGACGGCCAGGCCGACCATCGTGGTCACGATCACGGTGAACTCGTTCAGCTCCCAGATCATGCTGACCGCGGAGATTATTCCGACGGCCGTGAGCACAGCGGCAATTGCGAGCAACAACGGGATCGCGGCGGCCACCACCGCGCCGAATACGGCCAACATTATGACCAGCGCCGTGATGATGCCGATCATCTCGCCCTTCTGGAACGTCTCTTCCGCCATCTCGCCGAAGAGGCGCTCGACGCTCATGTTGCCGATCGTTGTGACGCGCAGGCCGGAGTGTTCATTCGCATCCTCGACCACGTCGAGCACAGGCTCGGCCGGCTCAAGGTCATCGGTCTGCCCGAGTGAGGTGGTTACTTGTATGAGCGCCAGCCGTCCGTCGGACGTGCGAAGCGCCTCGGCCCCGTCCAGGTAGCTGACCGCGCTCTCGACCGCTTCGATAGCGCGGACTTTGGCGACGATGTCGCCGACCACCGACTCGAACAGCGCCTCCTCGACCGATCCTTCGGCCGCTTCAACGAGGATGAACTCTTCGGCGCGCGGTTCGGCGCCCGTGGCTTTTTCGATCAGAGCGCTGGCCCGGCGAGTGTCGGTGGTTTCGACGCCGCCTTCGCCCGTGACGTTCATTTGACCGGCGAGCATAAATGAAGCGCCCAACACGGCGATCGTCGCGATTAGCACGATCCACTTGTGGCGTGCGCTCCATCGCGCGACGCTCCCGGTAAACGATAAGTTCAGGTCGTTGCTAAGTTCCTGATTCGTGCTCATATTGTCCCCTCTCCGAGTGAATTGAGCGACTGGTTGTTCCAGTCCGACTATGTTCTGCCCGTTGATCGTCGCGTGTTGCATGACATGCCATCGGCGATTGTCCGCTTTTGACGCCGGGCCGATTTCACCAGAACTCACGCGACGCCAGTCCACCCTGCGTTCCGCTGCCTGCCTCGATCCGTCGAACGAGCAGGAGGGTCAACCCAAGATCGCGGATTCTGGCGACCTGGCCGTGCAGTGCTGCCTGATCGGAAATGACGCCCGCCAGAACGTTGATGGGCTTCCCCGCGTGGTCGAGCCGAGATTCGACGGTCAGGCCTTCGAAACGGCTGGACCATCCGTCCCCGATATGCCCTTCCGCGCGGATCTCGTACTTAGCTTGGTCTGAGACGTCTTCTCTGCTCATGGTCATGATCGCTTCCTGTGACGTTGATAGCTTCAATGTAACGACAGGATGACCGGCAGGTCACCGTGCAAACGGACGGTTCACAGGACGGCAAAAGGGACGGGCGAGAGTCGGTCATATGGGCGCAGCTCGGGTCCGCCGTAGGGTTGGGTCAGGGGCGAACGAACGCACGAGCGTGGATGTCAACGCCAAAGCGTCAGGGTGACGAGAGAGTTTCTGGCAGAGGTCTGCAGCGACCAGCTAGAAGCTAGAGCAGGCCTCGGTTCCGGTCGGGGGCGACGGCTTCGGATCGCCTGCCTATCCCCAGCTCGCCGAACAAGTTGTGGGTGTGCCAGCGAACGGTGTTCACCGAGAGGAACAGCTCGCTGGCGATCTCCCGGTTGGGATAACCGGCGGCGAGAATCGCTTCAACAGACAACGACTGAGACGTTTGGAGGGCATCCGGCATTGTTGTTAGGCCGATGTCTCTCGTCGTTGAGGCGTGGCGCGGCAGTGAGTCAGCTGAGAATGAGCGGCGTCTCATTGGATGCGGACGGAACTTCTGTTTGAGGCGAGACAGAGTCGGGGACCCCAGCACTGCCGTGAGCGCGCACGCCGAGGATCGTCCTCAGAGAACTTGCCAGTAAGATCGGAATCTCATTCCGCTGGAGGTCGCGTTCCCCGTTCCATCGTGAGCGATTTCGCAGAGCTCATCGGAACGTTCACGCACCGGCAGCGGAGTTCGGCATATCGTGACTGAATGCGACCGTCTCTTCGGATGCAAGCGCGTCGCAATCGTCGTTTGAGTATCCGAGAAGATCGACAAGGACGTGGCGGCTGTCCTGCCCCATCTGATGCGCCCGCTGCCACCGGGACTTGTCGACATGGTTGCCCGGGATCGACTGCCCCTCGTACGGTTTGGGCCCCACTTCGGGCTCATCGAACTCAACGTAGAAGTCCCTCGCGGCCAGATGTCGATCGTCAAGAAGTTGCCGGCTGTTGGCGACTCTGCCCGCGGGCACGCCGGCTTCTTGCAACAGGGCCGTCAGTTCTTCGGCGTCGCGGGGCTTCACCCACTCGGAGATCACGTTGTCGATGGCGTCCTCGTGATGTTTCCGGCCCTCCAGATCTGAGAATCGAGCGTCGCACAGGCTCTCGTCGTCGACGATCGCGCAAAGCGAATTCCACTCTTCGTCGCTCGTCACCGCAATGGCGATCCAGTTGTCGTCGCCCGCGGCCTTGTATGCGCTGTGCGGCGCCTGATCGGGCTGCCTGTTGCAGCGAACCTCGGGCTCGTATCCGTCGGCCGAGTTGGCGACAAAGAACTCGCCTGTCGTGGTCGCTGGACCCGCGACAAGGGCGACATCGATGAACTGGCCGCCGCCCGTCATGTTTCGCTTGCGGAGGGACGCGAGCAAAGCGCCCACCGTGTTGAGCCCGGAGATCGGGTCGCCGTAGGCGATGCCTGTCGGCATCGGCGCCGATTGGTCGTAGCCGATCAACCAGGGCATGGCTACGAATGCCTCTGCGGTCGTGCCATAGGCGGGATATTCGGAATAAGGGCCCTCCAGACCGAAGCCGGGCATGGAGCACATGACGATCTCGGAGTTGACCGCTTTTATCTCGTCGTACGACAGCCGAAGATTTCGCATGACCCTGGGGCGGAAGTTCTCGATCACCACGTCCGAAATCGACGCGAGCTCCAGGAGTATCTGTCGCCCCGCGTCTTTGTCCAGACGCACGGCCATGTTGAGTTTGTTTCGGCTGAGCTTGTTGTCGTATCCGCTTGCGCGCGGCATGAGCGATCGTGGATCGACGATCCTGATGATCTGAGCTCCAAAATCCCCCAGGATCCGGGTGGCCAGGGGCCCTGCCCACACCCGGGTGAGGTCCAGCACCCGCAGGTCTGATAGGCTCCCGCCGCCGGTGTACTCGGGTTTACTCAAGCTCGCCTCCCAGAACCTCCGACGTGTGCTCGCCCAGCAGGGGAGCGCGGGCCACGACGGTGTTGAACTCGGACATCGAGAAGGGGAATGTCGGGTACTGAGCGTCTCCCGCCACCGGGTGGCTCAATGGTTGGAACAGGTTTCGGCGCGTCAACTGCGGGTCTCCCAGAACCTCGTGCAGATTGAGCACAGGAGCCGTCGGCAGCAGCCAAACCTCGGACGTCTCACGAAAGACCTCCTGCCTTGTCTTGCCTTTCATCCAATCGATTACCATCCGGTCTAAGGTCGCGGAGTTCTCGCTTCGTTTTTGCCGCGTGTCGTACTCCGGATCCGTCAGCAAATCTTCCCGGCCCAACATCGCGCACATGCGCTCCCACTGGTCCTCAGCCGAGATTCCGAAGCAGACCCATCCGTCGTCACACGGCAACGTCGTTATGCCGTAGGACGCGAACGGCCCCTGCTTGTTCCATTCACGGCCGTTTCTGGTCCTGGTCACACCTGAATAGGTCTCCATCAAGAACGTGAATTGGTGCAGCGTGCCGAGGGTCTCCAGCATCGACATCTCCAAGAACTGGCCCTTGCCGCTTCTGGCTCTCTCCCACAACGCTATTTGGACCGCGATGTGAGCGTTCAAGCCCGTGAGATAGTCCGGTTGGCGTCCGGGCAGCATCAAAGGCTCTTCGGCGTTGTCGCCGGTGAGGTAGAGGAAACCGCCCAAGGCCAGTTGCACCATAGGCGTGGACTTCCAGAGCGAGTACGGTCCGGTCAACCCGAAAGGCGTCGCGCATATCTCGATCAACTCCGGATTCTGAGACGTGAATCGATCCGTCGAAAGCCGTTGCTCCTCTCGGTAAGCGCGGTCCCAATCTTCAATGAGGACGTCGGCGTTGGACACAAGAGTGGCGAGCTCGTCCATGCCGGCCTTCGTCTCCCAGTTGACCAGGACGCTCTTCTTGCCCATGTTGTTGTACAAATACAGCGCGCTGCACTCGGACCGGACGTCGCCCGGCAGAAAAGGTCCCACCTCTCTCGACCAGTCGCCGAGCGGCGGGCGTTCGATCTTGACGACGTTTGCGCCAAGGGCGGCCAAGAATCGCCCGCAGAAGGGACCGGCGACGCCCTGAGCGACTTCGACCACATCGACGCCGTACAGCGGCAGGTTCTCGACATCAACATTGTTATTGGTGGGTTGGTCTGAAATGGAGTCTCGATTCACTATGGCCGCACCGCCCGCTTTGGCCTCTGTGCCAGCTTGGCGAGCATTGGCTGGGCCAGCTTCACGAACGTGCACGCCAGGCGTCGTGTGTCCCGCGGGTCGATCAGGTCGATGACGTCGCCGACATGCGCCGCCCTGAATGGCGACCTCAGCTTCAACAGCCTGTCTTCGATCATCCGGCGGTGCGCATCCGGGTCGGGCGCCGCATCGATCTCGCGCCTGTATGCCGCCGCAACTCCGCCCTCGATGGGTATGCCGCCCCACTCGCCAGCGGGCCAGCCGAATCGAAGGTTCAACCCGTCGGGGTGCCCAATGCTGTGCGGAACCGCGGCTGCCACGCCATAGGCTTTTCGGACGCAAAATTCGACTTTGGGCACCTTCGCCTCCGCGCTCGCGATGATGGCCCCGACCCCACGCCGCATGGTTGCCTTGCGTTCGGCGTGAGACCCGAGCATGAACCCGGGCATGTCGAGGAAGATGACGATGGGGAGATTGAACGCGTCGCAAAGGTCGACGAAGTGGGTGTATTTGTCGGCGACGTGGCCATCCATCGCGCCGGCCATGAAACTGGGGTCGCTGCCGATGATGCCGGCGCTGTAACCGTCGAATCGTGCGAATCCGGTGATCAAGGCGCCCCCCCAGTGCCTGCGCATCTCAAAGAACTCGCCGTTGTCGACGACGAGCCGAATCAACTTGCGCGGATCGTACGAGCGCTTCCGGTTCGGCGGGATTATGTTCAGGAGCTCCTCGGGCCTTCGGTCGGGCGGGTCGCCTGTCTCGACCCGCGGTGCTACGTCGTTGGTTGTGTCCGGCAGGTACGAGATGAACGTCTTGATCTGCTCGAAGGCATCTTCCTCGGACTCTGCCTCGTTGTCGACCTGCCCACTCTCGTGAACGTGCATCTTGTAGCCGCCGAGTTCTTCCTTGTCCAGGGTTTCGCCGATTGCGCGCCGCACCACCGGTGGACCGGACGGAAAGATCTGCGACTGCCCCTTGATCATGACCGTGAAGTGGGAAAGCAGAGCTTGCGCGGCGGGTGCTCCGGCGACTGACCCCATGATCCCGGCTGCCACTGGAACGTGGGTAAGCAGCTCAACAGCCTGCCACCACTGATCGCTCGCGGGCAAACCCATGTGACCGGCCGTCTCATCGGCTTTGGAGCTGTGGCCCACACCCTCCACGAGTTGAATGTACGGGATGCCGTACTGCGTCGCCAACGGCTGTGTGAACTGCCTCTGGTGTTTGCGCACGCCGTGAGGGCTGCCGCCCGAGATCGTGAAATCATCGCCGCCGATCGCGACGGACCTCCCGTCGATCTCGGCCAGTCCCATCACATACGCGCCCGGGGTGAACTCGACTAGGTTCCCGTTCTCGTCATAAACCGCCGCGCCGACCAGCGGGCTGGCCTCCACGAAACTGCCGGGATCGACAATCTTGTCGATGCGTTCGTAGATGGTGTAGCGTCCGCCCCGGTGCTGCCTCTCGATCCGCTCCGGACCGCCCATCTCGCGGGTCAACCCCCTGATGTACTCAATGTCGTCGACGGCCCGTTCCCAGGGCTCGCCCGGTTTCCACGACTCTCTGTTGCGGTCTATCGGCATTGTGCTCTCCGATGATGGATGCTCCGGCTTAGCGAATACAAGGCAATTGTCAGGGTTTTCGGCGCCGCTACGTGGACCGTATCGACCCTCAAGTCCAGTCAAAATGTATCCGGCGGGTTGACGTTCGCTGCAATATACATTGGCCCACCCTCGTTTTCAATTACGAACCTTCGCTCGCGCCAGCCGACTCGGCCAAACTGACCTGGACCGAACGTCTGGCAAGGTGACGAGGATTCCGATAAACTGCATGGCGTCTTCAGGTGTTGCGCCGTGGCTCCACGAATCAAGCGATCTCGAGGTGACAGATGCCCAATCGGATCAACAAGGCCATCGAGTTGTTGGAGCAGGACCAAGTCATCTTCTACACCGGTGGACACACCGGGGCCGATCTTACCTACGAGGGCGGAGTCGAGGCTGCCGAGACCTACGCGGACTACATCAACGTCGGCATGGAGCACGGCTCGTTCGATATGACGGGCCTGGACGACTACATGCGCGGTCTCGTCGACGGCGGCCCGACCGCCAGCGGCCACCGCACTCCGGCCGTGATCGTCGAGGTCCCTGTCGATGGCGCGTCCGAGGATGTCGTTCGAGCCAACGCGTGGCAGCTAAGACAGGTCTTGGCCCGAGGCGTGCACGGGATTCTGCTGTGCCACGCGGAGAGTCCTGGGGCTGTGCGGGCGTTCGTCGAGTCGTGCCGGTACCCGTTCCAGACGATCGGTGTCGGCGTCGGGCTCGAGCAGGGACGTCGAGGCTCCGCGGGCCAGGCTTCCGCGTCGCAGATCTGGGGAGTGTCGGTCGACGAGTATCTCGACAAGGCCGATCCGTGGCCGCTCAATCCAGACGGCGAGCTGATGCTCGGGCTCAAGATCGAGAACCAACGAGCTTTGGTCAACGCCGAGTTGTCGCTGCGAGTGCCTGGCATCTCCTTTGCCGAGTGGGGTCCGGGCGACATGAGCATGTCTTACGGCTACAAGAACTCCCCCAGCGAACCGTGGCCCGACGAGTTGCAAGCAGCGCGAGAGAGGATCCGGAAAGCGTGTCTGGAATCGAACGTCGCCTTCCTGGAAGGGATGACCGCCGAGAACGCCGTCGAGAAGATCGGAGAAGGCGTGAGGATCAGCGGCACTGGAAGAGCGGGCGAAGAGGTCACGAAAGTCGCGCGTGCGCACATGGGTAGGACAATGCCGGTGTAAGGGCTCCTCATTTCCGTTCGTGGTGAGCCCGTCGAACCACTCGTCCGCTCCGACGCATGATGCGGTGTATGCAACAAACTTGCGAGTCGAAACACCAGACCAGTGGAAGTAAATCTTCAAGCAACAATGGAGGCATCTCATGAATCTGCTGCTCATATCCGGAGGACCTCATCCATACGAACAATCCACGCCGGTCTTGGAGGGTTTCATCAAAGGCGCCGGACACGAGGTGACGGTAACCGAAGACACCAGCGCACTGGCCGACGCAGCCGGAATGAACCGCTACGACGCTCTGGTTTTCAACACTCAGCGTGCGGGCGACAACCGCCTGGCCAAGGCCGAGCAGTCCGGCATGGCATCGTTCATCGAGGGCGGCAAGGGCTTCGTGTGCATCCACATCTCGGGCGCCGCGCCCGACGACTGGCCCGAGTACTATGACATCACCGGCGGCGGCTGGGTCATGGGGCAGAGCTTCCACCCGCCCTACGGCCAGTTCACTGTCGACGTGAAGAACGCCGATCATCCCGGCGCTCAGGGCATTTCGGACTTCCACACGAACGACGAACTCTACATGAACGTTGAATTCAAATCGGGAAACGACGTATTCATAACGTCGGACTTCGTCGAAGGCACGTACCCGCGCAACAATCCGCAGGGCGAGCCGATCCACATGTCGGGCGGCACGTATCCCCTGGGCTGGACGCGGATGCACGGCGCCGGCCGCGTGTACGTCACCCTGCTCGGACACGACGGCCTCAGCCACGAGACACCCGAGTTCCAGAAGATAGTGCTCAACGGCGTCGAATGGGTCACCGGCAAAGACTAGGCGGCCAGACATCCGGTCGAAACTCAGCATCTGCCGTGAGCGTAGGGCAATGTCAGCTCCGCGCCGTGTCTGAAGCAATCGTGGCAGTTCGAACATCCGTAGGGGAGGGTTTGAAACC
>DCWO01000036.1:12490-12645 GCA_002328865.1 Dehalococcoidia bacterium UBA2160 | reverse complement strand
GGCGCATGGAGCCTGTCGCCGTCGCGGCATCGAGGACATCGACCGTCGATGCCACCGAGACCCGACGGGTCAACATCATTACGCCGGCTGACACCACCCTGTGCATGGCTCCACATCGTTGGACTTCCGAAAGTGCGACCACCGTGGGCAGCGCC
>DCWO01000036.1:0-12156 GCA_002328865.1 Dehalococcoidia bacterium UBA2160 | reverse complement strand
TTAAGGCGATCAGCCGCCTCAAGTGGCCGTACGTCACCTCGGCTCTGCTGGCCTTTGCCTGCATGGTTCTGGGATTGGTTGGCGGGTCACTCGTTGCTGTATCGCTGCTACTGGCGTTGTCGCTGTCGCTCTTCCTGGGCGCCGGTGCATACCAGGCAACGCGCACTGTCTTGGCGCGACGCAGGCCGCGTAGTCGACTCGACAGACAGGTGACTCCCCAAGCCGCAGACGACTGAGCCAGCAATCGCAACTCATCCGACCCTTGGTGGACGCCACCCTCCAAGGGTCGTCCTTCTTTTCACCCACCGCGGTTTCCGTCCCTGGCGGCGCCGCAGCCTCTGCGCCAATCACAAGGTTTTGGGGATCTGCCCGTGATCGGGCTCGCGAACACCAGCCGGATGGCCTATCATGTGGGCGGCAATGGGGCGCCCGCCGACACGCAATCCCCTCAATGGCTGAAGGGTCTTGCCCGCCCTGTTACACCAATCACGTGACCATCCGGAGACGAGCAGAATGTCCAACGCAAGATCCGTGCAGAAAATCCTCCTGACCGGCGCGGCGGGCCGGATCGGAACATACCTGCGTGAACGCCTCGGCGCCCGTTTCGATTTCAGCGGCATCGACCGTCGGCCAGTCGACGGCCTCGACTCCACGGTCGCGAATTTGACGGACCACGATGCCGTCCTCGGAGCGATGCAGGGGATCGACACCGTCGTCCACCTGGCCGCCGAACCTCGACACACCCCAGACATCTGGTGGGACGTGCTGCTTCCGGACAACATTGTGGCCACCGCCAACGTGTTCGAAGCGGCCAGGCAGGCGGGCGTGGGTCGTGTCGTCTTCTTCAGCTCGATGCACGTCGTGGGCATGTACGAACGTGACGAGCCGTGGTCGTCAATCGCAAACGGCGACTACGGAGACCTCGATCCGACGGATGTCCCGTTGGTGACTCACGAGGCGCCAGCGCGTCCAGACGGTCCGTACGCCGCCAGCAAGATCTTCGGCGAATCGCTGGGCCGGTACTACGCCGAAGAGTTCGGGATGACCGTGATCTGCATCCGCCTCGGCACGATGGGCGGCGACGACAAGCCCGGACCGGACGCCCGAAGCCGTGTGAGCTGGCTCAGCCGCCGTGACCTCGCGACGATGGTCGAGCGCTGCATCGATGTCCCGGGCATCGGCTACGACATCTTTTACGGCGCGTCCGCGAACACGTGGAAGATATACGACACGCCGCGAGCGTGGCGCGTACTCGAGTACCAACCGCAGGATGACGCGGAGGACTTCAGGACGTAGGGGCGTCAATCCAATCAACCGCCCGACTTCAGAGACCGCCATTTGCGCCGCACCCACCATCGCAGATTCAAGTGCGCCTGCATATTGTCGATGACGAGACGAGCGGTGTCGGGTCCGGCAAGGGTCAAGGGCGATGCCCAGCTCCGCAGGTCCTTGATGCTGGTGACGCCGCTTTGCCAATCGGGAACCAAGGTTTCGGTCTCCTGCCACTTGATGGAGGGGAACAGGTCCAGCAATCCGCCTGACCGGGCGCCTCGCATGAGCACGCCCCCGGCCTCCATGACGATCATCACGCCGCCAGCTATGTCCCACAGGTGGGGCCGGGTCGTGACCATGTAGTGGGTGGCGCCTCGGGCGACCAAGACGAGCTCATAGGCGATGCTTCCGGTCACCCGCAGGTCGAACATCGTCCGGCGGAGGGGACCGCGGAACCTGTGCGTCACGCCGAACGACGCCGGCAGAGTCACCAGCGTGTTGCCCTTCGGCTCGGTGTCCAGCACGGCTACCGGTTCGTCGCCCGCGAAAGCGCCGCCTCCCTTGCGGGCGTGCAGCACCACGCCGCCCGTGTCGGACGGCCAAGGCGTGAACACTGCTCCAGCCACTGGCGCTCCTTTATATAGGACGCCGATCGACGACGCGTAGATCGGCAGGCCGTGCAGAAAGTTCTTCGTCCCGTCCAGGGGATCGAGCACCCACAGGAAATCGGGAGCGGGCGACGTGTCCTCTTGCTTCTCCTCGTCGTCCTCTTCGCCGAGGATGCCATGTTCGGGGAAGCGCTTCGTGATCGCCTCGACGAGGAAGCTCTGCGATTCATGGTCGGCGTCAGTGACGGGGTCGCTCTCGCGTTTGTCCTTGTACTCGATCTTCAGTGAACGTCCGAAGTGCCTGCCAAGAATCTTGCCAGCTTCGGCCGCGATCTCGACGGCAAAAGCTTCGATTTCGGCTAACGTCTGGTCTTCGATTCCGTATGGCATGGCGCTCCTGACGGCTGTTCGCGGATTCACGAGGAAGTATACCGCATGCGATGACGGCCACAGCGGCCAGCTACAGGCGCCCTAGACCAATCCGAACGTGTCGTGGGAGACTCCTGATTTCCGTCATCGACTTCCTTGCCGGGACTCCTTGCTTCACTTCCCGTCCCTTTCGCCCCTGTCCCTGCACGATCTCCGCCCTCGGTGATAGACTCCCCGTGCCACATGCCGCAGCAACAGAGGGCGCCATGCCGGATCAACCGAACATCCTGTACATTTTCACGGACCAACAGCGGGCCGACACAATGGCCTGCTACGGCAACGCGATGATCGAGACTCCGAATCTGAACGCGTTGGCGGATCAGAGTTTCGTGTTCGACAACGCGTACGTTAGCTCCCCGATATGCACGCCGTCGCGCTCGACGATCATGACGGGGCTGTGGCCGCACACCAACGGCTGCACAAGCAACAACATCCCGTTCGATCCGTCGGTCCCGACCATCGCTGACATGCTTCCGGACGAGTACGCGACCGGATACTACGGCAAGTGGCATCTCGGCGACGAGGTCATCCGTCAGCACGGTTTCGACCGTTGGGTCAGCATCGAAAACCAGTATCGCGAGTACCACACCGACACCGAGTACCACACCGTGTTCAGCGACTACCACCGATTCCTCGTCGACCTGGGCTACACGCCCGACAAGGAATCTGAGGGCGCGATGGTGTTCTCCCGCCCGTTCGCGGCTGCGCTGCCTGAGGAGCACACGAAGTCGCGGTTCCTGGCTGACCGAGCGTCCGAGTTCATCCACGAAAATCGAGAGCAGCCGTTCGTGCTGTACGTCAACATTTTCGAGCCGCATCCGCCCTACGACGGACCGTTCAACGACCTATACGACCCGGCGGCGATTCCTGAAAGCCCAGTGTTCCTGAAAGATCCCCCTGACAACGCGTCACACATTCACGTAATGCGCAAGGACGAATCGCAATCCGGCGCTGGGTTCGAACCAGCGCCGGACGGCCCTTTGACCGAGGCGTTCTGGCGAGAGATCAGGGCGAGGTATTGGGGACTCGTGACGTTGGTCGACCGGGCGGTTGGCCGCATCTTGCGGGCGCTGGATGACGCTGGGATCGCGGATCGAACCATCGTCGTCTACAGCTCGGAACACGGCGACCAGTTGGGAGACCACAACATCATCCAGAAGGCGGTTTTCTACGAGCAGTCCATCCGCGGGCCGATGCTGGTCCGCGCGCCATGGCCGTCGGAAAGTCACACTCGAATCGAGGGCCGGTACAGCCATGTCGACACGGTCCCGACGCTGCTCGACCTTGTCGGCGCCGACATCCCTGGCGAGTTGCAGGGCCGCAGCCAAGCTCGGGTGCTGGCGGGCGATGACTCGCTGACGGGCAATGACGCGATCATCGACTGGACCGGCCGGAACGCGGCGCCCAACGAATTCGCTGCCGAGCTGGACGCGGTGCTCAACACGCCCCACAGGACGATCATTGCGGACGACGGATGGAAGCTGACGCTGACAGCGGCCGGTCAATGCGAGCTGTACGACCTCAACACCGATCCGTGGGAGGATGTCAATCTGTTCGAGTCGCCCGCCCAGTCGTCGAGGATCAGTGACATGGCCGCCCGTTTACGCCGCTGGCAACAGCAAGCCGGAGACGCCGCTGATTTGCCGCAAATCTGATCACGTCGCGTCTCGGGTTCAAGTTCCTATGACGATGAGGAAGGGGACGGTCCCTCGTTGACCGTCTCCTTTAACGTCGTTGCTTGGAAATCCAGCTGAGGTTAGTCCGCCGGCGCCTCGGCCTTCGCGGCGCCTACCTCAGCATGCGCCCAGCGGATCAGAGACTCGGTCTCACCCCAACCGATGCACGCGTCGGTGATCGAGACGCCGTACTCCAACGACTCCGCGTCGCCGTTGAGTTTCTGGGCGCCTGGATTGAGGTTGCTCTCCATCATGCAGCCGATTATGTTGTCGTCGCCGTTGACCCGTTGCTCGACAACGTCTTTGAATACGATGGATTGCTGTGTATGGTCTTTGTTCGAGTTGCCGTGGGAGCAGTCCACCAGGAGCTGCGACCGGACGTCGGAAGACGACAGCAGCTTTTGCGCGTCGGCGATAGCCTCGGCGCCGTAGTTCGCGCCGCTGCGGCCGCCTCGAAGCACCAAGTGGCCATCGGGATTGCCGCGGGTGTTGACCACCGACGTCTGTCCGAAATGGTCGATGCCTAGGAAGGATTGGCTGGACTTGGCAGCTATCATGGCGTCCACGGCAACTTGGGCGCTGCCGTCGGTGCCGTTCTTGAAACCAACCGGCATGCTCAACCCGGAAGCCATCTGCCGGTGGGTTTGGCTCTCCGTCGTGCGGGCGCCGATGGTTGCCCAAGATACGAGGTCAGCCAGATACTGGGGGATGATGGGATCGAGGAACTCGGTGCCCGCGCACATGCCCATCTCAGCGATGTCACGCATCAACCGGCGCGCGCGCTGGAGGCCGGTCGCGATTTCGAGCGTGTCGTTCAGGTGAGGGTCGTAGATCAGACCCTTCCAGCCCACGGTTGTCCTGGGCTTTTCGAAGTAGACCCTCATCACGAGCAGCAGACGATCGTTGACGTCTTGAGAGAGCGCCAAAAGCCGTTCCGCGTACTCGAGCGCGGCCTTTTCGTCGTGGATCGAACATGGGCCCACCACCATCATCATCCGCGGATCCTCGCCGCGAAGCACGCCTCGGATAGCCTCCCTACCCTCTAACACCGTCGTTTCCGCGGGTTGGGTGATCGGGAGTGAGTTCACCAGATCGACTGGAGATTTCAATTGCACGGTGCTCACCACGTTTACGTCTCTGGCTTTGGATTCTTGCATCGGTCCTCAACTCCTCTTCGCGGGCCCCCGAAATTGTCGCTGCTCCAACAAATCAAGAACCCCAGCCGCTGCCGACTGGGGTTCTAGGTGATTCGGTCTATTCGAACTACGTTACCGTCTGGACACCAAGAATCCGCCAGCAGAGGCGCTAGTAAACAAGTATCCAAAATACCCGTAGCCGTTCAAGAACTTCATCGTGGTTAAGAGAGTACAGAGGTTTCGGAGAGGTTGTCAATAGTCGGTCCGACATTCGTTTGACACCCCCAGAGGGTCTGTAGTTACAATCGCTCGGACTGTCGACGGCTATCTGCAGTGCGATCAAAGGGACCCAACGGACGCCAAGCGACTTCAGGGCTCGGCATGACAGGCAAGATCTCCTCGTGGAATCGGGATTGGAGGCGACCAACATGCCCGACAAACCGAACATCGTGGTCATGCTCAGCGATCAACAGCGATACGACACGCTGGCCTGCTACGGCGCCGACTGGATTCAGACTTCGCACTTGAACGCGCTTGCCGACCAGAGTTTCGTCTTCGACGCGGCCTACGTGACGCAACCGGTTTGCACGCCCGCCCGCGCGTCCATCATGACGGGCTTGTACCCTCACGCAGCCGGCCCCACGGTCAACCGCATCAGCCTCGCGCCTGATGTCCAGACTGTCGGAGACATGTCCCCCGACGAATACCACCGCGGCTATTACGGCAAGTGGCACCTCGGCGACGACGTGGTGGCCCAACACGGCTTCCACGAGTGGGTGAGCACCGAAGACGGCCACCGATCGCAGTACACGAAACCCGAATACCTTGAGCGCATGAGCGACTATCACCAGTTCCTCGTCGGCCTGGGTTACGAGCCCGAGACCGAGGTCGCGGGGGGCAAGATCTTCGATGCATGGCAACGGGCCCTGTTGCCGCGAGAGCACCAGATGGCGTCGTTTCTCGGGGCGCAGGCGGCCGAGTTCATCGAGCGAAATAAGGACCGACCTTTCATCCTGTACGTCAGCACATTCGAGCCGCACCCTCCTTTCTACGGGCCGCTCAACGACATGTACGACCCGGCAGCACTGCCGACTGGGCCCGCGTTCTTGCGAGAACCTGAAGGCGCCGCACTCGTAAACCGGGTCCGCGCCGAGTACGCGATGCGGTATCTGCGCACGGGCGCGACGCCGGGTCCGGGCGACTACATCACCGAGTCCGCCGCCGCGGCTCTCGGAAACGACGTGACCACCGAGATCGGCTGGCGCACACTTCGGGCGCGATACATGGCCAACATCACGCTGGTCGATGACATGGTCGGCGCGATCACGGGAGCGTTGGGCCGAGCGGGCATCGCAGACAACACGGCCGTCGTCTTCTCCGCGGAGCACGGCGACATGCTGGGCGACCACGGCATGCTCGAAAAGCGGTCGTTCTACGAGGAAGCCGCCCGTGTCCCGTTGCTGCTGCGCGCTCCGTGGCTGTCGACGAGTCAACGGCGAATCGACGGCAGCTTCGGGCAGATCGACCTCGCGCCCACACTCCTCGACATGATGGGAGCTACCCCGCCGTCCCACCTTCAAGGCGTGAGCCGGTTGCCGGTCTTGACCGGGGACGCGACCCTGGAAGGCAGCGACGTGTTCATCCAGTGGAACGGCATCCACCCGGATATCGAGGACCGTTTCCTCGGGACAGGCGAGATCAACCGGATGCTGACTTGGCCCTGGCGTTCCGTCCTGTCCGACCGATGGAAGCTGAACCTGTGCGCAGGTGACCAATGTGAGCTGTTCGACCTGCGAAGCGACCCTCACGAGATCACAAACCTGTTCAACGACTCCAGTCAGAAGGATCGCATCAGGGACATGGCGGCGAGAATACATGAGTGGCAGGTCCGAACGGGCGATACGGCGCCGTTGCCGAGTGTGTAGGCGATGGCCAGAATGCGCCTGGGTCCCGTCTCGGTAGCAGACCGTATGGTCGCGACAACATTCCGTAGAGGAGGGTTTCAAACTCTCCCCTACGAGGCGCGACCAACGCTGGGGCACCGACTCGGCGATCAGATGCCGTCAACCCAACTTGCCGTCCTCAGCGTTGAGGCGTGACGTTGCGCAGCCATCGAGTAGGCGGCATACGACCGTCCCTCGTTCCCATATTCGCCGCCATCGCAATCACTGCCTTCGCCTGCGGGGGCGATGCGAGTCCACCTGTTGCTTCGACCGGCCTCCAGCCCGATGTGATGACCGCGACGCCAAGCTCGACTCCGAACCCCGTCGCGGGCGCGGTCACGGCCGGCGCCAACATCGACGCTGACGCCTGAGCCCTCAGTCGAATACTCGCCGACGCCGACTGTCGATCCGTCGCCGACCAGCTCGCCTGTGTCATCTGCCACGCCGACGTCGACCCCGTCTGCGATCAGCACCGCGACGCTGTCGCCCACCTCTACAGCCAGCCCCGTTCCGACACCGACTCCGACGCCCGTTCCTACGCACACCCCGTCGCCCACGGCAACGCACACGCCGTCCCCTACCGCGTCACCGACGGCGACGCCTGGGCCCGGAGCGTTGCGCTGGCAATACCAGACGGGCGGGTGGATCGACGCGGCGCCCGTCATCGAAGGCGACATCCTATACATCGGCTCGCAAGACTCGCGATTATATGCATTGAACACATCCGACGGGTCTCCGCGATGGTCATTCGTCGCGGAATCGGGCATAGCCGGAACGGCTGCCGTGACTGAAACGAAAGTGCTTGTTGGCACGCTTGACGGACATGTGTACGGAGTCCACAAAGCGTCCGGCCTCCAAGCCTGGGATTACGATGCCGGCGATCAGATCTGGACCGGTCCCACGGCATCGAATGGTCTGGTCTACTTCGGCTCATCGAACGGCGAGGTTTATGCGCTTGCCGAAAACACCGGCGCTCTCGTTTGGCAAGTTGAAACCGGTGACTCGGTTTTCGGCGGCCCAACGGTATACGAAGACACGGTGTTCGTGCCGTCCTACGACAGTTACGTATACGCCTTGGACGCGGCAACTGGGGCGATCCGATGGAGGTCGGAGCTTTGGCTGAGTTCGGCGATGAAGCCCACCATCGCGAACGGCCTGGTCTATGTCGGGTCCTGGGACGACCACCTCTACGCTCTGGATATCGAGACCGGCGAGTTGAGATGGAACTTCTGGGCAGGCGGCAATGTGCTTGGCTCGCCGGCTGTCTCGGAGGGCGCCGTGTTCTTCGGCTCCGACGACGGATACGTCTACGCGCTGGACGCTGCCGATGGGTCGATGAGATGGGCATACCAAGCAGACGACGCGGTCGAGTCATCCCCGGTCGTGTCAGAGGGAGTGGTGTACGTCGGCTCCAGCGACGATCATCTGCACGCGTTGGACGCAGGCGCCGGTGAGTTGCTATGGAAGTACGCTGCCGACGACGACGTGGAGGCTGCTGTCGCCGTCAGCAACGGCGTCGTGTACTTCGGCTCCCACGATGCAACGGTGTACGCTCTGTCCGCTGGTCCGCCCACCGATTTCATCGCGTCCGCAACGGCCACGCCGGCGCCGCGAGCCGACTTCACCCCTCTGTCGCCCGCCGAGTTGAAGACGCGCCTGGAGTTCGCATTTGGCACAGAGACTCATGTCGAGGGCGTCGCCACGGTATCGGACGGAGACGGGACCTCTACGGTCACACAGTCATTTGCACCGGAAGTGATCGAGATATTCGAAAACGGCCATTTCCTGCTCACCGGCTCGACGTTCCAAGAGGCCGGATGGATACCTCGCATCTTCCCAGTCGAGGAATACTACGAGTACATCGACAACGAGCACGGCGGCAGCGGCTATCTCAAGTCGGCTTTGGGATACTGCTGTGAGCGGACCGCCAACGGACTGAACTTGATCATCCGGGGCAATCAGCCAGTGTCCGCTGCGATGTCCACTGTCTCTCACGAGGCAGGACACGCCCGTCAAGCCATCGCCAACCCACCACAGAGCAAAGCAACTCCAGGGTCCCATCTGGACGCCCTTCAGGAAGCGGAGGCTTATGCCTTCGAGGTCGCGTTGGCCAGGAAGATCGGCGAGTACACAGGCATCCGCACGAGCGTCTTCCCCGAGCACTCCGGCCTGCGGCTCTACATCGACAACTGGCGTGAGGACGTCCGCGAGAGTCTGACCGACCCGAACGAGATTCACAAACGGGCTCAACTCATCTTGTGGTTGGCTGTGCTCCATGACCCGGAGCTGGTCGTTCTCAAGACCGAACTCCTCGATGTCGGCAGTCTCTCGGCAGATTCGATGCTGGCGCTTCATGATCGCCTGTTGCGCATTGCGCCGAGCGAAGCTGAAGATTACGTCGACGGCCTGACCGGCGCCTCGCCCGGCGAACTGTCAGGCGACCTCAACTTCATCCTGGGCACGATCGACGGCAGGATAGGCCATTCGGTCCAATTCCCGGAGTTCCTGCTGAACGTCCCGGTGCTGACGCTGAGCCCCTAGATCCAGTCCGCGACGGCCATGCGTCACTCTAGGGCGTTTTCGCCGGTGATGTCGCGACCAAGGATCAGCGTGTGGATGTCGTGGGTGCCCTCGTAGGTGTCCACCGTCTCCAGATTCAACATGTGCCGGATTGCGTTGTGCTCCAAGACGATGCCGCTGCCGCCCAGAATCTCGCGCGCCGTGCGAGCCGCCTTCAACGCGGCGCGGACGTTCTCCCGCTTCGCCAGGGACACGTGCGAGAATGCGAGCTTGCCCTGGTCCTTTAGCACCGCCAGCCGCCAGGCCAGCAGCAAACCCTTCGTGTGGTCGGCCAGCATGTCGACCAGTTTGGTCTGGACGAGCTGCCGCCCCGCTATCGGCCTTCCGAACGTGGAGCGGGTCTTCGAGAAGTCCAACGCGTCCGTGTACACCGCTTCCAGGGCGCCCAATGCGCCCCAGGCGATGCCGTATCGAGCTTGAGTGAGGCACGACAAAGGACCACGCAATCCTCGAACATTCGGGAGCATCTGGGACGCCGCGACCCTGCAGTCCTCCATGACCAACTCACTGGTTACCGAAGCGCGCATGCTCATCTTGTGCTTGATCTCGTTGGCGGTGAAACCGGGCGTGTCGGTCGGAACCAGGAATCCGCGCACGTCGCCTTCATCGTCTTTGGCCCAAACCAGTGCCACGTCCGCGATGTTGCCGTTAGTGATCCACATCTTCGTGCCGTTCAGTACATAGGACTCGCCGTCTTTGCGGGCGTTGGTCCGCATGGCGCCGGGATCCGAACCGCCCTCGTGCTCGGTGAGTCCGAAGCAACCGATGGACCGGCCCGCGGCCATCTCAGGAAGATACGCGCGTTTCTGCTCTTCCGAGCCGTAGCTGTGTATCGGATACATGACCAAGGCGCCCTGTACGCTGGCGAAACTGCGAAGGCCGGAGTCGATGCGCTCCAATTCGTACATCAACAGCCCGTAAGCGACGTTGTCCACGCCGGCGGCGCCGTACTCTCGAGGCAGGTTGGCGCCAAGGTATCCCATCTCGCCGAGCCTCGGGACCAGTTGTCGGGGGAACTCGCCTCGTTCCCACCAGTCGCTTATGTCCGGCTGAACCTCGGCCTCCAGAAAATCTCGGGCTCCTGACTGAACCTGCCGCTCTTCATCGGACAGGAGTCCTTGAACATCCATGTAATCGAGCATACAAACACCTTTGGCACCGTGCTGGAGTTGAATGAGCACAATGCTCGTCGCTCAATATCGAGTAATAGCTGCGCTGAGGTGAACCGGAGGGCGAGACAGCCGTTTTTGGCCGACATCGCCCTCGATGGCAAACGGTCGGTTTTGCCGTCGAGGGCGAGTGTAGCAACGGGCGCGCGGGCCAGTCAATGCCGTGCCAAGCCGGGAGATCGTCAGACGGCGCCGGGACTGCCCCACCGATCCAGAAACACGACATCCTCCAACGGACGGCGCCGGCTCCGGTCGAACGACACTCCTTCCGCGGGGTAGCCGAGCGGGATAAGCGCAGCGGTGTCGAAGCCATCGGGGATGCCGAGATGCGTCTTGACCTCGGCCTCGAACTGAGTGTGCATCGTCGTGATTACCGTGCCCATCCCAAGAGCGCGGGCCGCCAGCATCAGGTTCTGGACCGCCGGGTAGATTGTCGCGCCTCTGGTGTCGAGACCGACCGACGGAGGCCCTGCGCCCCGCTCGATGCAGGCGAGGACCAGCACGGGGATATGCTCCATCTGAGCGGCGAGCTCGCCGCCGGACCGGTACGGTTGCGTACGGCTTTCGGCGTCCCCCATGCGCTCCACCGTCGCGCTCCACGCCCTGAGATACCAGTCGCCAAATCTGCGCTTCGTCTCACGGTCTCGGATGGAGAGGAAGCGCCACTGCTGCCGGTTGCCCGCATTCGGGGCCCGGATCGCCGCCTCCAGGACTCTCCTTAGTTCGGAATCGGAAACCGGACGGTCGGAGTAGTGCCGTATCGCCCTCTGCGTGTGCATCGTTTCGAATAACGAAACATCATCAGTCATAACAAGGTCGCTCCTCTCAGGCGTGCTGTAGTACCGGCGAACATCATACCTCGTTGCCACGTCTGCTGCCGCCGGTCGCCCACGATGGCACGCAACAGGCGTACCCGGTCATCGAATCTTACCGCACCCGTTGGCCCTAGTCCGGATTGCTCGGGGAGACTAGATGTTTTCGACCATGTCGATTCGGTCGACACGCCAAAACAAGGTCCACAGGAAATCGATATTCTACTTGGAACGCTCGAATTGTCACGCCAACAATCCATCGAGAAGGGATATTCTTTATGTGTAATTTAGGCGTTTTTTTTCATGCTTTTTCATACACGCCACTCAAGGCATTTGTCCCGATCTTACGTGTCGCCTTTAATGTGAATATAATCACATTTAGGCGCGCCACACGGATTGAGGCATTCGAGCTATAACCCAATGGGACCTTTCGAGGCGCGGGGTCGAGCCCGAAGACATCTTTCGTGTGCTGACCGGAATACACGGGCCGTAATTGAAGGCTCCAGGGATGTGGATGTGCAACGATTATGT
>DCWO01000028.1:5080-13208 GCA_002328865.1 Dehalococcoidia bacterium UBA2160 | reverse complement strand
CAGGAGCTCGCTCTACCTACAATAGTCTCTCTTATTCTCAGGCCCAAATGTGTCCCACTTTCGCTGACGGTCTACACGTCAGAGGCGCGGGATGGATCCTGTTGGCGCTGCATCTCGACCAAACGTGAAGATCTGTAAACTCGTGATTGCGATATCGGGAACGAGCGGGTAGCATAACCTGCGAGCTAAACGACAGGCATGTCGATTCGAGGCGAGTTGGTCATCGGCGAGCATGCCGCTGTTCATGACCAGCCATTATCGAGCGGATGAAGACGTGGAACGGACGAGGATTACGAGCGATGACAATATCAGAAACAGCGCCCAAGGCAGAACCGACAACCACCGAGGAGTTCGACGTTCTCATAGTCGGGGCCGGCATTTCCGGGGTGGGCGGGGCTTACCACCTGACCAAGCAACGTCCAGGCACGAAGTTCGTTGTGTTGGAGGGGTTCGACAGCTTCGGCGGCACATGGTGGATGCACCGTTATCCCGGCATCCGCTCCGACAGCGACCTGCACACGTTCGGCTATCGCTTCAAGCCGTGGCGGGGAGCGCCGATCGCAACCGCGGCAGAGATCCTCGAGTACATGGGCGAAGTGATCGAGGAGAACGACCTCGACCAGTACATTCGCTACAACCACAAGATCACGTCAGCGCGTTGGTCCAGTGAGGAGAATCGTTGGACCATAGACGCGACGCGCACTGACACGGGCGAACCCAAACGCTTCACCGCCAACTTCCTTTGGATGTGTCAGGGCTACTACCGACACTCGGAAGGCTACACTCCGGAATGGCCAGGGATGGACGACTACCAGGGCAAGATCGTGCACCCGCAGACATGGCCAGAGAACCTCGATTACGCTGGCAAAAACGTCGTTGTAATCGGCTCCGGCGCGACCACCGCAACACTCGTACCCGCGATCGCGGGGGACTGCGAACACGTCACCGTACTGCAGCGCTCGCCGACGTTTTTCAGACCCGGCCGCAACCGCGACGAACTTGCCGAAACGCTTCGCGAGCTCGATATCGACGAAGAGTGGATTCACGAGATCGTGCGCCGAAAGATCTTGCACGACCAGGCCATCTTCACGAAGCGCTCGTTCGAGGAACCGGAGGAAGTGAAGCAGGAACTGCTTGACGGCGTACGTCCCCTCCTTGCCCCCGATTTCGACATGGAGAGCCATTTCACGCCCACATACCGGCCGTGGCGCCAGCGCATCGCCTTCGTCCCGGACGGCGACCTCTTCAAGGGCATCAGCTCTGGAAAGGCGTCCGTCGTCACAAACGAGATCGACAGGTTCACGGCTCAAGGCATCCTACTGAAGTCCGGAGACGAGCTTCAAGCCGACATCATCGTCACCGCCACCGGTTTCAACATGAGCGTGCTCGGGGACATCGAATTCGAGATCGACGGCAAGCCCCTCGTCTTCTCCGACACCGTGACATATCGCGGCATGATGTTCACCGGCGTGCCGAACATGCTCTGGGTGTTCGGCTATTTCCGTGCAAGCTGGACTCTGCGAGCCGACCTCCTGGCCGACTTCGTATGTCGTCTGCTGGCGCACATGGAGGAAACAGGCTCGAAGCGGGTCAACGTCGAGTTGCGGCCGGAAGACGAGGGTATGGAGCTCCTGTCGTGGATCGATCCGGAGAATTTCAACCCCGGCTACCTCATGCGCGCCATGCCCCTCCTGCCCAAGCGCGGCGACAAACGAGAGTGGCAGCACACCCAAGATTACTGGGGCGAAAAAGACGAGATACCCGCGATCGACCTCGACGGCCCTGAGTTCGTCTACGGGTGACGAGGACCGCACGAATGCGACGGGTCTCCGCCAGCCAAATGTGGTCAGGTTTGGCGATGTCCAAACGACCTACGACGTGGCGATGCGTTGACAGCTTCAACGATCCGCGCCATTCGCAACGTCGCTCCTGACGAAAACGGCTCGTTCGACGGCGTCACCCGTCTCGGTCCCCGAATGATTTTTCACCGCATTACTGGAACTGATTACGGTGATCGTTTGCGAACTGTTCGAAGGAGATTGGAGGTCTTCCGGCGACCTCGGCGACCGTTTGCGACACGGCCGACACAAAACCCGCTTTTATGACGCCTGAGAGCTCGAGCAGAGGCTCAACCAAAGACCCGGGGAAGCCAGCGTCCTTCATTCCCTGACGAGCGGCGTCTTCCGGAGCGTCCACGTAACTGATGGAGCGGCCCGTGACTTTGGAGAGGACTTCGGCGACCTCGTCGTTCGAGAGCGCCTCTGGGCCCGTGACCTCATAGGCCTTGCCTTCATGACCGTCCTCTGTCAGCGCGGCCACGATCACGGCGGCTACGTCACGAACGTCAACCATCGAGATTCTGCCGTCGCCTTGAGGGAGGTAGAACGCGTCCTGGCCTCTTATCGTTTCACCGTAAAGGTTGAAGTAGTTTTGCATGAACACATTGGGCCGGATTATGGTGTAGGAAATCCCGGAATCCTCGAGGGCTTCCTCGGCTGCTCGGTGCCACTTTCCCAAGGTGATTGGGTCAGGCGTGTCCGCGCCGATCGCCGATCCCCGGACGACGTGTTGGACCCCAGCCGTCTTGGCGGCTTCGACGAAATTGACGCCGAGTTCGGCAAGGTTTGGGAAAAACGGGCTCAACGAGTATGCTTTGCGCACTCCATCCAGGGCAGCGCTGATGCCGCGGACGTCGGTGAGGTCTAGAGCGACCGGATCGGCGCCCAGCTTTCGAACTTTGTCTGCATTGACCTCAGAGTGAACGCCCGCCCTGACCGCAACTCTCTTTTCGACGAGCTGCCTCACGACCTCCATGCCGGTGGTTCCGGTTGCTCCCGGTACAAACACGATCTCTGGCATTATATTTCTCCTTCCAATTGCTGAACCCATGTCGACTGTCTGGAAGGAGAATAGCGGGGATGTGTGTCAGATTCATCGCTGAGACCAGTCATCTTCAACGTCGGGACCAGACTGGGATGAACCGCTCTCACATAGCAGGAATCAGTCATCCCGACCTATCGCGCGGACCGGTCAGAGACAGGCGGAGGTCAGACGAGACCGTTTCGGATCGCGTATCTTACGGACTCGGTCCGGTTGGCGGAGTCAGTTTTGGCGAGGATGTTGCTCACGTGGCGCTGGACCGTGTTGACGCTGATGACGAGTTGGCGCCCGATCTGCCTGTTGGTCCTGCCCTCGGCCAGCAACCTGAGAATCTCGACCTCGCGTTCCGTGAGCCCGCCGGGGAACGCAGATCTATGACTTGGCCCCGGCGCCAGAAGGGCTTGCAGCGATTCCAGACGCTTTGCCAGCGGACCCATGCCAAGAGCCCTGGTTATCGACAGACCTTCTCCGGCCAGTCGTTCAACCTCGCCGACAGAGGCGCCAGCGTTGAGTTCGTAAATACTCTGAACGTGGTCATGATAGGTCCAAGCCAATTCCGGACCATAGCCCGCTCCTGCGAGGAACTCTTCCGCCTCTAGGAAGTGTGCGACGGCTCGCTCAGAGTCTCCCATAGCCGTTGCGATCAACCCCAATACCCTTTCAACCAAGGTGAACGGGAACACCATTTTTCGGTGAGGCGCCAGATGAGCGTATTGCTCCTCGGCCAAACGGGCGTCCTTTCTTGAAGCAGCGATGAATCCCAAACCCGTGCGCGCGCTGACTTTGTAGAGAAGTGTTGCATGCGGGCTGCCGATTACGGACGTCGCAGCTTTTTCGGCGATATCCAGCCATTCTTCATTTTCAGTTACCCGCGACAGATGGGGAAGGATCACGGCGACGGAAACATCGCTCAGGCTGCCTGGAAGCTTCGGACCCCGCACCACATCGAATAGACGTTCAATGAAGACCCTTCCCTCATCGAACCTGCCGGTCTCATAGGCGAGCAAGGCTCGCAGAGCGATAAGTTGTTGATTTGAAGGGACTGCTGACAAACCTTGTTCGACACGGTTTGTCGCCGAATCCCAATCTCCCAGGTAGTGATGGAGTTTTTCCGCGCTGTAAGATGCCCTGGTCAGCAACTCGCCGTTGTTCAACGTCCGTGCGAGTTCGAAAGCAGCAGTTGCGTGTGGTTCCGCCTCTTTCGGCCTTCCCATCGCCGTGAGTGCCTGGCCGGCTAGAAACAGGGGCTCAAACCGAGCTGACGGGTCTCGCTGTGGCCGCCTCAGCTCCATCGCCCTGAGGCACTTGGTCAGCAGATCGGTCCAGCGCAACTCATGCAGGTCCACATCGGCCGCGTCCATCAGCACGTGTTGCTCCAGTTCCTCATCCTCTTCTCGTCTCGCGATGTCGAGGGCCAGATCGAATGCCGCCACAGCTCCCTCGTAGTCAGATTCGACCAGGTTCAGCAACCTGCCGTACCTGGAGAGAAGCCTGCCGGCGGCGATGGAGCCTTGAGGGACCAAGCTCAGCGCTTTTTCAAGGCGGATGGCAATGCCCTGTAGGCCTCCGACATAAGGGACCGGATATTCCGCGACCGCGACAGCATTGTCCGCGTCACCCATATCGACATAGATGTCCAGGGCTGACAGCAGGTTGTCCCAAGCCTCTTCAAACGACGCCAGGGCTGTCTGTGCTTTGGCCGTTCCGAACAGCAAGGCGGGCTTCAAGTCATCGCCAATCTGATCTACAGATCCCAACCCCTTTTGAAAGTGGCTCAGCGCATCTTCCCAAGCGTAAGATTCGAGGGCAATTTCGCCCGCCAGCAAGGAGTAGCGGACGCTTTTCTCCGAGTCGGTGACCGGGGACGCCATTGCAAAATGGTACGCTAGCTCGCTTGCATGGCCTCTGAGGTCTGTTTCATAGAGCGCTTCGAGCACAGCTCCCGCGTGGGCATGCAGCCTGGCTTGTTGGATCGGAGAAAGCTCGTCCTCTAGGGTGTCCCTGATCAGTATGTGGGTGAAGCGATACCGGCCTGGCGGGGGAGCGTTGTCTTCGATGATCCCCGCCATCAGCGCCTCGTCAAGAGCGTCGAGAAGCTCCTCGGTTGGCAGTTCATTCAGAAGTCGTCCCAAATGGGCCACGTGAAAATCTCGGCCTAGCACGGATGCCCGGCTGAGCGCCTCATTACAACTCGCGGAGAGCCGATTGAGGCGCCTCCTAATCAAATCTCGAATGGTCTCAGGGATTTCCTGATCGATTCTGAGAGCGTTTTCTCCCATGCGCTCGGTTTCAAGCACACGCAGCATTTCGATCAGGTAAAGCGGATTTCCCTCGGAACGGCGGTGGAGCGCCGACACATGTTCAGCCCAGCGCTTATCTTCCATAGCCTGCCCAACGAAGTCACCGACCTCCTCAAGTTCAAGTCCCTCAAGATGAAGCCGTTGAGAGGACTCGAGTCGCGCGAATTCACCCAGAACATCCCTGAATGGATGATCGCCCGAGACTTCGACGTTCCTGAATGTCCCAAGGATCATGACGCGAGCATCCGCGGTTTCTCTCGCCAGGAACTCGAGCAGGCGCAAAGAAGGAACGTCAGCCTGGTGCAGGTCATCCAGCACTATCAACAGCGGCCGAGTCTCGGATGCCCCCTTCAGCAGCGTGGCCACGGAGTTGAACATCTGGAATCGTGCAGTGTCCGGATCCGAGGTTGGCTCGTCAGATGAACGGGGCGCTCGCAATTCGGGGATAAGTCGAGACAAGTGGGACAGCGTCGGACGGTCCAATGATTCTGTTAATGCCGGACCGATCTCATCGACGCATGACCCGATGATCCGAATCCAGGGCCAATAAGCCGGAGCTCCTCGGACCTCGGGGCACTGCCCCCACAGGACGACCGTGTCCTGTGCCCGCGCAACGTCTGCCAACTGCCTGACCAGCCGCGTCTTGCCTATCCCAGGCTCCCCCGAGACGGTGACCACCTGCCCGTGTCCTGAGAGCGTTCGCTCGAAAGCAGTCTTCAGCAGAGCAAGGTCTTGGATTCGACCAGCGAAAATGTTACTCGGCTGGTACATCTGCGCGGTCTCCTGATTCGACTATTCGTGCGCCAGGTCAGTGATCCCCCAGATCGTAGGCCGCACAGCATTCGGACACTGCCTCCACGCGGTGGCGCCCTTTGTAGGCACATCATGGCGCAGCGACCGGTTCCTGTCCAGTGCGGTACGGGGGACGGATGCCAGTGCGTCGAAACGACGCCTCGCTGTGCTGGTTTCGTGTCTTCTCGCCATCGGCAAACGCACTGTGAGCGCTGCGGCAGCGGGTTGGAGAATGCAGTGGCCACCCCGCTCTTGAGGGGACGCCCAGGAACCTCTAGTGTCTCGGCTCCATTGGAGTTGCCGAACCGACATGTGCCATTTCAGCAACGTCAGGGGACAGTCAGGCGGAGGGCAGTTGACCGTCAGCAAAAGGCCCTGGAAAGGCGTCTGAGCCCGTCATATCGTGAGAATATCACATTTGAGGAGGCAGGACGATGAAACTCAGTCGATTGGTTGGAACTTTGGCGGCGATTCTAATTTTGGCGATCGGAGCGACTGCGCCGAGCGACGTGTTCGCGAAAGGCAATCGGGACATGACGTACGTGATGGTCGAGCTCAACGTCGGGTTCGCGCCGGAGGGCGCGCTCAAAGACAAGCGCGCGGTCAGCGAACAGCGCAAGAAGATCCACGATGCTCGCGAACACGTGATCAGGCATCTTGACGGCTTCGAGTACGAGGTCACGGCCGAATTCGAGACGATCCCTTATGTCGGACTCGCGGTCTCCGGGGACGCAGCGGGCGCCCTGAAGCGGTCGAAAGACGTGGCCAGGGTGGTCGTCGAGGAGCGCCAGTACGCGCACCTGACCGGCACTGTCCCGATGGTGCAGGCAGATCTTGCACAGACATTGGGCGGCGTGAACGGCGCCGGGTTCTCGGTGGCGATACTGGACACCGGCGTGAACAGCGCGCACCCATTCTTGGCGGGCAAGGTTGTCGCAGAGGCTTGCTTCACCGATTTCAACTGCCCGAACGGCGCAAACATGCAGGTAGGTCCAGGAGCCGCAGCGCCCTGCACCCAGTCCGGATGCGACCACGGCACCCACGTCGCGGGGATCGCCGCGGGACTCAACACCAATTGGCTGGCAGGCCAGCCCCGGCGGGGCACGGCTTCGGGCGCGACTATCATTGCAGTGCAGGTCTTCAGCGCCGACGAGATCAGCGGCGAGATATACACGATGCCCCACAACTACATCAAAGGGCTGGAGTGGGTGTATTTGCTACACCAGAGCCCTGAATTCGACGTCGCTGCCGCGAACATGAGCCTCGGCGGCGGACACTTCCTGACGCCTTGCGACCTCGAGCCGGCGAAGGTTTCCGTCGATGCTCTTCGAGCCGCAGGAGTCGCCACGGTGGCGTCGTCCGGAAACGACGGATACAAGAACGGCATGAGCGCCCCGGCGTGCATTTCGACGGTGGTCAGCGTCGGCTCGGTCAATCCAACGACTGACACGGTCGTGGCGAGCTCGAATTCAGCTCCATTCCTGGACCTGCTGGCGCCAGGCGGCGGTGTGGTCTCTTCGGACCTCAGCGCGATCCGTTATGGTCAGAAGTTCGGCACCTCGATGGCAGCGCCTCATGTGGCCGGCGCGATGGCCATCCTGCGCGAGAACGACCCGGCCGCGACGGTGGACTTCCTCCAGTTGTCTCTGATGACGAACGGAGTGCAGGTTACAGACTCTCAGAACAACCTGACCCATCCCAGGCTGCTCGTATTCCCTGCGCTCGCTGGCCCGACCACACCCGGCATGCCCCCGGCGGCGACCACTTGCAACGGATTGGCGGCGACGATCATCGGCACGGCAGGTCCCGACATTTTGGTGGGCACCGCCGGAGTGGACGTGATTCTCGGTCTGGCCGGCGACGACATCATCGACGCCGGGGCGGGCGACGACGTGATCTGCGCCGGCGACGGTCAGGACACCGTCATCGCTGGGACCGGAGACGACACGGTGATGGGCGGCGCGGGCAACGACACTCTGTGGGGCGGCGACGACCAGGACACCCTGTCGGGCGAATCCGGTGACGACGTGATCTACGGCGAATCTGACGACGACGTGCTGTCGGGCGGGTTCGGCAACGACACGCTATGGGGCGGCGCCGACGACGATCGCCTGAACGGCGACAAGGGCTGGGACACGCTCCACGGCGGCGACGGC
>DCWO01000028.1:0-4759 GCA_002328865.1 Dehalococcoidia bacterium UBA2160 | reverse complement strand
GGCGGCGACGGCAACGACACCCTCCACGGCGACGACGGCGTCGACAGGCTAAGGGGCAACGACGGCGACGACACCCTGTGGGGCGGCGCCGGCAACGACAACCTGAGCGGCAACGACGGCGCGGACGCGCTCCACGGCCAGACCGGCGACGACACGCTGAACGGCGGAGCAAACAACGATTGGCTGCTCGGTGAGAACAACAACGACACTCTCACGTGCGGCGGCGGATGGGACACCGCGGACGGCGGGTTTGGGACGGACTCGGCGGCAGGCGACTGCGAATCGATCGTGGCTGTTCCTTAGCCGACAGGGCTCTGACTGACGGGCGGCGTCTCTCACGTGGCGCCGCCCGTTTGCGTTGAGAGAGAAACGAAGGGCGCGGAGACCTCCGTAGAACAGCGTGACGGTAGGAGGGGGCGCCAAATCGCGCTCACGCGTTGATCATCAGTGCTTCGGGTACGATCTCGAACGTTGCAGGCAACACACCGACAAGCTCTCCGTCTGCTTCGATCTGCACCCTTCGGTCCGCGCGGGCGGCGATTCGGGAGCCGCGATAGGACCGGACTTTCGGATGGCTCAAGTGCGTGCCTTTCATCAGTCGGGGAAGGTTGAGCGCCCCTTCAACCAGGCCGAAGTCGCCCATGAGGACCACGTCGAAAACACCGTCGTCCATGAGTGCGTCCGGGGCCGGGGTCAGTCCGCTGCCGAAGTGTCTGCCGTTGGCGACCACGACGTTGTTGGCGACGGCGACGCGGTCTTCCTCGCCGTCCACGTTGAACGTGACCTCCGGATTCTTGAACGTCGCCATCGTGGACAGAATCGACCAGATGTACGTGAGCCTGGCGCCGAACGCTTTGGTTGTGTTGTTGGCTCGCGCGGCGATCGCGCCGCCGGAACCGAAATCGGCGACGTTGAGGAAGTGCCGCGTCACCATGCCGCCCGAGTCGTCCAAAGCGGTGATCTTCCCGACGTCGATCGGTCGGGGAGGGCGGGGCCTCAAGAGCTCGATGGCCTGAGGCATCTCCTTGGGAACGCCCAAGCTCTTCGCCAGGTCGTTGCCTGTGCCGAAAGGGAGCAGTCCCAGCGCTGGCCCGTCCTGATTACCCGCCGTCAGGTCGAAGCCGTTCAGCACCTCGTTGGCCGTGCCGTCTCCACCCACCGCGACGATGAGGTCGTATCCCGCACTGGCGCCGTCGCGGCTGAGCTCCGTGGCGTGGCCTTGGCGAGTGGTCAGCACCGAATCGAATGCTTGGCCGTAGTGCTCGCGAATCTGCGCGAGGATGCGGTCCCAGCGCTTGCCGAGACGGCCGGCGCCCGAGTTTGGGTTGGCGATTACCAGAGTCTTGCGCAATGTCATCGGTCCCAGGCGGAGTCCGGCTACCTGTACAACGTCGCCGAGACCGCGAAATGATCGGACGCCAGACTTTCCGAGATTTCGAATTCGCGAGCATTGAGGTCCGGTGATGTCAAGATGTAGTCGATGCGGTGCCACGGGGTGTCAGACTCCGAGGTAAAGCCGGCGCCCGACGATCCGGATGCGACGAACGCATCGACGAAGCCTGAATCGAACAACGACACCATCTCAGGATGCTCGGCGTGGGCGTTGAAGTCTCCCATCAGAACCGTGTTGGCGCCGCCGGACCAGTGCTCCGAGATCGCCTCCACCTGCGGGACCCGAAGATCGCTGTCGTCGTTTCCCGCGTGAAGGTGCGTCGCGATTACATCGAGCGTCTCGCCGCCGCCCAGGTCCACGGTGACGGCCAAGAATGCCCGATTGAGCAGCAATTCGTCGTTGTTTGGCATCAGGTGGTTGCTGGAATCGACGATCGGCAGCCGGCTCAGAACGGCGTTCCCCCACACGGAATCTCCCGCTGGACCCCATGCGTATGGCATCTCAAGGCGCTGCGACATCCAAACCAACATGTCCACCGAGCCGTCTATCACCCACCCCCTTGAGACCTCCTGAAGGGCGACAATCGAGGGATTCTGCTTCTCGATTACTCGGGCCAATGCCTCCAATCCAAGGATGCCGTCAACATCGAAGCCCTGGTGGAGGTTGTAGGACATGACGCGAACGGGCAGGCCGGCGCCGGCGGACGGTTTCGGATCGGCCCAGGTCAGGAACTGCACCGCTGGAAGCAACAGGAGGAGCGCGGCTGGCGCCATCGCCGCCCATCGGATTCGGGCCGTGACGGGCATCAGTTCATTTGCAAATCTGCGTCTCAACAGGGTCAGGGTTGTTATGCCAGCCGCGATCGGCAAGATCGCCCCTCGCGGTATCGGGAGGTTGACATCGTAGCTCGCGTAATAAGCGAAAATGAGGATGAGGAACAGGAGCATCCCCAGGCTGAACCACGCTGCCGATCCAGCGTTCTCTGCGCCGCCTGACGATTGATCAGCGCGAATAGTGGTCGTGACGAAGGCGACAGACGCGATCACCTGGCCAGCCAGCAGCGACACGGCCGCAATGTTACCGGAGGGCTCAATGACCGTCACCAGAATCAACAACACTCCAGCCGCCGCGACCGCCGGCCGCGAGACGGCCCGGTCGACTACGGTAGAAGCCAGTCCTGCTGCCGCGCCGGCCAAGTTGGCCACGAGGATCAGCGCATAGACCGCTGGCTGAGACCAGCCCGTCAGGACGGTCTGCTGACCGATGTTCTGGAACAGCATCAACTCGATTACCAGCAACGGACCGATCGCCAAGAACAACCCTGGTTGGAATGGCGCCGAATCGTCGGTTCCCCCTGTATCCCTGGCGAACATCCGCCACAGCAATCCCCATTGGGCCAGCGTCAGGATCATTATCACGATGTCTCCGGACGGCCATTGCACCCACGAGAGGTCCACGGTGTAGAACACACCCTTGACGGCGGTGTCGCCGGAGATGCCCAGCAGTATCCCAATGCCAAGCAGGCCGGGTCGCCCGGCGTCCTCGTCTCTGAACTCGGAGACAATGACGGGTACGAACCAGAGGAACAGGACCGTCCCAGCTATTGCGAGGGAAAGGTCCACTGGCGCCGACGAGATGAACTGCTCGACCAACCTCACCAAACCAAGACTGGCCGCAGTCAAGACGAGAGCAGTCTGTCGCGGAATAAGCCGAACAACGATCGGGGCTAGGAACCCGGCCAGGAAGATCGCCAGGCCGATCAACCCGAGCAGCGCGACGTCCACCTCCTTGATTTGCCGCAGGTAGACCGCAAGACCCGTGATCAAAAGCCGCAGCATTTGCAACCCGAACATCGTGGTTAGGGCGACGAGCAGCGATGGAGCCAAGGCTATTGCGGACTCCAGGCGGTCGTGCGATCCAAATGTGTTCGCGGGTTGGTTCGACATCACTGCGATCAGACCAGCGAGATTACGTCTTCAGATAGCCACGCCAGCCGTTCCAGGGACTGGCTCAATTTCGGACTGCGAACATCGAAGATCAGATCGGTGACGCCCAGATCGGTGTACGTCCGTATGTCTTCGGCGATCTGTTGCGGTTCGCCGGAGAAGCGGCGCCGGGCTTGCTTTGTTGACCGTCCTGTGTCGTAGAGCGGCGCTTTCATGGCCACCCCGAGTTCGGATGGGTCCCGAGCGATACGTTCGGCGTGGCTGTACATGTACGCGATGTCGGCAGCAAGGTTCGTTGGCTCCAGTGGCGTGGCGGGCGTCGCGCCAACCGGGTGCCAGGCGTTGCCGTGCTCGACGGCGCGTCGGATGGCCGGACGGCTCTGACCGCCGACCCATATCGGCGGATGCGGTTTCTGAACCGGCTTGGGCCTGAATTCGATGTTGGACAGTTTCACGAACTTGCCGTCGTATGTTGGGTCGTCGGATGTCCAGAGTTCCTTGAACGCCTCTAGGTATTCGTTCGTCACCGCTCCTCGATCAGCGAACGGCTGGGCGTCCAGCGCCTCGAACTCCTCCTCCATCCAACCGACGCCGACGCCCAGCGTCAATCGCCCCTCGGACAGGACATCCAGCGTCGCCAGGATCTTCGCCGTCAACACTGGGTTGCGGTAAGGAACGATCATGACGCTCGGGACCAGGCGGATGGTTTCGGTGACCGCCGCCAGGAACGTGAGCTCGGACAGTTGCTCGAGATGTTCGCCGTCTTCCTCCCAAGGGACATCGCTGCCAACCGAGTACGGGTAGGGCGAAGACATCACCTTGGGGGCGATGACGTGATCATCGACGACCATGCAGTGGAAACCGAGTCGCTCGCCGGTCTGGGCGATCTCAATCAGCGGCCCGCGTCTCGCCGTGGGACCGTGGCTCGGGAGGTAGAATCCGAAATTCACGTGGGCGCCTCTCGATGTTGGCATATTCCGCGCTCGGGGATGTTCAGTTTATCTCGGCGCCTGGGACCTGTAAATGATGGATAGATCTCGCAGAATGGGCCCGGTGGATTCAATCGTCCAGACCAGGTGATCCGTGGAATCAAGTTATCAGATGGGACTCATGGCATCGCTGACACCGAGCAGGTTGGGGGACGAAATCTCAGCACGGGCGCCGCCTGATTCAGATTCTACTCCTGGACCGGGTTCGACTGTATCTCATAACCGGATTCTGGTACGGTACATTCGTCGTCAATCGCGGTTGAGGGTTGGCCCGACTGGTGTGAGGCAGATACGGGGTATCCCCGTTGAAACACTACATTGATCGTTTGATATGCTCAACTCATGGCCACTGCACTCGTCTCCGGCGGCAAAATCCCTCGCGGCGAAGCGGTCCTTGCCTTGGAAACCTCTTTGCGGATTGCCATCGGCGC
>DCWO01000179.1 GCA_002328865.1 Dehalococcoidia bacterium UBA2160 | reverse complement strand
CCTGTTTTTGGGGTCCACCTCATCCTTCACCCGTTCTCCAGGGCCGATTCGTAAAGGACCTTGAGCGCATCCGCTAGAAGTAACACGGCGATCCCCAGGATAACGACGGCGTTATAGCCTGACACGGCCCTGATGGCGCGTTGCAGCCAGGACTTGGGCGCTTCGGGCACGTCGTCTCGAATCAGGCTCATTAACGCGGGCCTCCGCCTGCGACCCCGCGCCAACACGAACATCCAGATCGCCAGCACGATCTTCACCGCCAACGTCGCCGCGTATGGGACGCCGACCACGCCGGGTGTGAGCCGATTGAAGGTGAGGATGACTCCGGTCGCGAGCAACACGAACATGCACGTCTCGACGATGACCCGGAATTCCGCGGCAACTGACTCGTTGATCGTGCGGGCAGCGCCCGGCGATCTTCGCAGGGCGGGGCGGAGCACGAGCAGATAAAACATGCTGCCTCCAACCCATGCGGTCGCGGAGACAAGATGCGCCCAGAGCACGACGAGGAGAAACAGATCTCCGAAGCTCAATCGACACCAAACCCATTACGATTCTCGACGTTGGTTATTGTACGGGACGGCGCGGCGCGAGTCGAAATCAAGCTCGACTGGGGAGCGATGGCGGTGCCGTGAGAGTTTAGACACCGGCGCCGGCGGCGAGGCCAAGTTCGCCGTCAGCGCAACGGCATCCGAAGGAGGTCTAGTTGACGATCTCCTGGATGAGCTCTTCCAACTTCTCCAGGTTGAGAGCGCCTGACCAGCTTCGTGCGATCCGCTGGTCGCGGTCGATGAAGACGGTCGTCGGGAATCCGATGACGGCGTATTTCCGGATGATCTCGCCGGATGTATCCGCGGTCTGGTCGGGGCCGAGCATGTAGTTGACGCCCACGCTGTCGACAAACTCCTGCCCGTCCTCCACCGAGTCCAACCCAAGGAGCTGGACGCCGATGAATTTCACGCCTTCGCCTTTCAGGTCTTGGTATGCGGTTTCGAAGTCGGGCATCTCGGCGACACATGGTGGGCATGAAGGGAACCAGAAGTTCAAAACGACGGGATCGCCGGCGAAATCCGAGAGGTGGACAACATCGCCTCGCGAGTGATCGGCGTTGCCGTAAAGCTCCAACTCGAAGTCCGCGGCCAGTTCGCGGTCTTCATTCGACGTGGACGCAGCCGCCACGGCCGAACTCACTTTGCCCTGAGCGACCTCGTTCGATGCCTCCGTGCCGCCGCTGCTGCAAGCGGCGGCCAAAAACAGCGTCGCCGCTGCTGCGCCAACGATCAGATTTCGTTGTCCGATTATGCGGCGCCAAGACCCTGGGGCCGGGCGCTCGTTCAGTGTCGACATGCTCAGTATCCTGACGTTCGGGGTTGTGATCCACTATGTTGATTGGATGTTCCGAAACGTGGGTCGATTCGCGTCGCGGGCGGAGTTGTGAGCGATCAGGGATTCGGCAGGTAGAACGCCGAGGCGGGACCTGCGGTTGTCATCCGTGGATCCGCGGCGACTGACCTGACGCGCGAATCGCAAGATGAGTGCTTTGTGCGAAACGGACTCGAACGTTCGCTGCTATCTGGCCTGCTCGAGCCTTTGCGTCAACTCGTCCACCAGGCTGTCGATCGAGACTCGGTCTTGGTCCATCGTGTCGCGGTCGCGGATGGTAACCGCGTCGTCGTCGAGCGAGTCGAAGTCCACGGTAACGCATAGCGGCGTGCCGACCTCGTCCTGCCGGCGATACCGACGGCCGATGCTCTGGGTGTCGTCGAACTGGACGTAGCCATTGATCCGGCCTGATTGTTGCACCGTCTCGAAGACGCGCTGGGCAAGGGGCGCCAGCTTTTCGTTGCGTGACAGAGGCAACACCGCTACTTTCACCGGCGCCAGGGTTGGATGGAGTTTGAGCAGAACCCTGGTTTCAGTCTTGCCCGCTGCGGTCGGCGCCTCCTCCTCGGTGTAGGCGTCGATGAGGAACGTCATGACCGCCCGTCCTATACCGGCGGACGGTTCGATGACGTACGGAACGATGTGCTCGTTGGATTCAGGATCGAAGTAGGACAACGCCTGACCGCTGGCATCGGAATGAGCCTTGAGGTCGAAGTCGGTGCGGTTGGCGATGCCCATGATCTCGCCCCAACCCCAGGGGTATCGGTACTCAATGTCGTACGTAGCCTTGGCGTAGTGCGAGAGCTCGTCGTCCTCGTGCGGGCGTAGGCGTAGGCGGTCACGCTCGATGCCCAGGTCCGTGTACCAGGCGATGCAGTCGTCCATCCACTGCTGGTGGACCTTCTCGTCGTCGCCGGGCTTGACGAAATACTCGATCTCGAGCATCTCGAACTCGCGGTTGCGGAAGATGAAGTTGCCGGTCGTGATCTCGTTGCGAAACGCCTTGCCGATCTGCGCGATGCCGAAGGGGAGTCGCTTGCGAGTGGCCGTCACGACGTTGTTGAAGTTGACGAAGATGCCTTGGGCGGTCTCCGGCCGAAGGTACACCTCGCTTGCCTGCTCCTCGACGGGACCCATGAATGTCTTGAACATCATGTTGAACTGTCTGGGTTCGGACAGCTCGCCGTTGCACGTCGGGCACCTCGGGCCGTCCAGGTGGTCTTCGCGGTACCGCCGATGGCAGTCGCGGCACTCCACGAGCGGATCGGAGAAGCTGTCAACGTGCCCGCTGGCTCGCCACGCGTCCGGATGCATGAGGACGGCTGCGTCGAGGCCAACCATGTCGTTGCGTGACCAAACCATGGTTCGCCACCAGGAGTCTTTGAGGTTGCGCACCATCTCCACGCCTAACGGTCCGAAATCCCAACTGCTGGAGAGGCCGCCGTAGATCTCGCTGCTCTGGAATACGAACCCACGACGTTTGCATAGTGATACGATCTTTTCCAGATCGACCTGAGCGGCGCTGTCAACCATGGTTGCCTCGACTAAACATGAACGAATTTGACTATCGGGATACAATTATAGCAAAGGGTTCAGGTGTGACCCGAATCGAAAATCGAGGTTGCCGGTCACGTGTCGTCAGTCGTCGATGAAATCGGTCTCGGGTTGCAGCGCGGAGCCGACACACCGGTCGATGCTTTGCTGGTGAGAAGCTCGGTTTACAGGGGATGGGTATGTCATATGTGATGAGGCGCGTTTTCCACGGCAAAGCTGGATGCGGCGCGGATCTGATAAGGCTTTGCACCGATGCCAACTTCATGGTGCGCGGCCTTGGAATGGCCATCAAGCCACGTGTCATGTCGGACTACGTCAGCGGCCGCACCGACACTGTGGTCGTAGAATGGGAGACTGAAAGCGTCGCCGAATTGTTGTCGGTCAACGACGAGGTGGAGGGTGACGAGGAAGCCTGGGTCGAGTTCGGCGAATGGATGGAGCAGATCGCCGATCTAATCGAATACGCCGAAGCGGAGATGTGGCAGACGCATTAGCGAGTGTCGTTTCGTCAAGGCGATCTTACTCGTCATCCGGTCAAGCGAATGAAGGAGGAACCGTGCCGATACTGAATAAGAAAGACGTGCCCGTGGAAGAGCTGTCACCGGGCACGGAACGCTGGGCTCTGGTCGACAGCTCGAAGGGCGCGGCATCGCTGAGCGTTGGTGACGTCGTGGTCGCGTCCGGCTCCGACGTTCACACGCACATCCATCCTACCGAAGAGGCCATGGTCATCTTGGAAGGCGAGATAGACGCGATCCTGGGTCAAGACACCGTGACCGTGTCAGCCGGCCAAACGGTCCTGGCCCCCGCGGGCGTTAGGCACGGCTTCGTGAATCGATCCGGCGCTCCAGCCAGGATCATGGCGATATTTCCTACAGCCGACATGGAGCGAACGCTCGTAGACTGAATAGTGCAGCGTGTCCGGATCGCAAAGGTCCAACCGTGGGGCGCCAAGACTCACAAAAGAAATCGCCGCCCGCCACTGGGGACGCTTGCTAGGCAAGGGCCGTGTAGAACGCGCCCACGAGTATGCCGAACATGACATGCAACATGAAAAACCCAGTAGCCGTCATCGTTGGCAAGCTCATTGCGAATGCGCCAGGAGCCTGAAGCTCGCCGCGCCGAATCGCGGGGTGCATGGTTGGCATCATGCTCAACCCCATGCCCGAGATCAGCCAGTGGGCCAATCCGAACAACACTCCCCAGATTACCAGTGCGCTCTCAAGACCGAATGCGGTGTAGAGAGCGACGTGGGCCAGACCGAACGCGATGCTCATAACGCCGTGCATCATTGCTCCGGCGACGTATGCCATGCGCTTGTCCTGGACCATCATGGTTCCGAGCAATAGGAACAGGTTCATTTTCATCTGTTTCGGCATCATGCCGATGCCCATGTACAGGAACGCGCTCATGACCGCTCCTCCACCAAGTCCTGCGACAATTGCAGCCGCAGCATTGAAATCCATCTGACTCTCCCTATGTGTGTTCAACGACCCTTCGGAAATCCCTGTCGGTCGTTGCATTCACAGAATATGATGCAATGATGTCAATCGGGGTTCCGCCAGTTCGAACTCGTTCCTGGGTTGGGCGTACTCGGGCGCCGAAATCGCGAGTATGACGGACGCGGAGAGACGATGCGAAAGCAAGGAGCCCTGGCCGGTAGAAGAGGTTTGGTGAGGTCGGCTGGGGTTCTCGTGTGCGCGGATCAGGGGCGTGGCGGAGTGGACCGCCAAACGCCGACCCACGGGCCCGCGACACTCAGATTGTCGGAGTTGCCGCGTCGCTGAATTGGGCCGGCATCGCCCACTCGAATCAGCGTGCGCCCGTGCGTGGAGGGAACGATTGATGTGTCTTTCGGCCACAACGATTGCCGCGGGTCGACAAGCGAGCGACGCCGTTGCGTCTGCGTAATCCGGCCCGCCTTCAGACAGGCTGGCAGTCGATGCTTATCGGCAACAACTCCGCCACCATCTCGCATAGGGAAGTGACGGCGAACGGTTTGGCGATATAGTGGCCGATGCGGTTCGCTTTCAAATCCGAACGCGAAATCTCGGCGGACATTACCAGCACCTGAGGATGATCGCTTTCAGGGTAGCGGGCCCGGATGTCGTGCAACAGGGTCCATCCACGCCCATCCGGCAGGGAGAGATCAAGAATCAGCAGCTCTGGCAGTCGTTCCTCGACGAGATCGAGTCCCGTCGAGAGATTGTTGGCCACACGGGTTTCGTAGCCCATCTGAATGAGGCCGTCTTCGACGATCCCGGCGAGGACCAGGTCATCTTCCACGACAAGGACGGATCGACACTGCATTGGCGGTGAGCCTCCGGAGATAGAGGCAGAAAGAATCAGCGGGACGCCCACCATCATGCCACGGACACCGTGAGGAAGTCATGAAGCGCGCCCGTCAGTCATGAGTAATATGTGAACGCGTCGTTCTCGTCCTACTCTGTGAATCGGTAACCGCGACCGGGCTGCGTCAGCAGGTGGGTAGGCCGAGACGGGTCGGCTTCGAGTTTTCGCCTTAGCTGCTTGACGAAGGTCCTGAGATACTCTGTCTCTTCACCGTACTCGGGCCCCCAAACTTCGCGCAGCAACTCGAGGTGGGTCATCACTTTGCCCTTGTTCGTCACAAGGCAACGAAGCAACTCATACTCCGTTCGCGTCAACGAGACCTCCTCGCCTGCCCGCATCACGGTGCGGTGGCCGAGGTTCACCTGCAGGTCGCCCGCTGAAATTACTTGGGCGTTGTTTGTCGTGGCCCGAGCCATTCGGTCGACTCGGCGCAGGGCTGTTCGCACCCTGGCCACCATCTCCTCGAGGCCAAACGGTTTGGTCAGGTAGTCGTCAGCGCCCAAGTCCAGGGCTTCCACTTTCTGGCTCTCTTCGTCGGTTGCCGAGAGAATGATTATCGGATCATCGAACCATTCTCGAAGGCGTCCCAAGGTCTCGATTCCTCCGAGAACGGGCATCGACAGGTCGAGCAGCACGAGATTGGGCGGCTCGCCGGCGGCTTTGTCCAGGGCGTCGCGGCCATTCAATGCCGTATCGACGACATATCCCTCCTGGCGCAGTCTCCTGGCCACAAACACCAGAAACTTCGGGTCGTCGTCGACGACCAGCACTCTCTGCTGTTTCGCTGTTCTAGCCATCGGTCGCACGGTCCTTCGAGACAGGCAGAGTGAAGTGGAACGTTGAACCCCTGCCTGGGGTGCTCTCCACCCAGAGTCTTCCGCGGTGAGCTTCTATTACGGCTTTGCAGATAGCTAGGCCCAAACCCGATCCGGGCCGACCTCGACCTAGGTGGCTTGAAACGCGATAGAATTTGTCGAATATCTTCGGCGCGTCTTCTTCAGGTATGCCAATGCCTTCGTCTCGCACCCAGGTGCGTATCATGTCCTGCCCGTTGCGTTCCAGCCGCGACCGGATCTCCACGTGGGAACCGGGCGGTGAATACTTGATCGCATTCGACAGCAAGTTGGCCAGCACTCTGCCGATCTTTTCGTAGTCCACGTAGATTTCCGGAAGGTCCAACGGTATGTCGACGCGGAGGTTGTGGCGTCCGCCCGCCCGCGACCGCTCGATATTGCGAACGGTCTCCGCGGAGATGTCCGCAAGATGGCACATCTCCGGATCCAAGGGCATGGACCGGGCTTCGATTCGGGACATATCCAACAGGTTGCCGACGAGCTCCGCCATCCGGTCGGTCTCTTCGTCTATCGTGACCAGGTATTCTTCCAAGAACTCGTGCTCGCACGGCTCGGCTTCCAGCAACAGTGAACTGGCCAAGCCTTTGATCGTGGCGAGAGGACCTCTGAGGTCGTGACTCGCCATCGAAAGGAAATCGGATTTCAGTTGCTCTACCTCCACCCGTTGGGTGATGTCGGTCGAGATCCCGCATACCGCGTAGGTGTTGCCGTCGGCGTCCTTCAGCGGAAAACGGACAGCCAGGTATGTGTGCGGAACATCGTCGCTGGGCACAACTTCTTCGAATTCCAATGGGCCGTCGGCCGTCAACACCCGCTCGTCGTTTGTGCGGATCGCGGCGGCCACCGGATCGGTGTGCAGGTCGTAGTCCGTCTTGCCCACGGCCTCTTCTCGCGAAATGTGGTAGAGGGACTCGAACCGTCGGTTGACCGAAATATAGCGCCCGCTTGCATCCTTAACGAAAACCACCGCGGGCGTGTTGTCCATAATGGATTGCAAGAGATGTTCAGATGCTATGTGCGCCTCTTGAGCTGCTCGCGCATCCGATTGGGCGCGGTGTTCGCTGGCGACCTGGCGGGCGTTGCGGACCGCGGAAGCCGCGTGTTGGGCGAACATCGTCAACGTGTGCTCATCCTCGACAGTGAATTCGCCGCCGCCCAGTTTCTCAGTGAGGTACAGATTACCCAGCGGCTGGCCATGCAAACGGAGCGGCACGCCAAGAAAAGAGGTCATGCCTGGATGATTCTTTGGGAAGCCCCAAAATTTCGGATGGATGGTCAGGTCGGCCAGCCTAAGGGGTCCGCGCAGGTCGCTGAGCCAATTGAAAAGGCCGTCATCGCAATTCGGCGGGGCGCCGATGGCCTCCTGCCCGGTTTCGTCGATTCCGGTGGCGAAGAACTGGCGGACGCCGCCCTTGTCGTCGGACACTGCCAGGGCGCCGAATCTGGCCGAAGTCAATTCTCTGGCGGCGTCGATGATGTCTCGGAGCACCTCGTCGGGCGAAAGGCTGGATGCCACGCGGCTGTACAGCCGGCTCGACATTTCAAGCCGATCCCGGAGGCTCCGGTTTTCGGCGCGCAGGGTTTCGAGTGAAGGTTCGGTTAGGTCACTGTCGTTTGACGGCATGACTCCACGGCAACCTTGATTATGACTTCCGACAGTCTACAAGCGTTGGCGCCGCCAATCAAGCGAACTACGAATCACAAAGCAGTCATTGTCCGTCGGCTCCTGCGGGAGGAAGCAAGTTGCGATGACCTTTAGACAACATCGTTTCACGTTGGCATTCACGACGCAACCGAGATCTCGTGAAAGCTGAGGCAGCCGTGTCACAGAGACAAGTTTACGGTGGGCAATTTTCAAAACGTGGCCGCCTTGGGGGGTCGTGCGTCTCGATGGGGTTGCAGGCAACGCCGTCTCGGACGCCGAGCCGCATGATCAATTGGTCGCGCGTTGGGCGGCCGGCGCTTTGCCGGACCGCAACGAGTCCCGGGTTACGATCGACGACGTGGGCAGACGGCGATGGGGTTAGCGTTCTAGCCGACCAAGTACAATGTCGGGTAAATGAATACCCATGCGACATCGACGAAGTGCCAGTACTTGACGACGCCCTCGACTCCCCAGTAACGATCGGGGCCGAACCGACCCGCCTTCCTCCCCATCACCAAGACCAGGACGAGCATGACGATCCCACTGAACACGTGGACCGCGTGGATGCCGGTAGTGGTGAAGAACACCGTCCCGTAGCCGGTCGAAGGCGGGAAGTGCTGAAATGCTTCGTACCACTCGATGCCAACGCCCACCATGAACAGCACGCCAAACAGTATGGTCAGCGATAGGTTCCGCACGAATTGCCTGTGCTGACCGTGTGAGATGGCGGTCTCGGCCCGGTAGGCGCTAAGTGAGCTCAGCAAAAGGATCGCAGTTATCGCCAAGCCGAGCAGTTGATCGACGTGTTCCGGAGTTTCGAAGCCTCGCAAGTAGTAGCGAGTGGACACCAACGCGCCAAAGAGAAAAAGCTCGGATGTGAAAAACAGCCAGATTCCAATCTGATGGATCGACGCGCGATTGAAGTTGCCCTGGGACGCGTGGACCTGTGTGGAAGTTGCCATGATTATTCCCCCACGTGCCAGACTTTAGACAAGTGCATGAAGTACTCGACGATGAGCCACGTCTTCACGATCGCGATGACTGCCAGGATGCCGAACCTCCCTGTGTCGATCCCGACGGCCACAACGTACTCCACCGCCGTCAGCACTGCCAGAGCGATGATTACGACGATGCCTCTGCGCATGTATTGTCTGAGGCTATCAACCTGCATGTGAAAGCTCCATTGTCGTGATTCTACCGGAGGGGAGGCGAATCTCAATCAGCGTCGCCCGCGCCAGCCGGCGCAGCTCCGGGACGCTGCTCGAAAGTTGCGTGAACCGAGTCAGGCTCGCCGTATCCGTACGGGTCGGCCAGGACCACCGGCGGCGTGTCGAAATTCTCGTGCGGCGGCGGGGAGCTCGTCATCCACTCCAGTGTCCGAGCGCCCCAAGGATTCGCCCCGGCGACGGGACCGCGAACCCAGGACGAGACCATGTTGTACACGAAGACGAGGAAGCTCGCGCCAAGCGCAAATGAAGCAATGCTCGCGAACAAATTTGCGTCAGTGTACTCCTCAGGGTAGTCCGCCACGCGGCGATTCATGCCTTGCACGCCGATCCAGAACAGCGTCAAGAACACGACGTTATAGGAAATGAACATCCACCAGAAGTGGATCTTGCCAAGGGTCTCGTTGTACATTCGGCCGGTTACTTTGGGGAACCAATAGTACAAGGCCCCGAATATTACGAATATCTCGCCCCCCATCATCGTGTAGTGGAAGTGAGCTACGACGAAGTAGGTGTCTTGAAGGTGAACGTCGGTGGCCACGTCGGCCAAGAATATCCCGGTGATCCCTCCGATGAGGAAATTGAACACCACACCCAAAACAAACAACATCGGGGTCTTCAGCCACAGTCTCCCCATCCACATGGTGCCCAGCGCCGACAGGAACACGATCCCGGTCGGTATGGAAATCAGTTCCGTCATGACCATGAACGGGATGTGCAGGAAGTCTTCCATCCCGCTGGTGAACAGATGATGGGCCCAAACGAGATAGCTCAACACGACGATGGACATGAAACTTGCGACCACCAGCTTGTACGCAAACACAGGCTTACGTGAGAAGTGGCTCAAGACCTCGAGTTCGATCCCAAATGCAGGCAGGATCATGATGTAGACGGCCGGATGAGAGTAGAACCAGAACACGTGCTCGAAAAGCAGAGGTTTGCCGCCCAGCGCCGCGTTGAAGAACGTCATGCCAACCACGCGGTCAAGTATCACCATCAGCAGTCCGAACGCCACTACCTGGGTGGCCGTGAGGCTGATGATCGCCGCGGCGAGTATCGACCAGACGAAAATCGGCAACCTGCTCCAGGTCATCCCCGGCGCGCGCATGGTAATGATCGTCGTCACGAAATTCAGCCCGCCAAGGATGGAAGACAATCCGAACGTCAAAAAGGCGAACAGCATGAACAACTGTCCGTCGGCGTTAATCACGCTCAGGGGCGGGTAGGCCGTCCAGCCTGAGTCGAACCCCCCAAACACCGGCGTGAGGATCAGCATGACCGCCACGGGCGGCACAATCCAGTAGCTGAGGGCGTTGATTCGGGGGAACGCGACGTCGTCGGCGCCTATCATGATGGGCACGGCGAAGTTGGCGAACCCGCCGATGATCGTCGCCACGGCCACGGCGATCATGATAATGCCGTGCAGGCTCATGGCGGTGTTGAACTGGTTGTTGTCCAGCAGGGTTTTGCCCGGATCGATCAGTTCCAGACGAAGCAGCATTGCCATTGCCCCGCCGAGCAGGAAGAGGATGACGAACGTCACCAGGTATTGGACGCCGATGACTTTGTGATCTGTGCTGAAACTGAAGTACCGCTCCCAGCCCGAGACCGCCTGCTCCCGCGGAGTCAGTCCGAACCACTCGCGCCCCATGGCTTCCCACAGTCCGGCGCCGAACAGCCAGCCCAGCAGCGCGAAGACATAGCCCAGTGCGATTCTGATCTGGACGGGAGGCTTATCCGTGACCTCTGCGATGAGTTGGCCCAAGCCAATCCCTATGGCCATGCCAATCGCGGCGAAGACCAGGGCGCGGCCAATGTATTTCAGTGCGGAAAGGGAAGCCAACGCTCTACCTCCGGGCCGCTATCGGCTTTTGTTCGGTTAGCCACTGATCAAATTCCGCCCTCTCGACGACACGCACCGGCAACTGCATTGTGGCGTGGCCAACTCCGCAGAGTTCGGCGCACTGGATGCGGAAGTTGACATCGTCGTCGAACGAACCTAATTCGTTGGGCGTGGCGGTTACTTTCGTGAACATTCCGGGCACCGCATCGATCTTTACCCGAAAAGCGGGCACCCAGAATGAGTGGAGCACGTCATGCGCCATGATCAAGAATTGCACGTTTTCGTCGATTGGCAGCACCAGCTCTTTGGTCGTGCGAACGCCGGCGTCAGGGAATTTCACATTCCAAAAGTACTGGCGCGCTTCGAGTTGGACCACGAGGTCGATGTTGTCGTCGTCTGCCCGCAAGTCAAGGATGCCGGTGATCCCAGGGTGGATGATCATGACGATTGTTAGGACCGTTGTGACAAATAACCAAACCCATACGATGGATTTGTTGTTGCGCGTCGGCGGCCCGTCCTGGTCGGGTTGGCTGTTTTGGCCGAACCGCAGACCGCTGTAGAGCAACATCGCGCAGACTAGCGAAAAAACGGGAACGGCCATCAAGGTCAACAGCGTAAATGCGTCATCGACCACGGCAGCCTGCTCGGATGCGGCCACGGGAAATGGCGAGAAGCCCAGCACCACGGCCTCGCCCGCGATCGTGAACACGACCCAGAGCGCTCCGACTATCATGGCGTGTCTGTTCATCGCCTACTCCCTAACTGAGGTGTCGACGGCCCGATGACCGCCCGGTGAGCGAACCGCGTTGGCCGCCGTGCGACGGCTGGCCCTCCGAATCGGGGCCGAGCGGCCACCCTTTAAGTCCAGGGGTTTTCAAGCGGCAATCATCCAACCGATGCTCCCACGACACGTTTTCACATGCGACACTTAACGTGACGCCAACCGCGTTTGAATAATCTTTGGGAATGTGATCACTTGTCGAATGAGATCCACCACGTTATTGCATCTGGCGCAAACCCAACACAAGAATCGTTCAGTCAACTGTCCCGGTGCATTAACGGCCTTTCGCGCATGCGTCAGCTAATCTATCGAATGCAAGATCGTTTGTCAACTGGTATTGATCTAATTTCGCCCTTATATCAATGACACACGTATGAAATCTCTGTTCGAAAGGGAGTTGGAACCGTTCCAACCATAATTCACACATGTTGCTCGCAATGCTGAACATTCACAAACATGCAATCGGACGAAGCCGAACATGTTCATGGAATGTTGATGGCAGATGTTGATTCTGCAGGGACACCCATAAACATTCCGAGCCGCGCAGTAAAGACGTTAAAACAAGCAATGCATGCTATAAAACAAGCCACGCGGTTATTCGTCAATGTTCGTCGGATAAGTTGATTGGGTAGCCATTCAAGTGCGGAACCGAACTCGAAGGCTGATTGACCCGCGCCAGCGCCGTGAGGTGGATGCAGGATGTCGTCGCATTTGCCGAGTCAACGAGGATCGGGCATAACAAGCCATGCAGCCCTCTCCGCGGAAGTTGACGGCGCCGCACGAACACATGTGAATCGATAGACGAACACACGATCCGGCTCTGTCTGGTATTGTGAGGCCAACCGGCGTTGCCGGCGGGAGTCGTGAAGGAGAGCATGATGCACGAGTTCGACGTCGGCCGAATCGTTGACGATCTTGATGCCGTATTTCGCGAAGCAGGAAATTCGGAGGACGCCGGTTACATGAAGAGTTATCTGAAATCGGATCTCGAATTCCACGGAGTCAAGACCGCGGGCATTCGAAAGCAGACCTCCGCGTTTGCGCGAGCGCATCGCGACCTGACGCGCGACCAAGCCATTGCTCTCGCGCGGGCATGTTGGGAGCGCCCGGTTTACGAAGTGAAATCGTTCGCGGTGGGCATGCTCACGAGGTTCGTCAACCGATTGGAGCCTAGGGATCTGAGTGTGGTGGAAGAGCTTGTCCGAAATTCGCACACATGGGCTTTCGTGGACTCGTTGGCGACGAAAGTCGGCGCCGATCTCGTCGAACGGCATCCCGATCCGGGAGTCGTGCTCGATCGTTGGGCCGAGGACGAGAACTTCTGGATCAGACGGACCGCGATGCTGGTTCTCTTGCCATCCTTGAGCCATGACAGGGGCGACCTTGATCGCTTCCTCGGCTACGCGGACGCGATGCTGGACGAAACCGAGTTCTTTATCCGCAAGGCGATCGGCTGGGTGCTCCGGGAGGTCTCGAAGTCGGACCCGACGTCTGTGTACGACTTCGTCCGGCCGAGGACAGATCGAATCTCCGGTGTGACGATTCGCGAAGCCGCGAAGTACCTGCCGAACGAGCAGAAGGACGAGTTGATGACGGCCTATCGAGAGCGGCTGGGCCGTACACGGTAGCCGATTGCCACCGGGAGGGCGGCGAACATCATCAAACGCCCGACACAATTGGAGGCCGGCCCCGCAATAGGACCGGCCTCCACTCACTAGCTGCTATCAGTTTCGGATCTTGGCAGGCTTACCTTCTGCCGCCTCTACCTGGCTTGCCGTTCTTGCCTTTCGTGTCTTGCTTGGCGTCACCGTTGGTGCTGCCTTGGGTGCTGTCTTTGGTATCGGCCTTTGTGCCTGACTTGGTGCCCGTTCCCGACTTGGTGTCGCATTCCGGGTTGTCCTTGTCGTGCTTGTTCACGGCCTCGGCCAAGTCCTTCGCCGCTTGAGGTCGTCTGTCGTCGCGGCCGGGTCGTTCAAGATGGTCTCTACCTGGACAATCAGTTCGCCGAACGTCATGTCCTTCTGATCGTCAAGAACACCATCGCCGTCTGTGTCCACGAGTTCGTCCCAGCCGATCGCGCCGTAGGCGAAATTGAGCCACGGCGCCAACGTCTGCTTTCGCGCGTCTTCAAGTTTCTTGGCGAGGTTGGTCCCGCTGCCAGAGTCTGAATCAGATTCGTCATCCGGGTCAACGCCCTCTCCGGAAGGGCGCTTGCTGCTGCCGCTTCCGCTGCCTTCGCCATTCCGCGCGCCTTTGCCTTCGCTACTGCCGCCACCGTTCAAGGGGCTTCCGCCATTGTTGGTCTTCGGCGGGTTGAATACAGCGTTGGCTTCGGCAATGGGCGTTACGCCGATCGTGTCGCCGAAGGCGAATACACCGGAGGCGAAGTCTACAATACCTAGGTAGGCGTTTAGCGTGTCGGTATCGATCAGGTTGGGTTTGTCCTTCTTCCTCGCTTTGAACTGCTGCTTCCAGAAGCCTTGGCTCTAAGTAACTATCTCAAAATGATGACCTGCAGATTCATTGAACGATTTCCAAGACATTTCGTAAGGTTCCTTCAAAAGCATCGGAGGAACCACATGAACAAGCAAGAGACGTTAGGCACCATCTGGGAAGTGCCTGACGAACTTTGGGAACGCATCGAGCCAATCATCTTGGAAAGAGACCCGTCCAAACCCAAGGGCCGGAGACGCGCTGATCCTCGACTGATGCTCAATGGCATCATTTTTCACCTGCGAAGTGGGTGTCAATGGAATCGACTGCCCAAAGAACTTGGTGACGACAGCACAATCCATCGCACCTTGCAACGCTGGGTGGAACTGGGTGTCCTGAGCCGTATGTGGGCAGTCTTGGTCGAGGTGTGCGAAGAGTTGGATAATGTGGATTGGGAATGGCAGTCCGCAGATGGAGCCATGGGCAAAGCTCGTTTTGGGGGGACCTGATTGGGCGCAATCCGACGGACCGCGGCAAGGC
>DCWO01000039.1 GCA_002328865.1 Dehalococcoidia bacterium UBA2160 | reverse complement strand
GAATCCAACATTTCAGGTTGGGCGTCTGGGGCTTCCTACGATTTTAAACTTCGCCGCTCGCCATGACGTCCCCGAGCTTCCGCCGCTTTTCGAGATCGCGCGCGACAACCTCTTTGTTGCGGCGAGCAATCGCCGTCCCATCACTGAAAAATCCCGCCGATTGTCGCCTTGCCTGGCGACGATCCCCGTCACTGCCGCAACGTTCACCAGATCCATCCCATTACGTGTACGGCACACAGTCTCTGAACGGGCAACCACAGACATGTCCCCTGGCCATCTGCAAACACCCTGGCAACCGTTTGACATCGTCATCAGGCGGAGATAGTCTGAGGCTTCTCGGACAGTGTTGTTCACGATGGCGCCAATCCATCTGCGGTTGGTTTGCGAACGCCATTTCGGTGACGACTTCATCCCCGAACGCGTGCCCGGCGTACGCGAGATGTGGCCACGACCACGCATCGGTGACACTCGAACGCCCAGAGGAGTTGCGAACGATGGACGCCCTAATCCCGGAAGAACTCAGGATGCTCCAGAGCACCGTCCGTCAGTTCGTCGAAAACGAGGTCCTGCCCCTGGAAACAGAGTACCAGGACGAGCTGCCGCCAGAAATCAGGGACCCGTTGCAAGCAAGATTGAGGGAGCTGGGCATATGGGCGTTGAGCGTCCCGGCGGAGTACGGTGGCGCCGACATCAGCACCCTCGGGATGACTTTGGTATCGGAAGAGATCTACAAGTCGATGCTCTCGCGAAACCTGATAGGCGGCGGCGTCAATCCATTGCTGTATAACGCCAGTGATTATCTGAAAGAAAAGTACCTGCACCCGGTCGTTCGTGGAGAGGTGAAATCCGCAGGAGCGTTCAGTGAACCGAATGCGGCCGGCGATCTGGGAGGCATCGAAACCACCGCCGAACGAGACGGAGACGACTACATCCTAAACGGCACGAAGGTCTGGATCCGAGGCGCCCATGAGGCGGATCACGTCTTCGTGCTGGCCAGAATGAAAGGCACGCAACGCCACATCGGGACGACGTGGTTCATCGTCGACGCTGGCACACCCGGATTCGAGGTGAGCCGGCGTATCCCGATGATGGGAGACACGACTTTGAACGAACTCAGTTTCACGGACTGCGTCGTCCCTGCCGCTCAGCGAGTCACTGCCGAAGGAGGCGCCTGGGAGGCGGCGCAACGGTCGCTCAATCGCGCCCGGTTCCTCATTGGCGCCGAGGTCCTCGGCATGGCCGAACGGTGTCAGGCGATGGCGATGAACTACTCCAAGTCCCGCGTGACATTCGGCCAACCGTTGGCAGAGCGTCAAGCTGTGCAGTTCATGCTCGCCGAATCCGAGATCGAGATGTACGCCACCCGTGCGATGGTCCACGAGGCGGCCCGGCGAGTGGACTTGGGCGAGGATCTGCAGCGCGAAGCGGGCATGATCAAGGTCTATTCAACCGAGATGGCTGGTAGAGTAATCGACCGTGCGATGCAGATCCACGGAGCAGCCGGGTACTCCAAAGACCTGGTTATCGAGCAGTTCTATCGAGCGGTGCGGGCCGTACGTATCTTCGAAGGACCAAACGAAATCCATCGCTGGCGTCTCGCCCGAAATATGCTTCGCGACTAGACGCGCTGCGCGGCGTCGAATCGTCAGAATTCAGACAACGGAGCAATTATGGCATTGGTTCAAGCGGGTCCCGTCAAGCTAGAGTGTCTCGAACAAGGCCAGGGGGACCGTACAATGGTGCTCGTGCACGGCGCGTCGTCTTCGGCGCGCATCTGGCACTCTCTCCAAGAGTTGCTGGCCAATGCGGGCGTGCGTACGCTGGCCATCGGGACGCGCGGCGCGGGCGCTTCACACCGCTCCCCCGATCCGGATGACTACAACTCGCAGACGTACGCCGCCGACCTGGCCGCGGCGCTACGGGCATTGGGCGAACGGAAGTTCACGCTAGTCGGGCATTCCCTCGGCGTAATGAATTCGGTGCACTTCATGCGGGATCACGCGTCTGATTTCGAGGTGCAGGCGCTCGTTCTCATAGCAGGCGGCAACCTGAAGGCGCGCGAGGCGGCGACCCCGGAGCAACTGCGCGAGCTCGAAGAACTGATGTTGCTTCCGGGAAAGGATGAGGCGACGCGGCGAGCGCTTTGGGAGCCGCTTCATACGGGGTTGCCTTTGGACATCCGCGACATCTTATGGCGGGACATCGAGAACAGTCCCGTCGAGCGAGCTATCGGCCAAGGGGCCGGTCTCCGGCACGATCTGACGCCGGTGATGGCGTCGATGCCGGTCCCAACGATGATCGTGAGCGGCGACGCGGACGCGGTCGTTCCCATCGAGGTCACGCTCGAAGGCTACCTGACGTTGCCCACCGATCGCAGGCATCTTCACGTACTGCACGGCATCGATCACTACCCGAACGCCGAGGCGCCAGACCAGATTTCGGATGCCTTGTTGCGATTCATCGACGCACAGGCGCCATAAACCGAGTCCGTGGGGTTAGCTTCGATCCAACCAGACCATCGCGACGGTCCGGCCGTGAAAAACGGCGCTATCGGACTGGATCGTGCTCGTGGTGTGCAAGTTCGGAGCGACTCCGCCCTACCCGACTGACATCTTCATTGCACGTCGCCCCAAGCTACGGAGCGTGAACCGATTGGTTGCGATCCCAAAATCCGGCCACGGAATCTTTCGGCCGTCAATGTCGCCTTCGTGTTCCGGTCTACGTGGAGCCGGCTATCTCGACTCGCGTACCTCGGCGCCGGGACCGAGGTCGCGCGGTCTATGCGCCGTCGTGGAAGCGACGGTAGTCCACTATCCTCTTGAGGGCCAACGCGGCGCGGTCGTACGTCGGGTAGCTGGGTATGCGAGCCTCTTGGAGTTTGAGGTCCAGATTCTTTAGCGCTTCGCCTTCGCCGTATGGATCTGGCGAGAAGAGCATCGTCACCACCGGTTTGCCCGTCGTTTCTCTCGCCGACACGAGTGCGTCTATTTGACCTTCGATCTGGGCCGGATCACGTGAGAACCCGGACGGGCTCATCTGCATGGCCACAACGTCGACATTGGGGTCTGAGCTCAAGATGTCCATGCAGGTTTCGGTCATGTCGCGGTTCATGCCGCCAACATCCACTGGATTGAGATAGCTTGCGCCGATCACCTGGAAGAACTCCCCCAGCTTGTCGAGCGAGTCTTGACTGAACATTGGCACCCGTAGTCCCGACTTGGCAAACGAGTCGGTCATGGACACCGACTGCCCACCCGTCCCGCCAATTAGCCCCACTCCGTCGCCGGAAGATCGTGGGAGCGTCACCAGCGCCTTGAGGACATCGGCCAACTCGGTTACCGAGTCCACGCGGATGGCGCCGCACTGCCTGATGAGAACATCCCACGTGTCCATAGATTCGGCCAGCGAGCCGGTGTGCGACGACGTGGCGCGCTTCCCTTCTTCAGTCTGGCCGCCTTTCCAGATGACCACCGGTTTCTTGAAGGTCGTCTCGCGCAGCAATTCGAAGAAGCGACGCCCGTCCTTCACACCCTCGATGTACATGGCGATGAATTCGGTCTGGTCGTCCTGGGCGAAATACTCGAGGTAGTCGGTGCTCTCCAAGACCACACCGTTGCCGAAGCTTACGACCTTGTTGATTCCTATGCCGTTCGCTTGCGCGGCGGCGCTGAACGACACCGCGTGTCCGCCGCTCTGAGACACGAACGAAACCGGTCCGCCTTGACCTGCTGCCAGGTCTCGGGAGAACCGGACGCCCAAAGCAGGGTTGTACAGCCCCATGCAGTTGGGCCCCAACAGGACGAGGTCGGCATCCCGGGCCATCGTGGTAATCGTTTCTTGAGCCTCCAGCCCCTCCTGGGTGCCGGTCTCGGCGAACCCAGAGGTGAACATGCCAACACCTGCCACTCCTTTGCTGACACAATCATTGAGGACTAATCCAGCAAACCGGCGGGGCACGGCTATCACCACGTAGTCCACGTCATTCGGGATGTCCATCAAGCTGGAGTAGTTCGGGACCCCCATCTCTTCAATGCCGGGAATGTCGTTGGGGTCGATCTGCACCGAGTACACGTCGCCCTGGAAGGTGCTCATGCTCCGTAGCCACATGTAGCCGGAAGCCTTCTTGTCTCCTACCACGGCCACGCTGCGTGGGTTCAGTGCTCGGTCGATCCTCTCTTTGGCGATCCTCACGCTGTTCACTCTCTCTCGAAACTATTACGCGTCTTCAAGTACGATCCGTGCGTCAACCACGGTCAGACCGTCACTGTATGCGAACACTGGGTTCAGGTCCAATTCTTTGATCGTCGGGCGCTCGTCGACGAATCGAGATAGCTGCAACAAGCCTTGCTCCAGGGCAGCGATGTCGACCGACTCTTGGCCGCGATAGCCGTCCAGCACGGGAAAGCCTTTGATCTCTCGAATCATTTCCGCGGCGTCCCTGGGCGTCAGCGGCACGATACGGAATGCAACGTCTTTGAGCACTTCCACCAACACTCCGCCCAAGCCGAACATGATAACCGGTCCGAATTGCGGGTCTTTGGACATGCCCATGACCAGTTCGATTCCCGGACGAGCCATCGCCTGCACCGACACGCCTTGAATTTCAGCGCCGGGGGAGCCGGTCGAGACAGCGTCCATCATCTCGTCGAATGCTCGGCCGACGTCGTCCTCGTTGGACAGGTTGAGGTTTACTCCGCCCACATCGGACTTGTGGGCGATGTTGGTGGAAGCGATTTTCAGGACTGCTGGGAAGCCGATCTGGCTGCTGAGCCGAATCGCCTCTTCCCTACTAGTTGCCAGCAGCGCGGAAGTCGTCGGGATGCCCGCCTCCGAAAGGAGTTGCTTGGATTCGACTTCGGTCAGAAGCCGGCGACCGGCGTCTTGCGCCGCTGTGATCATGTCGTTGCCTGCCATAAACCTCTCCCGGGGTCGGGCTCGCAAGCACGGGCTGTGCAAGCGGCGTCATCGAGAATAGCCGGCTCACGACGAGTCATGGGTTCGTCCGAGTCGCGCGGACCTCCGGGGCCCGTATCGCCGACCGTGTGAGTCTATCACAGCCGCTGCCGCCGTCAACCGCACCCAGGCGACGAATGCACGGCTATTGGATGATCGCGCCAAGAAAGCACGCAACGTGAGAGGGGGTCCGTCTTGGGATGGAGGCGTCGCCGTCGGTTATCAGTTGTTGCGTTTTCGGTTCAGGCAAGCGCCCGGACTGGCAAGTTCGTTGCACAAATCGCGAATCAGGCAGGAACGTCGGGGTGGTTCGACAGGCTCACCACGAACGGAAAAACCCTCACTCCGTTCGGCCTGAGCAACGTTATGTCCGCAGGGCGGACAATGCATATGACAATAACGGCTCGACTCGACCGCCCAAGGCGTATGCTATGGATCAGCGTGCCGGGCAGATCAAGAGGTACCCTCAAAAGGTGTG
>DCWO01000111.1 GCA_002328865.1 Dehalococcoidia bacterium UBA2160 | reverse complement strand
TGTACAATCATCAACTCAGAGAGCTCGCGATATCAGCTCAAAGTCTCCATTAACTTTCCGTCCCATTTAGGCCGACAGCCAACAGTTAAATTGCACCGTTGAGGACAGTCTTACGGGTCCATTGGGCGGAGATTCGATGTGGACTGGAGAACGGTCAAGGCGCACCTCCAGAAGATGGAGGATGAACGGGAGCAGTCGCATTGGGAAGATGTTGCCCAGCAGTTGGACTCGCAGTACCTGGATGAGCACTACGCCATGCTCAGGCACGTAGCCGTAGGAGTATCAAGAGCTGTGCGCGTCGAGCCTCTGTTCGGCCCGTCAGACCAGACCGCCACCAGGTTGCTTGTCTCACACGAGAATCATGCGGTCACGGAATTCGTGAGCTCCACCCTTCAGACTCGTGGTGTCGATCTGCGTCAGTCGCCGGCGGCGGAGGCGTCGGACCAACTTCCAGATCAAACTCCGGAACGAATGACGAAACTCCTCGCAGACAGCCTGTTCGAACACGAGCCAATACTCCGAGCGCAACTTGATCATTGGTGTGAGACTTGGGAGCGCCTGCAGGAGAACCGAAGAGAATTCACATCGCGGGCGGTCCGTCTTTGTAAGCAAGACGAGGAGGACGACGAATCAGCAGAGCGCATCGGTGAGGCGGTAGCCCACGAGGTGATGATCCAGCGTCTTCAAGGTCAACCGCCGGAGTATCCGACCGTTCAAAAGTCAGACGGTGACACTTGCACGCTCGTCTTTCGCCCGGGTACACCGGGAGACAACACAATTCACGGTTCGGCTAGGCACATCGAGCGGTCCATGACATCCTACGAAGAAACGTGCCAGCAGATGTCAATCGACGTAATCATCGAGCCCGTCAAAGAAGCATATCGCGACCTGGTCAAATCCGCCGGAGTGATCGAAGATATAGTCGATCGACTCATACTCACGGGCAGACCCAGCGGACGATGCTCAATCTTATGCCCCAGCGCGTTTGCTGGTTATTCTTGAATGTGGCTTTCGGTCTGATGAAGATCGGGCGTTGATTTTCGTTTTCGTTCTACGTTGTCCGGGCGTCCACCATGTCACTCAGATCTCAGGAGTGCCGCCGTTTCACCAATCCTGTCGTTGAAACCGAGATCGACGCTGGCAGGATCTGTTTTGAGCTCTGACAAACACAGCAATTCGCCGTTTCACGAGGCGCAACGACTCGGTCAACGGGGCGTGAAGATCATTTGATGGGTGTCACCACACTCATGCGCGGGTCGCGGCGGTGAGTCTTAGTGGTTGACCTGAGGTGCCGCCGCTCGTCTTGCTCGTCAACCGCGAAACTCGATCTCGATTTCGTCGCGTTTAATGTAAGCAGCCTTGAGGATCGTCTGAAGGTGGGCTTTTTGTACTCGCACGTCAGCACCTTCGAGATCATCGATAAACGATCTGATCGCGCCTGGCACTCTCTCGGCCGCCAACGATTTGTGCTCTTGGTCTTTCAGCCATGCATCAAGCTCTTGCTGCCGAGTTTCGAGAGCCAACTTTTGAGTCCTGATCGACTCATTGGCCTTCAACAATTCCTGCTCCGTCAGAATCTCCCGCTCCAGGAGGTCCAGGTGCCTCATGAACTGGTGTTCTAGTTCCGTTAGCCCTTTTCGCGTATCTCGCAGTTCCGAGTGTTTTGTCTCCATGTCACGGCGCTGTGCAGCATTCATGTGCTCTCTTACAAGATCGGGGTCCGAAAACTGGCTCAAGTACTCCAACAGGGCGCCCTCGAGTTTGCCAGCAGAATGCCCGTTATATGTCGAGCAGAATGTTTTGGAGCGCATCGCGCGCGAGCAGTAATAGTTCCTGTACTTATTGCGTTTCCTCCACTGCGACCCTAACTTCCCAACCATCGGACCTCCGCAATTCCCGCACCTGGCAATGCCGCTCAGAAGATAGGCGCTCGAATGCGTTCGTCCCCTCGACGACTCGCGGCGTATAGCGAGTCGTTCCTGCAACCCGTCCCATTCCTCTTGAGTCAAGATTGCCGGGAAGAATCCAGGAACGCGAACTACCTCCAGTTTGGGGTTGCCTTTGCGCGGACGTTTTCCGTACGCCAATGTGCCCATGATCGCTTCGTTGCTCAGGATGCGCTGGATGGTGAACGCCGCCAAAGGCCTCCCCTCCCTCGCACGATGTCCCTGTTCAGTCAATCTGTCGCCAATTCTCTTGAATCCGAGGTTCTCCTCCACTGCGAGTCGGTACATCTTGCGCACAACTGACGCTTCAGTGGGATGCAGCTCCCACTCAACATCGTGCCTGCCAACGTAGATCCGCCTGAGTCCAAAGGGCGCTCTAGCAACGTGTACACCTTTCTGAACGACGCGGGCCATGTTGGCTCTCACTCTTTCAGATGTTCGGCGTGTCTCCGCACCGGCTATTCCGGCTTTCGCCAAGAGCAACAGTTCTTCGGTCAGGTCTTCATCTGTGGCCACCACTGAGACGCTGTGCTCCTCGAGTTCCCAATACCGTCGAAGTATTTCTTTCGGATTGCGACCAAACCGATCAAGGAATTGAACCACGACGACATCGGCTCCACCCTGCAGAACGTTCTCGACCATATTGTTGTATTCGCGTCGGTCGTCTCGACGACCGGAAACAACGTCGGTGTATGTCGAGCCCGGGATCAACTCGTTCCGGTCGCAGTACTCGAGGTATCTGGCCTTTTGCGTTTCTAGCGAGCTATGGCGCCCGCCGGTCTGGCCGGTGCTCGATACTCTAAGGTACCCAACCGCGCGTTTGGCCGATATTGAACTAGCCACGATGAACTCCACATACGAAAGAATATTTCCATTATATCACTCTCAGCACGTAGAGGCCGGGAGTTCGAGTCTCCCCACCCCGACCATGCTTTCCCCATTTCGACGTTTTTTCGTCGCTTTTCATCATTTCGCACTTTTGGTTCTCGACACATCCCCATCTCCCTGTCTGAACTGTCACCGTTAACGCGACCAAACGTGCCAACCGATGGCGATCTCTGTCCTGAAGGATTCACTCGTTCCGAGCGCGCTCTACGATTCAGGCGCCCCTCGCGCACAATTCTGATATACAATCGCTGTGATCGCACTTTGGAATTGTCGCCAAAGGCACAGATTTGCTTGAGCGGCATCTCTTGGTGTTTGTTCGCTCGCTTCAAATCCGTCTGACAAGAACATGCCGGGGGCTTTTGTTGAAGGAGTCGTCTTGAAATACAACAAGCTCGGCACATCAGATATCGAAGTGTCTGAGTACACGCTGGGGTGCTGGCCCTTCGCGGGCGGCGCCGTGTGGGGCGACCAAGATGACGCCGATTCCGTCGCGGCAGTGCACGCTTCGCTGGACGCCGGAATCAACTTCTTCGACACCGCTGAGGGTTATGGCGCCGGCAAATCGGAGGAAGTGCTTGGCAAAGCGTTGGAAGGCAGGCGTGATCAGGCGGTTATCGTTACAAAGGTGGGGGACAGCCACTTGTCACCGGACGATGTGCGAACTTCTTGCGCAAACAGCCTCTCGCGGATGGCCACCGACTACATCGACTTGTACCTGATCCATTGGCCCAACCACGGCATCCCCATTGCTGACACGATGGGAGCTTTGCAAGCCCTGGTTGAAGAAGGCAAAGTGCGGGCGTTGGGAGTATGCAATTTTGGCGTGCGGGACCTGTCGGACCTGCTGGAAGTTGGCCACATCGAGGTCAACCAGCTCCCTTACAGTTTGCTTTGGCGACCCATCGAATACGAGATTTTCCCGAAGTGCAGGCAGCACAACATTGGTTTGATGACCTACAGCCCACTTATGCAGGGACTCCTGACCGGCAGATATGCCAATGCTGACGACGTGCCTGACGGGCTAGCACGCTCGAGACACTTCGCGCCCACCAGACCGCTGGCCGTGCACGGCCAGCCAGGCATGGAGGAGGAGCTATTCGAGGTGATTGCCCGCTACGGCGAGGTGTGTCAGCGAATCGGTCAGCCCATGGCTCATGTCGCGCTGGCGTGGGTGAGGGCGCACGAAGGTGTCAGCTCAGTGCTGGTCGGCGCACGCAACGCCGACGAGGTTGCCATGAACCTGCCCGCCTTCGACCTTACTCTTCCTGACGAGATTGTCAAAGAGTTGGACGAATTGACCGAAGACATCAAGAGCAACCTGGGCAGCAGTCCCGACATGTGGCGTGGAGAGAATCGAATGCGGTGATTTCTTCCCAACGATGACATTGGCGTTATTTCACGGTGCATCAGTCGTACGCCGTCGAATCTTTACCTTGTAGAATCGATAAACTGGGCGCATTCTCGACAACAGGTGGCGGCAATGCGTTCGATTCACACCGATCGACAAGAATGGATTTGAAACCTACTCGGGAACAGAATGTTTTCGTTTTCCAGAAGGATTGGATCCACCTCAAAGAATCCCTTTGCCTGGAGACATGAAAGATGGCAACGAAGCAACCGAACATAGTTCTGATAATGTCCGATGATCTGGGCTATGAGGTGATCGGGGCAAACGGCGGCACGTCCTACGACACTCCGCGTATCGACGAGATGGCGCAGAGCGGGATGCGTTTCGAGAACGCACATGTGATGCCGCTTTGCACGCCGACGAGGGCCTCACTCATGACGGGTAAATACAACTTCCGAAACTACATCGGATTTGGGTTGCTCAGGCCGGATGAGGCAACATTCGGACACCTGCTTTCGGATGCCGGATACAACACGTGCATCTCCGGCAAGTGGCAGCTCTACTCATACAACCCGCCGGATCAGATGCCCGAGATGCGTTCAAAAGGCCAGCGAATCGAGGACGCGGGATTCGACGAGTTCTGTGTCTGGCACGCACACCACACCGAAGAAAAAGGGTCCCGCTACAAGAATCCGATCATCTATCAGAACGGCAAGTTCAGGGACGACACGGAGGGCAAGTACGGCGAGGATATCTTCTGCGACTACATAATCGATTACATCGGACGAAAGAAGGACGATGACGCCCCGTTCTTCGTTTACTGGCCGATGGCCGCGACCCACAAACCTCACGAACCCACACCGGACAGTCCGGAATGGGACGAGTTCGACCCGCCCGCCAACAAATCGCTCGGCGCCAAGACATGGGCGGAACTCGAGGATGGTTCGTGGGAAGACGACCCGCGATTCTACAAGGATATGGTCGAGTATCACGATAAGGTCATCGGCAGGTTGATCGACTATCTGGATCAGCAGGGACTGAGGGAAGATACGCTTGTGATCTACGTGGGCGACAACGGCACCCCCACCGATGTTTGCTCGATGATGCACGACCACAACGAGATCTGCGGCGGCAAGGGCAAGACCAACGACCGTGGGACTCACGTTCCGCTGATCTGCGACATGCCGGGCACAATCCCATCAGGCAGCGTCCAGGCAGACCTGGTAGAGTCCACCGACTTCCTGCCAACTGTCTTCGAGGCGGCAGGGCTGGAATTCCCGGATGGCTACCTGATAGACGGACGGTCGTTCTATCCACAACTCACGGGCGGCAAAGGCAATCCCAGAGATTGGATATTCTTCCATTTCGAACCGATGAACGCTCGAAACGACATCGGACAGATTCGCTTCGTTCGCGACCACGAATGGAAGCTATACGAAACAGGCGAACTGTACGACTTGATCGATGATCTGGACGAAGAATCGCCAATCTACGAGTCGAGGGACACCGCAAAGCAGTCAGCCGCTCGGGCGAGGTTGAGACCTGTCTTCGGTCAGATGGCATAGAGGTCCACCAATCGGTCGTACGAGCCATCGACCCCCGCGACGCCGTCAACCCTTAATCGTAAGCCCTGCAACAAGTCTTTCGGCCTCGCATTCCGCCATTGCATTTGGCAACCCCTGCCGTTGGCTGCTCACTCATCAGTTTGGCACATCGACCGAAGCCGTCGGACCGAGTTGCGTTGCCGGCTCAATGTAGATCGGACTGGGCATTGAGCCTCTGACCAGATAGACTATGGGAAGGTCGGCGAACCTGCGGGGTGGTCGATCAAACATGCTGATGGCGCGGAGGACTTCATGGACACACGAGATCTTCAGATTATTTCTATTCTCCAAGATGACGGCAAATCAACCAACCTAACAATCGCCCGATCCATAGATACGAGTGAGGAGACAGTGCGCCGTCGTCGAGAAAGGCTCCTTGGCTCCGGAGACATGCGCATCGTGTGTATCCCGGATCCGTCTCTGCTGGGGTACGGTACGCAGGCACTGATAGGCCTGTCAGTTGACCTGGCCAGCGTAGACGCTGTCGCCGCCGAGCTCGCAGGCATCGACGAAATCACCTGGGTGTCGATCACAACGGGCTTGTATGACATCTTGATCTGGGTCGTGACGCGTTCGACTGCCACACTGAAAACGTTGCTGGGTGAGCAGATCGGCGCCGTCACGGGCGTGCTGCGGTCCGAGACGTTCGTCTGCCTCGAGAATCGGAAGGAGCGGCATGGGGTCAAGGTTTAGGCCGCTCAACCGCATCTCGACGCCTTAAACGTGGTCGGTGAGTTACGGAGCCGTTGGCTACGATCGTTTTGGCTGCAACCCGCGACAACGATTCATGGCGTCGGCCAGCGTCGCCAATCTCGGCCATCTCGCTCGGGCGGGCGTCGAAACTCCGGGGTTGGGTCCATTCCGTCCATACGATGAGACGCTCAGCCTAGTAACTGCCGATGACTTTGTAGGACTGCCTCAGCTCGTGGATGAGCTCAGCCATGTCCGGACGCTCCAGGTCCTCTGGCAGCCTTTCATCGACGCCTAGCATCTTCGACCAGAGAGGACCGGACTCCCGCCTCCCGGGCGGCCGGGAGAAGTTGACGGGTTTGGTCCATCGTGGACCCCTGGGGTTTGACAGAGGATGCCCCATCTCGGTAGCGTTCCGAGACACCCGCACGCGCGTGCTCCAATCGCGAAGCAAGGGTGACCAGTCGAATGACCGTCCCGCCATGGCGGCGATGGCTTCGCCGGTAAACGATATGCCCGCTTCGACGGATGCCTTGCGCGCTTCCAAGGCCATCGCCATCGTGCTTAGCAGCGAGTCTACCCGTGCATCGCGACAGATGAACAGTAGTTCCATAATCACTCACCCGACCATCATGGTAGACGCCTGTTCAGGCGGGGTCTAGCGTGCCTCGGACCTTCATCCGATTCGGTATTCCCGGCGCTCCACCCGGACCCTGGCAGGTTGCCAGTGGTGTACTGAATGCCTGTGCAGCCAGGCATTCCATCACAATCTTCGATCGGGATTTCGCCGAGAGCCCGTCCGCCAACAGGGTAGATTCAATCTCGGGATCTCTGAGTTCTCCGAAGGTGACGAAGGCTTCGCGCCGACGGTGAACATTCCGGCGCCTTTCGTTGACAACGACATCGATTCTTAGTATCAGTAAGTAGCGAAAGTACAAACACCACCCCTAATTGGGGACAGGAGGATACACATGGCGAAGGAAGATCTTCGAGACGATACTTATGCGTACTGCTCCGGAGAGTGCGGAGCTCAGGTAACTAAGGAGTTGTACGACCAACTCACGCAGAGAAACGACGGGGACCCCGCGGTGTGCGGCGATCCTCACGACGTCGGTTGCAGCCGCAAAGGTCAACCGCTTATCGTCCGTTAGCTAACGACAGCGGACCGAACCGCCGGTTCGCACGCTGCTGAGCAGGCCGGTCGTCGGTGACGGCCGGCCTGTTCGGCGGGAAGCGCGTTCTCCCTCTATACCGCAATGCGCCGCCGAACACCCTCCTCCCGAGGCGGTTGGCGTTCGCCTTGAACCGGTAGGGGTCGGAGGCCGCATGCCCGCTCCACTCACCTTCGGGCCATTCACGCGCTCACAGAAATCAACCGCAAGGCGCCGTGCTTTCCTGCGCCGCGTCCAAGCCCAGCAATTCGCGATCGGCTTCCGCGGTTACGATGCGAATTGTTTCGCTGGCCTCCGGCGAATGTGGACTCCATTCCTGTTGGTGATATGATCTCCTGCGTTACCCTGCCGTCGTTCGCCTGCGGAGGACTAGGCTGGTTCTCAGACACGCACACAGGCGGGGTGGCCGCTCCGACGCGTCGGGGCAACCTGTATCTACGCGAATATCGCCGCAATGAATCATCAAGGAGACCCGAATGCCCGTAGATCCCAATCGCGAAACTTGGAAGCCCGGCATGGACTGGGAAAAGGCCATCGAGGACATCGACTACATCCGAGGTCTCGGCCAGGAGTTGGGCGGACCCGAACGAATCAAACGGCAGCACGATGGCGGCCGCTACACGGTTCGGGAGCGGATCGATAAGATCACAGACCCTGGAAGCTTCATCGAAGCCGGCCCGCTTGTGGGCGCGGTCGAATACGACGAAAACGGCAACTTGAGCGGCTTCACTCCCGGCGCCTACGTCATGGGCCTAGCCGAGATCGACGGCAGACCTGTCGCGATCGGCGGCGACGACTTCACGATTTCCGGAGGCAGCCCGCACAATGTTCACAAGGGTTCGCGCCAATTCACGCAGCCGCTTGCTATGCAGTACGGCATTCCGTACGTGCAGCTAGTCGAGGGGGTCGGCCACAGTTCGAAGTCCGACGAGGCCGCGGGACATATGGGTCTGCCTTCGGGCGAACAATGGTGGCAGGGAGTCGAGCTTATGCGCAGAGTGCCTGTCGCGGCCGGGGTGATGGGCTCGGTCGCGGGAGCGCCCGCGGCCTATGCGTTGATGTCTCACTTCACTGTGATGGTGAAAGGCCAGTCGCAGATATTCCCGTCCGGCCCGCCTGTCGTCCGTCGCGCCATCGGCGAAACGCTCGATAAGGAGCAGCTTGGCGGAGTGCAAATGCACGTGCACGACAGCGGTCAGGTCGACAACGAGGCCGATTCCGAGGAAGACGCGTTCGAGCAGATCAAACGGTTCTTGTCTTACTTGCCCAACACCACCAACGACGTGGCCCCTCGTGTCGAGACCGGGGACCCGCCCGACCGCAGGCCCGAGGAGCTTCTGAACGTCATTCCTCCCAATCGGCGCCGAAGCTATGACCCTCGCAAGCTGATCCGTCTGGTTGTCGACAACGGAGAGTTCTTCGAGATGCGCAGGCACTGGGCTGGCGCGCTGATCACCGGGTTCGCCCGGCTCGACGGCTACAGCGTCGGGGTCATCGGCAGCGACCCGACGAAGCTGGCGGGCGCGATGGATGGCGACGGCGCAGACAAGTATGCCCATTTCGTCGACCTGTGCGACGCGTTCAATCTGCCCGTCGTGATCTTCCTCGACATGCCCGGTTTCATGCTGGGCTCGCATGCCGAGCGCAAAGCGACGATGCGACGCGGAATACGGGCGATGATCGCCGCTGCAGAAGCACAGGTGCCAACAGTCGAGTTCAACGTGCGCAAAGCGTACGGAGTGGCGGCAGACGCCGTCCACAGCATCAGCCGCCCGAACGGCCTAAACCTTCGATTCGGATGGCCGGCCGGTGAGTGGGGCGGCATTCCCATCGAGGGCGGAGTGGCAGCGGCATACCGTCGCGAAATAGAAAATGCGCCGGACCCTGATGCGCACCGCGCGATGATCGAGAACCGGTTGCTGAAACTCCGCTCCCCGTTCCGCGCCGCCCATAAAGGCGACGTCATTGACCTGATCGACCCGCGCGATACGCGTCGCTTGGCCTGTAAGTTCGTAAAGCTGGCCCAACCTGCTCTCGTCAAGCTCGCACAGAGGCCGAAACGCGCGGTTCGCCCATAGCAACGGATGACGATCGCACACGCGCGCGTCGGGTTTGCCACCACCGCCGTTGATGGCGGCCTAGGATGGACATCCCATGGTGCGCTGCGTGATGTCTGAACGTACGATACAATTGCGACGCGTTAATAATCACTGGAGGCATGTCGTGGACAGCAACTTGCGCGAGAAGGCGGGTTTGATCCAGCAATCGTTGGGGCTGGCCAGGCCGCCGATTGCCTTGGCTTTCGTCGATCAACGCCCGGAGGGGATGGAACTAGTCGACGAGGCGGTCCCTTCGTCGTGCTCGTTCTGGCGCATGGCCGAGCGAGGGATCTTCTATGCCACCGAGGAACAGCACCGGAAATGCCCGGTTGGTGTAATCACCATGGGCTTTCAGGTGGCGCCCGAAGATCAAGAAGAGGCACAGGCCATCGTAGACACCATGTGTGAGCTCGAATACTTAACGCCCGAGGAGGTCGGCGCCATACCCAGTGTCACGTCGGGGCACAAAGGGATCGTCTACGGTCCGCTGGCTCAGATGCCGGTCGATCCGGACGTCGTTCTGTTCTTTGCTCGTCCGGGCCAGGCAATGCTGCTGGCGGAGGCTTCGGATTCGGTGAGCTGGACCGGGAGCGGCATAGCGGCCTTTGGGCGGCCGACCTGCGCTGCTGTGCCGATGGCCCTGAAAGCAGATCACCCCAGCGTGAGCATGGGTTGCATCGGCTTTAGGGTCAACTCCGGAATCCCCGACGACGAGTTGCTGATGGCGGTCCCCGGCGTTCAGATAGCGTCCCTCTTGGAGCGGCTGGGCGTCACCGTGAATGCCAACAGCGCTCTTGAGCAATTCCACACGGACCGTTCGGCCGCTCTCACTTAGAACGAACGAGAGACGGCATGCCTCGGCGATAATCTGCGATCGAGATGTAGGTCGAGAACCGCCGGGACCGGCTTCCCGAACAGACTACCCGTGGTTCGGGCTCTCGGAGAAGTCGATCCGGATGCTCATCGGCCCGACGGTGCTTGTAAAGTCGACCTTTAGTTGAGGCCGGCCCAGCGTGGAGATTATCGTGCCTGCCGCCGAGATGATGATCGGCGGGGTTATGTCGCAAGTGTAACCGGCGTTCGACAGTAATGTCGCGGCATTGCCTGCGACCATATTGGCCAGTTCGCCTAGCGCCGACTGCGCAAGCTCGGATTCGGCATCGACTTCTTCGCCGACCATAACGTTCATGATCTCCCTGGCAGTAGGAGTCGGAAAACCGTACAAGACGGTGCCCACCAGTTCTCCGCTCAGGCCGATGCTTGCGGTGACGTCCTCGGTCAGGAATCTCGTGTCCACCGCGGAGGCGGAGGTCAATTCCACGGACATTCCCAACTCTTTTTCCCACACCAGCTTTGCTGACGAAAGGAAGGGGTTAACGAATTCTTGCTTCATACGACCACTCTCAATCTGCACAATCCAGACGCACCATCCAGCGCGCCATACGCGTCCACAAACACTACGGTAACCCCAGTGCCTTTCTCGTTAAACGGCATCGTCGTGCAATGATGTGGCGGGGTTCCGCCAGGAATTGACCTGCAATGCCCGAGATCGTTGATTCTGGTCGGTGTGGAGCGAATCGGGAGACCGAATGTCTGAAAGTCGAGAGCCGGCGTTCGAGCAACTAACCGCCCTGCTGGCAAGAAACACGGCGACTCACCGGTCCAGCACTTCCCTGACTTTGCGCGCCAACTCCGCGGGTTTGAACGGCTTCCTGACGAACGCGGCGCGCTCGCTGATCATCTCGGCCTGAGAGAACTGGTCGTCCGTGTACCCTGAAGTGAACATAACTTTGATCAAAGGATGACATTCGGCAAGACGTTCGGCGAGTTCCTTGCCGCCCATCAGAGGCATCACGACATCGGTTACGACCAGCGATATCGCTCCCAAAGCGGATTGGTCCACGATCCGCAGAGCGTCGAGGCCATTGCCCGCCACCAGCATGTTGTAACCTTGGCGATGAAGCGTACTCGTCGCGATTTCTCTTACCAGTGGCTCGTCTTCCACCACGAGCACGGTCTCGGTTCCCGTGGGCAGTTCGTTGACGTCAGGTTCTGCCTTCGGGGACGACTCGGCGCCTTTAGCGGCAGGAAAGAATGCTTCAAACGAAGCACCTTGGCCTTGCTCGCTCTTCACTTTGATAAAACCGCCGTTCTGCTTGACGATGCCGTAGCAGGTCGACAACCCAAGGCCAGTGCCTTTGCCGACCCCTTTCGTGGTGAAAAACGGCTCGAAAACTCGGTTCTTGACGTCGTCCCGCATGCCGATGCCGTTGTCGTGCACGGCCAACATGGCATACGGACCCGGACTCGCGTCAGTGTGTTGCCGGAGCCGATCAACATCCCACTGTTCAATCGTCGTTTCGATTGTGACCTTACCCCCCGTCGGGCATGGCGTCTCGCGCGTTAACGACCAGATTGACCAACACCTGTTCGACCTGTCCGGGGTCGGCCTCGATCACAACCGGCATAGGGTGCGGCAGGCTGACGACCTCGATGTTCTCACCGATCAACCGCCGGATCATGGCGCCCATCTCCAATAGCAACTTGTTAAGATCCAATCTGGCCGGGGCTGAATTTTGCTTGCGAGAGAATGCCAAGAGCTGGCGTGTAAGATGCGCCGCGCGATCCGTTGCGGTAATGATTTCATTGAAGTAGTGGTCCAGCAGACCTTCGGACTGCGAGTCGTCTGCCCCCAGGGCGGCATACCCTCCGATAGCGGTCAGCAGGTTGTTGAAATCATGTGCCACTCCGCCCGCAAGAGTCCCGATCGCATCCATCTTTTGCGACTGAATGAACCGTGCCTGCAATTCCTTCTGTTCGGTAATGTCGGTGGCGATGATGCTCAATGCCGTGATTTTGCCGTCGTCGAATATCGGACCCACCCGACAACTCACGGAGATTTCAGCGCCAGGCGGGCCCACACCGTCCATCTCGTAGTTGCCCGGTTCGCCGGTTTCCATTGCACGATCGTATACCGAACGCGCCGTGGCGTGATACTTCAGCGGGATGAACTCGAACACGCTTCGATCGAACAACTCTCGCGGATGCTGGCCGCTGAACGTCCGGTTCACGAACTGCATATTGTATTCAGGGTCGATGATGTAGATCCCGTCGGGGGTGTTTTCCATCAAAGAGCTCCACTGTTCGCGAGACTTTCGGAGCTCTTTTTCGGTCTGTTCGAGTTCGGCAAAAAGTTGGGCGTTGCCGACGGGTCCAGCGATCTGTCTGGCGATGCGTTCCACGAGCGCGACGTACCGGTAGGTGTAAGCGTTGGACTGCCGGGATCGCAGCCCTAGCACCCCAATTGCAATGTCCGATCTGAAAAGAGGTACGCTGAGGAACGAACGAAATCCTTCGTCATACAATTTTGTGAGCGAAGGGGAGCGAGTATTGACTTCGTCTCTATCGTGCGGATGAGCAACGACGGCTTCTCTACGCAGGATGGCCTCGCCCGCCTGCGTTCCTTGTAGAGGAACCGGCCGCTCTGTCACGGGGAGCCGTTTCCCCGATTCGTGCGAGTAATGGGCTAGGATGAACCGCCGTTCGGCATCGACGGCGCCGAAAGCCAGCCGATCAAACGGGACGATCTTGTGCGCCTCCTCAACGAACTTGTCGTAGGCCTCCCGTATATTCGGCGATGAGTTGATGGCCAAGCCAATCTCAGCAACGACGGAACGCTCGTACGCCTGCCGCTTTCGCTCCTGATGCACTCGTGCGTTGGCAATCGCGACGGCCAGGTGAGCGCCGGATTGAGCAGCCACGTCGAGATCACGGTTCGTGTATCCATCCTGGGTTGACAAGGCGAGAGTGAGAACACCGATGAGCCTGTCGTCGAAATTCAACGGAGTGACTAGAAAAGAGCGAAGGCCTCGCTCGTACAAAACCGTGAGCGGCGAAAACACCTCGTCCAGATCGCCTCCGTCGACGGTGTTCACCAGGCGGCCAGAATGCAGCGTTCCAGGGTCCAAGGTAAACGATTCCGCGATCGCAGGTGACCCTGAGCGGCTATGCGTTGCCGCCGCGCCAGCCCTGTACTCACTCGCGAGCAACCCGAGGTCAGGATCGATCGTGTGGACCGTGATGGTTTCCCATCGGATCAACCGGCCGATCTGTTCGACGAACGCCTTGCCGACTTCAGTGGGTTCCAGAGAAGAATTAACCGTTCGCGCCAATTGGTTCAATGCGACGCCGTCGCCGACCAATCTGCCAGAGTCGTCAGCGGTTGATCGGAACCGCGCAAGCAACGAAAGTGCGGCAGTCCCCCAGATCGCTCCCAACGCCAACGCTCTGTTGACAAGCACCACCCAAAGCGTACCGCCGCCTGGAGAGAACAACAATCCGACTATCGTCAATGTGCTCCCGATGGCAGCCACTGCCGTCGTCCATCGTGGCTTTCTAGCGCCGAGCGATACTAAGACTACCGCGACGTATGGCACACCGCCTGCTACGCCAAGGGGCAAGTACAGGTCCATCGCCAGAACGGCTGCCAACAGCATGAGCGTCAACACTACAAGCTTCACGTTGGCGCGTCGCAGTCCGGTCAGGTTTGTGTCTGCTGGTTATGTCTCAGCGGCAATCAAGACCGTATCTGCTTTCACTCTCAATACACGGGACGCGTTATCGGGTACGGGAAGCGCCGCCCAACGATCAACGTGCCGTTCTCTGCCGTCACATGGCTTGCCTGAAGAAGGCGCACCACGACCGAGTATTGTCTTCATTATGGACCCATCAACGAGCCATTAAGACAATAGCGGCTGACAACTATCAAGGACTTTCTGATATTTCCTATGGCTGATACATGCCACATTTGCGGCAGGACAAGGCCACAGCCGCTTCGCTGAAACGCGGATCCCGTAGGCAATATTGGCTGAAGACCGGTCGCGGCAGGCATAATGGCGCCGGTGAGTGTGCAGCCGATCGGAGCTTGGTTGAGATCGCGCATCGATCGCAGTCGGCCACTAACGAGTGCAACGCGGGCGCTATCGTCGTCTCGGCGCGGCCGCTGGAGATGCTTTGTTGAAGAACGCCAAGGTTTCGAAAGAACTGGAGGGTTTCACCACATGATGGATCGACCGGTTTCTCCACAACGCCGGAGCCGTTGACCGGTCCTGGAAGGCAATCGTCAATGCGGAAACCAACGTTCTGTCATGCTCCAGCATGGAGAGAAGGCTCAGATGTCTGTTTCCAGTAGGCAATGCTGCCCAACTACAGGCATTTGGCAGCGACCCGCCAAATTCTTGGCAGTAATGCCTGAATTTTCGCCGATTTCCTTGCCCGCATTGGCAGAACAGGGGGCGTGGACGGGCGTGGCGCGGGTATCGACTTTGCTTTCGGTGATGCCGGAATGCGCAAGTTCACCTTCAGAATCCGGTTCTGAACCAATTCAACCCGCGCCGACGAGGAGGAGCCGCCTTCTCCGGCGGGCCTCCGGTGGTGTTCTCATCCAGGGTTCTCAGATATCTGTATCCCGCCCCACACGTACAGGTGAGCCTCGAATGCAGAACGCGATGGTCACTCTCCTCCACCGAACGTCGCTGGAAAGCGAAACATTGGCCCTCGTGAGCAATCCGATTCGAGATCGGGTAGCATTGCCGTGTAGCCATTGCGCGCCAAAAGCACACGCGAAACCTGCAATGCGCTCTGTCAGACAACGGATTGGGAAATGCTTCGATGGCAAACGCCGACTTCTCGCACACACGAAATGACCTCTCGACACAGTGGCTCGACGCCACTCTTCGCCAAGCAGGAGCCATTGGCCGCTCCAAGGTGGCGTCCGTCACGGTAACGCCCATCGAAGGAGGCTCGGGCGGCTCGGTCTTTCGAGTGTCGCTCTCATACGACACACACGAGTCATCAGCGCCGGTGTCGCTCATCGCCAAGCTGCCGCCACGAAAAGGGACCGACGCGCATCGGATCATGACAGACATGGGCATGCCCGTCACCGAAGCGAAATTCTATCGCGAGCTCGCCAACCACGTCGATGCTCGAACGCCTCAATGCTACTTCAGCGCCTACGACATTGAAAACCGAACCGGCGCCGTGCTGATAGAGGACCTCGGGCGGATGCGCCTTGGACGCCCTGGCGTTTCGCTCGACGATGCCCGCAACGCCCTGCGCTCGTTGGCCAGATTGCACGCCTCGATGTGGAACAATCCGATGTTGCAGCAGAAAGCTTGGCTCGATTGGCGCGACCGCGTCAAGCCGTATGCTCGATGCATCCGAGCTTGGCTCGACAGTCTCGACCAGCGATTTCCGTGCGTACTAGCAGATCGCGCGGCCGCCATCATCGAGTCTGCTCTCCAGGACTTGCCTAGCGCCATATCGCGCCTGTCGAGGCCGCCGGTCACGCTCGTCCATGGCGATCCGTGGATCAACAACTTCGCGTTTGATGACAAATCACGGGACTCTGCGGTCCTGTTCGACTGGCAGCTCGCTGCCCGAATGAGACCGGGCTTCGACATCGCCTGTTTTCTCGACATCGTTCCCGAGTACCGCACCTTCGATAACGACGATGCCTGGATAGAAGAGACCGACTGCCTCGCTCGAAATTACCACAGCGCCCTGACTGAGTTTGGCGTTTCCGATTACTCGTTGGACGACCTGTTGTCCGACCGAAACCTGGCTCGAGCCTACACGGTAACCGCCGGTCTCTGGTCACAGATGACCCTCCAAGACCTCATCGGACCGGAATTCGTACGCAACGTCCGCGAGTGGTCAGAGCGGCTCGTCGAGCGGACGGACGCGCTGGGTCGCACGGGGTCGGGTGAGTGACGCCGACGGTGCCGGTCGACGAACATCGACTTGCAGCCGCCAGCCAGGCTCAGACGGCGCTAGTGTCCCGAGTCGCAAATCGATGGATTAATCCCGAAGCAAGCGAAAACGTCGGGATGGTTCGACAGGCTCACCACGAACGGAACAACACCTACTCCGTTCGGCCTGAGCTTGTCGACGGCTCGCGACATTGTCATACGAACTTCTTACTCGGGACGCTAGCTTCGCGAGCGCGCCAACTCAGTCACGTACTTCTCGATTGCGCGGATCTGATTCGGGCCGTCGAGTTGCGCTTCCTTGAGCACCGCCCGGGCCTGTCCGCTGCCTGGAAAGTGTCCCATTCCATATCCGTGCAGCGAGTGCTCCCGACCGAACTCGGACGTGATCCAACGATACGTAGTCGGTTGGGTGAACCCGGAGATGGCCATCGCCTCCAGCCTGTGCGCCATCGGAAAGACGGCTTCCCGCTCCGGCCCGGTGAGCCGGTCAAACAGCTCGCTGCTGGACACGTAATACACGTTGAGGTTGAACGAGCGCTCGTCCAAAACCGGAAGGGCCTCCTCGACAAACGCGTACGTCGCGCCGCTCTCCTGCAGCACGAGGGTGCCGTCAGAGGGCTTGGACGCGTCAGCGGTTCGAAGCGCGTAGACTCCGCTGACAGCCTGAGCGGGATCGGGAAGGCCAAGGGCTTTGCGGTCCACTATGCGCTCAGTCGGTCGTGTCACGAAGACGGCGACGACTGCGGGGCGGGCTTGCAGGGCCGTGGTCAACAGCGGCCAGATCTCCTGAGGGTCCCACGGAGTCAGCGTGATGCAAATCCCCGGAGGGAAGTTTCCCTGAAGCAGTTGCAGAGCCTGGGGCTCAGCATGTGTCGGGCCGTCTTCGCCTGTCTTGAACCCGGCGTGAGCGCAGACCATGATGTACGGCCTGTACGGCTCGCCCGTGCGCATGGTTCGTGCGGTGCTTCCGATGCCGTGCAGACGCACTGCAACGTGCTGGAGTGCGGCTATGAAGCTGGCGTACGAGGAGCCGACTCCCACATGAGCCCCGTACGCGGACAAACCGGACATCACCGCGCCGATGGCGTCTTCGGTAATTCCTCCCACGGAGACCAGCCGCGCATCGGGGTTGTTCGCTCCGTGGAAGTACCCGGTTGGGAAGCTTCGCGTGCCGGCGCCCACGGAGGTTGAATCCGCCAGATCGGCCGCGCCGATGAATAGTGCGCCGTTGGTCTCGCGGTTGAGCTCGTCCAGAACTCCGCCGAGCGTGCCCCTCAGCGTCGTCGCGGCGCCGGGCTCCGACGCCAGAACTTCCGGCGGCTTGGCGGGGTTCACGCGGGCGTTGTCGTACAACGCCGAAACGTCACCGGCACCCTCGCGAGGAGCACGGCCAAGCTCGACAAGTCCGTCACGGGCGGCGTTGAGCTTCGACGCCAGAGTGTCGACGATATTCGACTCCGAATCGAGCAGCCGACGGATCACGAGCAGAAACTCCCAGTAGGTCCTCTCTACCGACGTCGGGTCCGTGGCGCCGTCGAAGCGGGGAAAGGTCACTCCGAATCGCGTCTCGAACTCGGCCATCGCGGCATAGAAGCCTTCCGAGCAGAAGGCGTGGCCGGCGCCATGAGACGCCTTCCCAGAAACACCGTAGCGCCAACCCTTCGAGGTCTTGTAAACGATCGCCGACGGCTGGTCGTTGTCGATGGCGCCAAGCTGTCGCTGTGCCGCGAACACCTGCTCGAAGTCGTGACCGTCTTCCACCGAGATCACGTTCCAATCGTGCAGGTAAAGGAGCTCCGCGGGGGTCCACTGAACATAGTCGCCCGGGACGTCGCCCTCTCGGCAGACCTGATCGGAGTCGATCGAAGCCTGGTTGAAGTCCACGTGCATCACGAGGTTTTTGAGCCCGGATGCACTTGCCATCGCCAACGACTCGGCAACGCGACCGGTGGTCATGCCGCCTTCGCCTTCGATGACGTGGATCGCGGGGGCATTGTCGCGACCGTAGCGGTCCAACGCGCCAAGCGCCAACCCGAACGCCGAACCCGTGCCAACTCCGGACGCCCCGGTGGCCAGTGGCACGAACGGGACGGCGGGCGTCGGGTGTCCGTCCAATGCCCTGGCGCCGAACTGCTTGAACAGCGGCGTATCTTGCGTCGGGTTCCGTCGGTATCCCAAGAGGTCTTCCAAGCGCATCTGGGACGAATCGTCCGCTGGCAACAGCGACGGCGCCGACACACGGGCAACCTCGTTTCGCAGCGCCCAATTTGCGTACAGTCCCAAGCCTTTGTGTCCCGCCGCGAAGCACAGGATGTCCTCGCCGGGGGTCTCTGGCGCCGACAGGTCGTAACGCATCAGGTTGTACATGATTCCGTGCACCATCCGGCCAGCGGAGATGCTGCCTCCGGGATGTCCCGATGTAGGCACGAAATTGAACAATATCGCGCATAGCGTTCGATAGATCAGGTCGTAGTCTTCGAACGCCTCCAATTCGCTGCCGGAGACATCGGCGCCGCCGCCGTCGCCCTCACCAATGTTGAAGACAGATGCTCGACGATTCTCCAGTGTGAACACCATTTGTTGACCTCTCGTCGGATGATTCTAAATCGCTGCGCCCACTATACAATATCGCGCCGCTATTGAGACCTCTGGCGTGTGGATAGCGTGTGTGAATTTCCGGTGAGGCAGCGGCTTCGGAGAGGCGGTGTGAGCAATGGCCTTACGAGCATCCGGAGCATGCAAGACGGAACACTAAGGCGGTTTGCAGCCGCAGCATTCGTCGCCAATAGTCCGCGTCCGTCGAGTTGACTTGTTGGGCGGCCAACGACGCCCGTTCGACGCTGCCATAACCAGTGCATGTAGGGGAAGTTGAACTGGGTTTCAGCAGGCCGGCGGTCACCAAGTACGCTATCGCCCAGCAATGAAATCAACTAATGGAGGCTGGCAATTCAGGGATCAAGCTTCCCCAGCGGTTGCGTGTGTGGAGTTCCGGTTGAGAGGCAGCTCTTGCACGACATCGATGAACGCGCGGGACGGTCCCGCCAAGGCTGCGATCTTGCGATGCAATATCGTCGTCGCCAGGCGGACATCGTAGTCGCCTTGGATGTCAACTGACGTCAGCGTGCCGATTTCCTGCTCTTGCACGAAGGAAGAGTGCGGCAGCAAGGAGATGCCCAGCCCAAGTTCCACCATCTTTTTGGTGGCCTCGATGCTGTCCAACTGCATCACAACATTCGGAACGATTCCGGCGCGTTGACATGCACTGCTGATCTCGTCGTAGTAGAACGATCCGGGATCGTACAAGATAAGCGGTTCACGTCCAACGTCTGCAAGCGTTACGGAAGCCTGGCTCGCGAAGTGATGCGACGGATGAGTGACGAGTACAATCTCCTCGTCGTACAAGTGGATGGCATTGAGCTTTGGATGCTGGATGAAACGCGTCAGGCCAAGCTGCACCTCGTCGTTGAGCACCATTTCAACAACCTCCGCGGAACGGCCCGTGCGGATGACGATCTCTACACCGGGACGCTTGACCCGAAAAGCATGGAGTATCCCCGGCAGAACGTACGTGCCGATGACTCGTGCTGCGGCAATTCGTAAGACGCCCGTCTTCGAATTGCGAAAATCCGTGACGCTGGTTCGTGCATCCTCAAGCGCCCGCATCCCGCGTTCGACGTGGGTGAGGAACAGCTTCCCAGGCTCGGTCAGATGGACCACGCGAGTGCTCCTATCGAACAGACGCTCGCCCAGCTCACGCTCCAGAGCCTGAATACGCGCCGTCACCGTGGGCTGCGTGACAAACAACGCTTCGGCGGCCTGCCGGAAACTTGTCCTGTGAGCGACCTCAACGAAGGCTTTGAGTTCTCCGATCTCCATTTGTACCTCCCTTCGGCGGATCGAACCTGCGTGGGTGTGAGGGTTCGCGATGCTTCTGTGTCTGCGCCATCGACCGCGAGTAGCCTCGCCATAATCCGGAGCGAGGTCTATTCTTTGATTAACGTCGCCTATCAATCCTATCGGAAACTTCAATTGGAATTATAAGTCGACGCATGAAACATTGCTACCAGCCTCTCGATTGCCAACAGTTGGACATGATCCAAGCTAGGTGAATAGGCGCAGGCAGAGGCCAGAAATAGTAATTTGGACGACGAGGAGCAGCGAGTGAACAATCACGGACAGGATCGAGAAACACAGGTCAGGAACTTGGAGGCCCAGTGGGCAACCGATTCGCGATGGCAAGGCATCAAGCGTGACTACACCGCCGAAGACGTGGTCAAGCTGCGCGGCACTTTGCAAATCGAGTACACCGTCGCAAAAGCCGGCGCCGAGCGACTATGGAGCTTGCTGAACACTGAGGACTACATCTCGACATTCGGCGCGTTGACCGGCGCCCAGGCTGTCCAGATGGTCAAGGCGGGTTTGCAGGCCATCTACATGAGCGGGTGGCAGGTTGCTGGCGACGCCAATTTGTCAGGCCACACATATCCGGACCAGAGTTTGTATCCGTCCAACAGCGTTCCCGCCCTGGTCAAACGACTCAACAACGCCTTGATGAGAGCGGATCAGGTCCACTCCCTGGCGGGCGAGAACCACATCAACTGGTACGCCCCCATAGTCGCTGACGCCGAAGCAGGTTTCGGCGGCCCCATCCATGCCTTCGAGCTGATGAGGTCCATGATCGAATCGGGCGCGGCCGGCGTTCATTTCGAAGACCAACTCGCCTCGGAGAAAAAGTGCGGCCACATGGGCGGCAAGGTCTTGCTGCCCACATCCCAGTTCGTCCACACGCTCAACGCGGCAAGGCTGGCCGCGGACGTGCTAGGCGTTCCGACCATGTTGATCGCGCGGACCGATGCCCTGGACGCGACTTTCGTCACCAACGACATAGACCCGGCGGATGCACAGTATTTCACCGGCGAACGCACCGCGGAGGGTTACTTCGCGGTCCACGCCTCGCTGGAGCCTGCGATCGCCCGCGGTCTGGCGTTCGCCCCTTACTCCGACATGATCTGGCTGGAGACCTCCACTCCCGACATGACGGAGGCGCAACGATTCGCCGAAGCTATCCACGCTCAATATCCAGGCAAGCTCCTTGCCTACAACTGCTCTCCTTCGTTCAACTGGAAGCACAACCTGGACGACGCTTCGATCTCCGCATTCCGCGACGAACTCGCGGAACTGGGTTACAAGTTCCAGTTCATCACTTTAGCTGGTTGGCACATGCTGAACCTGAGCGCTTTCGAGCTCGCGCAGGCGTTCAAGGAAGAAGGCATGCCGGCGTACGTCCGCCTCCAGGAACAGGAGTTTGCGCTTGAAAAGGACGGTTACACGGCCGCCAAGCACCAGCAAGAAGTGGGCGCCGGATATTTCGACCTGGTCCTGATGACCGTGACAGGCAGCCAGGCTTCGACCGCGGCGTTGGTTGGCTCAACCGAGGCTGAACAATTCAACGAGGTAGAGGAGGCGAGTCTCAGCGGGTCCCGCTCCTGATCGAGATCAACCGGGGCCGGACCTTTCGGTCTTCAACTGTTTCAGAATTCCGGAGCGCGCTGTGACCGAGCGTGTCTCCGGGATTTTCGCTTCTCCTGCCCAAACCCGCGGCAGCCAATCCACTGTCTGCTTCGGCTAGAAGACCGTCACCTTGCCGGACACCTCCGGGTGCAAGGGGCACTCGACCTCGAAGGTTCCTGTCTCTGTCGGGACGAACAAGACCATGTCGACCCCTAACGCTGCATCCACGTAGGCGTGCACCTCGTCGCCGAAAGGTTTGATTCCCGCCAATGAAGCGCCACGAAACGGAGCAAACCCGGTGGTGTGGTGTGAATCGTGTTCGGCCTCTGTCCCAATTACCGCCTCGATCTCCGCTTCGGACACGGCCGGTGCATGCCATTCGAGGTTGCGAGGCGTCAGCCCGATGACCCTATAATGATGCTCCTGAGTTCCTCGATTTCGCACGACTAGCTTGATTCTTCGGCCTACGGGCATGTGGAGTGACGATGGTTCAAAACCGTCGTCGGTCAACACGACGTTGACAACCATCTGTGCGAGCGCGTCCGCATAGACCTCTGCATCGGATTTGGAGCTGTTAGCGTCTGCCAGCGGTTGCGCAGAGGGTGCCCCGGCGTCTTCCGGTTCGGACGCTACGTCGGGATTTTCACAAGCCGTCAGGATCAAACCGATCGGCAAGACGCCAATCCACAATCCAAGCCACAGCCGACCGATCGATCCCATTTACTCACCACTCTTCTCGCCGTATCACCGCTTCTTGTGGAACAGTGGATACACGGAAAACGGTCTGAATATTCTCCAATCAACGTCGATCCACGTCAATGCAACCGTCTGCTTCCAACTCGGACCTGCCAGTTGACCGCTGACATGGTTCGCGCTCGGAGAAGTGTCCTGCCGCAAGCTACTCATCCGAATTCGACCGTCCCCCACCCAGTCTGCCTCCAACGACGCTGCCCAACACACCACTCACCAGCAGGATTAGGGGCGACACGAAAAAGAACGTGGAGTCCCCCATGTCCAACCCTGGCAGCGGGTCCGGAAACACCGCGAAAATCGTGCCGGCGAAGACAACGACGATCACGAGCGTGACGTAAATCGCCGCCAGCAGTGTTCCGTACAGCGGCTCCGGCTCGGCTATGCTCCTGCCCAGGTAGATAGCTCCTCCGACCAGGGAAACCGCGCTTCCCCCTACAAGCCACCAAATGTTGTCGAGCGCAAGGACCAGACCTCCGCCCACAACGGCGGAGCCTGCCAGACTCAGGATCAAGGCGATCCAGACCTGCCGCATGGGTGTTTTCCCAGCGGCGTCGGCAAATTGGCGTGCCCGACCCGAAGCCTTCATCACTTGCTCCTCACTCGCCCCGTTGTCTATCGAGGCCCGATCAGAAACGCGATCAAATCGCTGATCTGGTCGTCGTCCAGCACGCCCTCGAACGGGATCATCATGGGCGTATAGTCGGGAACTAGGTATTCGTACTCCATGCCCTGTCGAATCTTGGCTTCGATGTACCCTTCTGCCGACACACCCGCGACGCGGTCGCCGGCGACAGACACCAGGTCGGTTAGATCCGGCGCTCGTAATCCTCCGGCGCCGTCGATGGAGTGACACAGGAAACAACCCGGATTGGCGCTCCAGAATAGTGCCCCGCCCCTTGCAGTCGCATCTTGGGGTTCGTCGGCTTCAGCCGGCGCTCCTTCAAACTGCGGAAACGCGACTCCCACCAACACCATGAACCCCACTGTGCCCAGATAGACCAACAGCAAGCTGCCCAGGACCCCGATGGCGCTTCTGGGATGGGGAACGCTGTCCAGGTCGAGCAGCCAGAAGAAGGCCGACCCCGTCACCACCATGACACTGAAGAAGCCCTGGTAGAACAACCCGAAGGAGACGCCGGTGCTTTCCGGCAAGAGGGTGAAACCGACCCAGATCACCAGCAGCAGCGCCACTGACACGCCGATGTTCGCTCGCAATCCGCGCAGCGTTCCCGGACGGGTTGGTTTTGGCGTGGCGGACTCGACAGGTCTTTCGTTTTCCTGGCGATCGCTCATGCCATCTCCTCGTTGCGGCCGCTCAGCATGAACCCGACCCAGAAAATGAACGCCATGAAAGCGAAGAACAGCAGAGTTACGATTCCCACCATCATGCTCATCCGCGCGAGCGGCGTCGTGAACGCATAGGGAGTGGTGTCTTTGAGCACATTGAAAACGTGCCAGTCTTGTCGGGCCAGCTCGCGAACGGCGCCCATGAGCCCCATCGTGTATACCGCCACCGCCGAAATGAACACCAACGCATATTGTGCCTGCGGTGCGATTCCACCCCATTCGATCGAGCCGCGAGTCAGCGCTCGACGGTAAACCATGTACGTCAGGAACGTGAAGATGATGATCACGGTGACCGACAGCGCCTTGGCCATCATCAATCCCAGGAAGGCCATGCGGTCTGGGACCAGGATGTCTGAAGGGTCGGTCCCGTCGGGAATTGTCGCAGTGAGATCGGAGAGGAAGTTTTGCGGCGTGATCCATATCGCGGACGCCACGAAGATCACCAGGAAGGTCGGCTTCATGTAGCCCATGAGAGACTCGGAACCCGTGATTCGTTTGATGCTCATCCACATGTAGTAGTTTGCGCCCAGGAACAGCATCGAAACCAGGACACCCTGCAACACGAAGTAGAACGACAGCTTGTCCGCCATCATGAATGTCGATATGACCGCGTCGTAGAGGAAAAGCTCCTTGGCGTAGACGTATCCGGCCAGGGGCAGCAGCATCAAGGTGGCCACTCCGATGATGTTGCCGATGAAGCCCATCCAGTCGTAAAAGGCTCGGTCTTCTTTGGTCTTGGCCGTTAAGAACATGAACGCTGCGAAGAGCGCCACCATCAACCCGCCAAACGTGATGTTGGCGACGAATCTGTGCAGGTTGAGGCCGCTCCAGGACGGGTTGTTGATCAGGCTCCACAAGCCCGCTTCCCCCACACCTTCCGGCGGTGTCAACATGTACGCTCCCACGGCGTTCATCAGGAACATCATCACGGTCCCCACCACGTTCAGCGTCACGCCGATGGTCATGTGCAGGGTCTTCCGATTGGACATCTGATCCCAACTGTACCAGTAGACGTACAAGAGGATCGTTTCCACGAAGAACAGCAATCCGTAGACCGCGAAAATGGGGCTGAATTTGTCGAACAGGTGTATGGCCAGGTTCGAATACGGACCCATCAGGACAAACGCGAACATCCCGCCGCTGATGGCCGTCAGGCTGTACGCGATGGTCACGACCTTCATCGTCTCGTGAGCCAGACGCTCGTAGCGAGCGTCACCGCTGGATCGAACGAACGCCAAGCCAGCGACAGCTACGGCGGCAACCGTGACGACAATGATGCGATCGACATTCCTCTCCGCGTATACGACGATCACCACGGCGAGGACGATCATCGCGACGGCCAGAGGAATCCGAACCCTCCAGTTCTGGGCGCCTTTGGCTGCGCCCAGATACTCGCACAGGACGATGAAAAGCGGAGCCCCCAACACGAAAGCTGCAAAGAACAGGTGCAGTTGCGCCGCAATCCATGCTGCGTTTCGTGCCCCTACGACTGGAACATCTATTGGCATACGATGGCTTTCTCGACTGTCGAACGTTGCTCTTGGAGCGGATCGCCTGACGCCGCAGACAGACTGTGGGGTTTAGCGCGGCGGTTTGGGGTAGTCGGCAGCAGCGTCAACAATCAAGGTCCTTCGGCTGCCACGCTTGGCGTGGTCGCTCAATTGACACAGGATTTCATACTCACCTGCCGCCAATTCAACCACCAGCTCTCCCGTTTTTCGCGGGCCAACGTTTCGGGTTTTGGCGATGTTTTCGCCGTCCAGATTGCGGACCTGGAACGCGTGTGCGAGCGTGCCGACGTTGTCCAGGAAGAAACGAATCTGTCCAGGGGGAATGACCAGAGGTTCTTCCATGTTGTTGCTGCTGTCATCGTCGAAATCACCGGACACGTCTACACCGTTGATCTCTCTCGCTTTGAGATCGAAATTCGGGTTGTTCTGTTGTTCGATGACCACCACCACATCCGGAGCCGGACCGCTCGCAGCCGGAGAGCCGTCGGCATCGGACGCTGTGCTGTCGCCGCATGCGACAAATGCGGTCAGCGTCAGCGCGCCGATGAGAAGCGCCCAAAAAGGCAACTGGGTTCTGATCTTCATCTTGATCCTTTCTTGCGGCCTGAGAATGGAACGGACCACCAACCACCGCGCTTAGAATATCATCGTCACACCCGAGAGCGACAGGCAGCCGAGGCGCCGACTGCGCTGAGTCTGGCCGATTGACGTCATCCGAGCATGCGCCCTATGGCGCCAGAATGAAGCAAAGTCCAGCCATGCCCTCATGCGCTGCAGGGTCCTCTCCCGTCAGGTAGCAACCGCAGTCGTACTCTCCGGGTTCATTGTGTCAAGGGCGGAGAGAAA
>DCWO01000083.1:45174-51545 GCA_002328865.1 Dehalococcoidia bacterium UBA2160 | reverse complement strand
TGTACAATCATCAACTCAGAGAGCTCGCGATATCAGCTCAAAGTCTCCATTAACTTTCCGTCCCATTTCTGTTGACAGCCAACAGGTAATGCACTCGATCACCGGCTGTCGGGCGCGCTGTAGCCCTAGGGGTCCGTACCCATCGGAGGCATCTCAATTTGACGGATAAAGTGCTTGTCGTTGACGACGAACAGCCGGTGCGCGACTTGCTTTTGACATGGCTGGAAGAAGCTGGATACGAAACTTGCTTCGGGACCAACGGTCTCGAAGGACTGCAGGCATTGTACGAACACCGCCCAGACCTGGTGATCGCGGACATCATGATGCCGGAGATGGACGGCTTTGAATTCTGCCGCCAGGTTCGGCAGGTGTCAAAAGCGCCAATAATGATCTTGAGCGGTCTCGGCCAAGAGGTCGAAAAAATAAAGGGATTCGATCTTGGCGCCGACGACTACGTGGTCAAACCCGTGGGCATGGACGAATTTCTGGCCCGCGCGGCAGCTCTGATTCGCAGGACCCGGTGGTCAGATTCGCCGCAGGTCAATGAAGACCGCTACCAGGACAGCGAGATCACCATCCAACGCGAACGCCACGAGGTGTGGGTCCGAGGTGAGCGGGTCGATTTGACGCCCATCGAGTTCAAGTTGCTCGGCCTATTGACCGAATGGGCGGGCAAGACCTGCAGCATCGACGAGATCCGAAAGCGCGTCTGGGAGTCTCCTCACTACTCGGCCGAGGTCGTCCGCTGGCATATCGCGAGCCTGCGGAACAAGATCGAGGCCGACCCGAACCAGTCGCCACAACGAATCGTAACCGTTTGGGGCGTCGGATATCGATATGAGGTCCCCGACGCGTCGGAAGCGGAGAGCAGCTAGGCCCAAGAACGCCCTTCATCGTCTCCGCTTTGGCTCAAATCAGTCTACCGCCGACACGTCAGCGACTGCCTTCGCGGCAGTGACACACCAAGAACGCGAGCACCCTCGCCGTCCAGTTATACTCCCGGTTGTTCCTCAGTTCCCCAGCGCCCCGTCGACCTTGTTGAGTGCGCGCGCCATCAACCTCGCATGCTCTTCGGTCATGTTCATGTTGAAATCGAACCGCAGGCTTCGTCCCAGGATATCCAGCGTCTGCGGACACATGTCTTCCGAGTACTCGACATCGCCTTTGTAGCTCGGGTCGTTCCATGGGTATCCGGAGGGATGAGGCGACCGCTTGGCCAGGATCGTGTCCCAATAACTGTAGATGTGCCTGTCAGGGAAGCCGTCGTTGTAGATCGTGCCGACTCCCACCCCCTCCGCTTTGAGGGCGTGTTCGTATCCGATGGCCAGATCCTTGTCGTGAACGATTACGGAGGCCGAAACGCCCGTGTCGCCGTCCGGGTCGTCGACATGTTGCAGGCTGTACGACCCTGATTCGTCAAGTTCTTGGAGGAATGCTGCTTTCAGCGCTCGCTGATGGGACAGGATGTCGCCAATCTTCCCCAACTGGACGCGAGCCATCGACGCGAGTACTTCGCTCGGCCGGTAAGTTTGCCTGGGGAAGGACTCGTTTTGCCATTCCACGGAAGTGTCGCTCTTTGTCCACATCGGAAGGCCGGGATCAGCCGTGAAGCAGGCTCGCTCGAACACGTCTCTGTCGTTCGTGTAGACCAGCCCGCCTTCGCCCGAGCTTATCGTCTTGTAGTAGTTCAGGCTCCAGGCGCCGGCATCGCCATACGTGCCTACCCGTTGGCCTCTGTATGAGCCGCCCACGCATTGACAGCAGTCTTCCACCACCTTCAGGCCGTGCTTCTTGGCGACTGCGAGTATGTCGTCCAGCCTGGCGGGCACACCACGCATGTGGACCGGCACAACCGCCTTGGTGTATGGCGTGATCTTGGTCTCGATGAGCAGTGGGTCCAAGCCCAGCGACTCGTCGATTTCCGCGATGACCGGGACGGCGCCTGTCGCGATTACCGCCGCCGCTGTTGCGATGTACGTATACCCGGGGACGATCACCTCGTCGCCCGGACCGACCCCGACCGCTGTGAGCGCGCAGATCAACGCGCTCGTGCCGGAGTTGACCATCAGTGCATGCTCGACGCCCAGAAATCGTGCCGCTTCGGCTTCGAACTGGGCGGCTTGGCCTCCTTGGCGATACCTGAACAGCCCTTGGCTCCGCAGCAGATCGGTGATGGCCGCGATCTCTTCTTCGTCGACGACGCTGGGTCCGGACACTCCCGTGGGCAATGGCTCGTCGACGACGGGGGCGCCGCCGTCGATGGCAAGCTTGTCATTGTCCGCCATAATCGACCTCCATATTCATGGGAACGAGTCTGTTCTCTTTTCAGCCGATGCCGGAGTGATCCGCAGCGACGGTTGGCTGAAACCGCGAGGGCGCACGACGGTCAGCCGACAGCTATGATCGGTGCGCCGTCGGTCACCATGTCTCCTGTGCTCACAAAAACGTCGAGGACCACGCCAGCCCACTCGGACCGGAGCGACTGCTGCATCTTCATTGCCTCCAGGGTGCAGACGTGGTCGCCTGCCTGGACAGCATCTCCAGTCCGAACCACGACGGAGAGGATGTTCCCGGGCATGGGCGCTCTGACCACGTTGCTCGTTGGTTCTACGGTCTTCTCGCTGGCGGGGGAAGCGGGAGTGGGTTGGGGTGAAGCTTCACGGGCCGGTGGCGGCGCCGACGCGGGCTGTTGGGATGCAATCGGTTTTGGGTCCTCCGAAGCAGCCGGCGGGGCAGTCTCAACGGGAGTGGCGGTTTCGACGCTGACTTCGACGGGATGCCCGTCCACGGTCGCCTGGATGGGCCGTGCAGACAGGTCGCCTACTTCGACGGTGTACCACTTGCCATCGACTTTAACCCGCAGTTTTTCAATCATCGTGAATCCCCTAAGGGCTCTTCAACAGAATTATCGTCAGGAACCGACCAACGCGATGAAAACGCCCGCCACCACTGCCGACCCGATCACGCCCGCTACGTTCGGGCCCATCGCATGGGGGAGCAGGAAGACGCGAGGACCCGCCTGCTGCCCGATGTGATGAGAGATGCGCGCCGCCATTGGAACGGCCGAAACTCCCGCGGACCCGATCAGAGGGTTAATCTTGTCCCTCACGAACAGGTTCATCAGCTTGGCGAACAGCAGACCGCCCATGGTGCCGCAAGCGAAAGCGACCAGGCCCAACCCCAGAATCGCGAGCGTGTCCCAGGCGAACACGCGCTCCGCCGAGAGTTGGGTTCCCACGGTCAACATCAGGAAGATCGTCGCCATGTTCAACAACTCGTTGGAAGCCGCGGACGTGAGCCGCGGCACCACGCCGCTCTCGCGGAACAGGTTGCCGATCATGAACATCGAGATCAGCGGCGCCGACCGAGGCACGATTAGAATGATTACGATCATCGCGACGGACGGGAACAGCAGCTTCTCGGTTCGCGAAACCTCACGCGGGGCCTTCATCACGATCTCGCGCTCGGCCTTCGTCGTCAACAGCTTCATCAAAGGCGGCTGAATGAAGGCGATCGCCGCCATGTAGGAGTAAGCGATGACCGCGGTGATGCCCAGGAGGTCGGGTGCCAGACGCGCCGAGAGGAAGATCGTCGTCGGCCCGTCGGCGCCGCCGATGATGCCTATCGCCGACGCCTCGGCGAGTGTGAACATGTCGCCAGCCAGGAGCGCGCCCCAGAACGCCAGGAATATCCCCACCTGAGCCGCGGCTCCGAGCAGCAGTGTCTTCGGATTGCCGATGATAGGCCCAAAGTCGGTCATGGCGCCAAGGCCGAGGAAGATTATCGGAGGAAGCAGGTTCCAGAACGAAAGCCCAAAGTGGAAGATGATCCCGAAAATACCCGATTCCTGGTAACCTGCCTCAGGTGTCGGCAGGGCCAGCAAGCCAGTCATCGGCAGATTGGCGACGATGACCCCAAGGCCAATTGGCAAGAGCTCGTACGGTTCCATGTTCTTGCTGACTGCCAGGAAAACGAACACGAGTCCAATAACGATCAGCACGACATTCCGGTAGTCGAGGTTGTATATGCCCGTGGACTGCAAGAAGTCCAGTAACTCAGTCAACATTCCACCTAGTGAATGGGTTAGCGATCAGCCGTTGTCTCGGGAAGCGGGCGGCGGCTCGGATTTGGATTCAAGCAGCGCTGTCACGGCCAGAGCGGCGGCCAGAGCTCGGTTTCGCGACTCCGCGTCGGAAGGCCCGGCCTCGGCGACAGGGACCGCAACGGCCTCCCATCCGAAGCGCGGGGCGACTTTGGCGGTGAACAGCCTGACAATGGCGACAATAACCAGCAGGATCAACAGGACCGCGAAGGCCGTGCCGATGCCGATGGCGGTCAAAATCCAGGCTTCCTCAGCCACCGCTGGAGCTAGCAGCAAAGGCATGATGACTCCCCACTCCCAAAATGCCGTGAGAATTGTACACCAAGCCATGCGTGGGGGGTAGGTCCACACAGGAGCGCCAGATGGTCCCGAGCGGCAAAACTGAGACGAACGTACGAGGACAAGATCGACCTCCGAGTCGCGGACGCCGAATCGCGAAGCAGCCGATCGCTTCGACCGTCGCACAGACTTGAGACCAATCGTGTCGAACGGTTACAATCTGCCCCAGCCGATGATGAGGAACACGCTGCATGCTAAATCAAGCGCTGAGAGCCGCCCTGCTCGACTCGAGCGTATTCGACGAGTTCAGCGAAGAGCCCGAGTCCATGTTCCGCTCCATGGGAGTGGTGTTCGTTGCGGCGCTAGGATTCGGACTCGGGATATGGAGCGAATTTCGCACCGGCGCCGCATCCGACGAGAGCTCGGCGCTCCTCATGCTGATGTTTGTGGCTGTGTCGACGATTGTCTTGGGTTGGTCCGTTTGTGCCGTCCTGGTCTGGGCCATAGGGAACAAAGGCTTCGGCAGCTCGACGGGCTATCGGCAAGGTCTCCGCGCGTTGGGCATCTGTTTTGGTCCGATCGCCTTGTGGCTGTTCCTAAACGTACCCGTGATTGGCGCTCCGCTGGCCCTGTTGGGGCACCTCTGGACGTTGCCCGCGTGCGTTGTGGCGGTTCACAAAGCACTTGAACTGGCATGGTGGAAGGCGGGGATCGCGGTGTTGTTCGGTTGGAGTTGGGGCCTGGTAGTCATTCCGCTGTTTCTAGTGCTCATCCCAGCCGCGGATGAATTCGGATGAACAGCGCCGGCGCTACGTGGACTCCTCCGACGTAGGGTTGAGCTTGACGCCGCCGTGCTCTCAATCTGCTGCGGAATCGCGGGCCATGTAGCTCTGCAGCGTATCCCATCCGGGGCCTAGCACGTCACGGATGTTCCGTGCAGTTGTCTCTTCCACTTCCTCGATTGACACTCCCTGAAGCTGCGCGAGGAGTTCAGCAACGTCGCGAACGTGCCTGGGCTCGGTCCAGTTCTCTCGCTTCGACTTGAACGGCTGCGGCGTCGCGTCGGTCTCCAGGACGATGTTCGCCAACGGAATCTCAGCGGCTGCTTCCTGAAGATGCGACAATCTCTGCAGAGGACGTGCCAGCGAAATGTAGAATCCCAGATCGATGACCTGTTGAGCGGTTTCGTAGTCTCCCTGGAAGTAGTGCATCACGCCCCCGACTTCGTACGCTTTCTCCTCTCGAAGGACCCGGAACGACTCCTCGTGCGCCTCGCGGCTGTGAAACACCACCGGCAGCTTGAGGTCACGAGCCAGGCGGATCTGCTCTCGGAAGGCATGATACTGATCCGCTCTGTCAGGAGCGCCCTCCATGAAATCGAGGCCGATCTCGCTGACGACGAGCACCTTCGGACAATCGCTCGCCATTCCGCGCAGCTCTTCGTAAGTCGCGTCGGTGAAGGGCGCCTGGATGTCCATTGGGTGGATGCCGACACCCGAGAAAAGGCCCGAATACGCACTCGACAGATCGATGGATCGCCGAGACGATTCGAGTGTCGTGCCCGCGGAGATTACGGCCTGCACGCCCGCTTCTCTGGCACGCTCCAGCACCTCTCCGACCTCGAGATCGGAGTACGGGTCAAGGTGTGCGTGGCAGTCGACGAACATGGGACCTCCTGATCAGACGCCAAGCGTGAGATTCATCGGCGCCTTTTGGCGATGCCTGACGCCACCCGCGTTAGGCAAGGGTACAATAGAGCACGGCAATGATTATACTACCGAACAGCACCGGGGCCAGCCGCCGGATGCCCCGCTTCTCGATGGCGGCGTCAACGCTGCCCGAGAACCTGAGCACATCGGTGCGCTGCGTGACGGCGGCACTGCTAGCCTTGGTCGCGATCACGGTCGTTTCTTGTTCCGAACCGGCGCCGGCGCCCACGGTAGTTCCATCGCCTACGCTTGCGCCAGCAACGCCCCCGCCAACCGCGACC
>DCWO01000083.1:10788-44828 GCA_002328865.1 Dehalococcoidia bacterium UBA2160 | reverse complement strand
CCGCGACCAACCCGCCCGCCACGGCGACGGCGGTCAAGCGTCCAACCTCCGTTCCAGCGCGATCTCCAACGGCCGTCCCTGTGGCGGTTCCGTCGCCCGCCAAGACGCGCACTCCCGTGCCGGACTCACGGCGTCGAGGCGGGATGTTGAACATCGCGAGCTGGGCGAACATAGCGCACCAGGACGTGCATTTGGACGTCTCCCCCGCCCTGTCCGCATGGGGACCCGGTCTCGCCTACTCGCGTCTGCTGCGGTTCAAGTCCGGCTCTGACGTCGAGCTGCCCAGCCTGGCCGTCGAGTGCGATCTGTGCGAATCCTGGGAGATGGAGAGTCCGATTTCGTTTCTGTTCAATCTCAGGGACGATGTGCGCTGGCAAAGCATCGCCCCGGTCAACGGGCGAGCCCTAGTCGCGGACGATGTGGTGTTCAGCTACATACGCCAGGGGAACCCTGCCCTGCCGAACTCTCCGCTGCTTCACAACGTCGCTGAGGTTGGGGCGATCGGGGAACTGGGTCTGCGAGTCACGGCCCGATCGCAGGACGCAGATTTCCTGACCTCGCTGGCTGACGGCCACTCGAAGATCGTCGCCAGGGAGGCTGTCGACACGGCGGGCGACCTGCGCAACGGGCCGACCATCGGCACGGGTCCTTGGATTCTGAAGCGAACCGAGCAGGACGACGTCCACGAGTTCGCTCTGAACCTCGAATACTTCGAGTCCGCCCTGCCCTTGCTCGACGGCCTGCGCGTCCACATTCTGCCTGACGAACAGACCCGGAGCGCCGCGTTCTTGGTGAAGGCCCTCGACGTGCACCAGATGAATCCTGAGGCTTGGGCCGAGTACCGGGACCGAAATCCGAACGCTTCATCTGTGCTGACACCGGAACCAGGATCGGGGTTGGAGGTGGGCCTGAAAGCCGACCGCGCGCCGTTTGACGACTCTCGCGTCCGTCAGGCAGCGTTTCTGGCGATGGATCCCTCTAAGGCGATCAAGGAGCACTGGGGCGGGTTCGCGTTCGTCTCCATGGGTTTTCAGGCGTATGATGCCTCCTGGTTGCCTCCCGACAACAAAGCCCGGCAGCCCTTTCGCCGGCCGGCCGAGGCACGTGAGTTGCTTCGTGAAGCCGGCATCACGAAACCGGTCCCCGTCACGATCAAGGTCGGCGACTTCGGAGAAGCCTTCCTCGCCCACGCCCACAGCATCTCCGTGGAGTTGCAGACGGTCGGGTTCGACCCCGAGGTCCGGATCGTGAATCGCCGAGAATTCGGGGAGGCCGTCTGGCTCGGCGGAGACTACGAGATGTTCGTCGGGCCCCCGGCTCCGATATCGTCGCCCAACGGATACCTGCTGCCAGTCCTGCACAGCGACGGGGTATGGAACACCACCGGCCACAAGGACGCGGAGTTGGACGCCCTTCTGGAAGCCCAGGCGGTGGCGCTGGACTCAACGGTCCGGTCGGAGCTTATCGGGCGGATACGAGACCGGGTTTTTGAGCAAGCTTATCGATTCATGCCTGCCGCCGAGATCGCAATCTGGGCCACTCAGGCGAACGTGCGGGGATTCCAACCCAACTTCGCCGGCGGCGAGTACCACCATTGGGCGCGAGTCTGGCTGGACGGGTCCTAACGCCGAACGTACGGGACTCAGATCAAGGTGAAAACCAGCCTACTGATGCATCGAACGATATTGGAAAGGAAATGTGAAAATGCCTATGACAGCGGAGCACATCGAAGAGTTTCTGACACAAACCCAGGTAGCCGTAGTCTGCACGGTGGACGCCGACGGCAACCCTCGGTCCGCGCCGATCTGGTATCAGTGGGAGGACGGCGCGGCCTACCTGTTCACAGGCCGCGGAACGCTGAAATGGCGCAACATTCTGCGACATCCATATGCATCGCTGTGCCTCGACAAGCGCGAACTGCCATACGAGTCCGTGATGATCGACGGGCCTGTCGAAGAGGTGGACAAACCGCTGTACGACCTGGTGCTCGCGATGGCGGTTCGGTACTACGGTGAGGAAAAAGGGCGCGCATTCGCCGAGAATTACCGCGGCGAACAGAAAGGTGTCGTCGCGTTCAAGATCGTCCCAAAGCGCATAGTGTCTGTCGCCGAAGAGGACGAATAAGGCCGTACCCGGCGCGGCGTCATGAGCCCGGTGGATCCTGTGTTGAGTCTACCGGGGCGCCGCTGAGCAGCCACCTCATCCGGGGAATTCCGGTAATCACCGCAGCAGCCACAACGGCGGAGGCGGCGACCGCAATCCCTCCGGGCCAACGTATCCACATGGCGCCGACAGCGACTCCGTACAACGCTAGTTCGATCAATAGGCGCAGCGGGCCTGGCGTTGGGACAACTATCAGCTTCTTGTCCCCCGGTGTCGAGAAAACCGACGGGACGCCTATGACAATGACCACGGCCGGGACCACGAGCCAGACCGACACGCTGGCGACCGCCCACGGACCGGCCACCCAGGCGATATTCTCCGCGACGAAACGCAGTCCTCCGGACAGAGGTGTGTCGAACGGGTGGTCGTCTACGACGTTGCGGTTTAGGATCGTACGGCCATCTACTTGCGGCTCTCGGCGATGCCGTCCTCGAGCGTGGCCCAAGGCAGGAGCGCGCACTTGATCCGTATCGGGAAGGCCAGCACCGCGGTCATCGCCGCGAGGTCACCTAGGTCGGCGGCTTCTTCTTCGCTCGGAGGGCGTCCCTGCATCAAGCCGTCAAACAGCTTACGGAGATCGTGGATCTCCTCGATGGTCTTGCCTTTGACGGCCTCGGACAGCATGGACCCGGACGCCTGGTTGATGGCGCAGCCAACGCCTTGAAAACCCGTGTCCGATACCCGGCCTTGTTCGTCGATGGCGAGTTGAAGATGAACTTCGTCGCCGCAGAATGGGTTCGCGCCGTCGGCTTTGACGGCGGCGCCGTCGATGACCTCGGGATTCCGGGGATGACGCCGATGATCCAGTATCAGGTCGTCCCCGAACAGTTCGTCCAGATCATCTCGTGCCATCGCCAAAATACCTCAGAGCGCGTTTCAGAGAATCGACCAGGCAGTCGATTTCCTCTTCAGTATTGTACAGGTAGAGACTCGCTCTGGCCGATGCGACGACTCCCAGGCTTCGCATCAGCGGCATCGTGCAGTGGTGGCCAGTCCGTATCGCGATCGCGTCGCGGTCGAGGAACGTGCCGAGGTCGTGAGGGTGGACGATGTCCGTGTGAAACGAGAGGATCCCCCCTCGCCGTTCGGACTCTAGGGGACCGAACAGGTCCACTGCTTCGATTTCTTTGAACGCGTCCAGAGCGTATTCGGTGAGCTGGACCTCGTGCTGGCGGATGTTCTCCATCCCGATGCCTTCGAGATAATCGACTGCCGCTCCGAGGCCCACTGCGTCGGCGATGTTGGGCGTGCCGGCCTCGAAGCGCATCGGCAGGTCGTTCCACGAAGCCCGGTCGTACCAGACCTCCAAGACCATCTCGCCTCCAGTAAGAAACGGGTCCATCTCTTCCAGTGTCTCGCGCTTGACATAGAGGGCGCCGATCCCCGTCGGGCCCAACATCTTGTGCCCGGAGAACGCCATGAAATCACAGTCGATGTCTTTCACGTCGACGGGCATGTGCGGCACGCTCTGGGCGCCGTCCACGAGCACAGCCGCCCCGACTTTCCTGGCCTTGGCCGCGAGTTCTTTGACGGGATTGACGGCCCCGATGCCGTTGGAAACGTGCACCATCGCCAGAAGCTTCGTTCGCGATGTGATGTATTGGTCGATCTGGGACATGTCGAGCCCGGCGTCTTCCGCCAAAGGCATGATTCGCAGCTTGGCCCCAGACTCACGGGCCACTTGCTGCCACGGCACCAGGTTGGAGTGATGCTCCATGGGCGTGACCACGATCTCGTCGCCGGCCTGGATGTTCGCCTTCGCCCAGGTGTGCGCCACCAGGTTGATGGACTCGGTGGTGTTGCGCGTCCAGACGATCTCCTCGGGCTCGTCGGCGTTGATGAACCGGGCGACCTTGGTTCGAGCGCCTTCGTAGAGGTCCGTCGCCTCTTGGCTCAACGTGTGGACGCCGCGATGCACGTTCGCGTTGTAGTTCGTGTAGTAATCTGTCAGCGCGTCGATGACTTGTCGGGGTTTTTGCGAGGTGGCCGCATTGTCCAGGTAGACCAAGGGTTTCCCGTATAGTTCTCTGGACAGTATCGGAAAATCTTCCCGAATCTTCTTGACGTCGTACATCACCATTTCCCGTATGCTTACCGTTAATCACGCAGTCGTCGCGATGGCGCCGTCAGAGACATTATCGTCGACGGCCCCGTTGCTTCAGACTTCGAGTTCGATGTCGTTGCCTTGCACCCTGACGTTGAATGTCGTCACGGGGTCGTCCGCCGGAGGGGCAGTCACTTCTCCTGAGCGCACGTCGAATCGTGCGGCATGTCTCGGGCATTCTATTTCGAAGCCGTCCAATTCGCCCTGGTCCAAAGAGCCGCCGTCATGGGTGCAGGCGTCGTCTATCGCGTAGAACTTCCCACCCACGTTGCAGACGGCGATCGACTTGCCTTCAACCTCGTACACTTTGGCGGTCCCCGGAGGCGCCTGATCGACGGTTCCAACCTTTACAAATCCCACTTCATCCTCCTCGTCTTCCACCTAGTTGTTAGCTGATTGGACGGCGACGTCTTGATCACGAGGGGCATCACTCGTCATTGCCCGGCTCCGAGTCACCAGATCGGCGATGGTTCGCGTGTCCAGTATCGCGTACACGGCAGTCTCGACGCTCTCCCACACCTCTCGTTGCGAGCATGAAGGCACGTGGATGCATGACGTTGAGTTCTCCAAACAGGCCATCAAGTTCTCGGAGCTCCCGAGGCTGTCCATCACCATGCTGAGACGGATGTCTTCCGGTTTCATCGCCAGAGCGTGCCCGCCCTGAGGTCCGCGTTGCGCGCGCACGATCCCGTTCTTCCCCATGGCGTGCATGAGCTGAGCCAAAAACGGCTCTGGAATCATCGTTCTGCTGGCGATGTCACTGGCCCGGATAGGCTGCGAGTCGGCGTGCAGCGCCAGATCGATCAACGCTCTCACGCCGTAGTCAACTTTTACTGGAATATGCATCTACCCATCCTCCATGTTCCTCACTGCCGCCCTACTCGGTCGAGACAGTCTGTTCGCCGGCCTGGTTCCCGTTCAGCGCGGAATTCAGTGCATGCCAGGAAAGCACCGCACACTTAATGCGCACGGGGTACTTGGCCACCCCTTCGAGGAATTCCAGATCGCCCAACAGCTCGTAGTCGAACTCCTCGTCCGGTCCTCGCGTCAGCATATGGCGGAACGCGTCGAATATCTTCTCGGATTCGTCGACGCTCTTCCCCATGATCGCCTCGGTCATCATGGAAGCCGACGCCTTCGAGATGGCGCAGCCCGCGCCCGTGAAGCCAATGTCTCGGACGATTTCGCTGTCGTCGACATGCAGGTACAAGTACACTTGGTCGCCGCAGAGCGGGTTGAACCCCTCGGCCGTGCGATTTGGGCTGTCCAGTTCTCTGAAGTTCCGTGGACGGCGGTTGTGGTCGATCACCACGTCTTGGTACAGGTCTTCGATGTCGAACATTCAGTGTTTCCTTACGTTGTTGGGTGGCGGGCTTGCGCGTCCGCCGTTCGAGATCGGCTCAGAACTCGAAGCGATGGGCAGGCAGAGACTCAAGCACGGTTTTCTCGAGAAAGTCCTTCAGGCCAGGGACGCGAACCGTGTCGATTATCTCGGTGGCGAAGCCAAAGATGATCAGCTTGCTGGCGGTCTCCAAGTCCACGCCTCGGCTACGCATGTAAAACAGAGCGTCGGCGTTGACGCTTCCTGCTGTGGCGCCATGGCCGCACTTGACGTCGTCGGCCCAGATGAACAGCGCCGGTTTCGTGTCGATTTCGGCATCGGGCGACAGCAGTAGGTTTTTGTCGGACTGGAGGGCGTCGGTCTTGATCGCGCCCTCACGAACGTAGACCGTTCCGCCGAACACGGCCCTCGACCGGCCCGAGAGTATGCCCTTGTAGTACAACCGGCTGGTCGAAAAGGGCTTGGTGTGGTCAATGTTGACGAAGTTGTCGACGTGTTGAGCGCCGGACGTCACGTAGAGCCCGCTCAGGTCGCTGTAACATTCCGATCCGTTGATCGTCAGCCCAAGGTCATGCCTGCCCAGCGCCACACTGTTGTAAAAGGCCCTGGAGGAGAACGAGCTGCCGTCTTTCTGCTCGATCCGGGCGACGCCCACGTGGAACGCGGAATCGCTCTCGTTCAACAGGCGGTAGTGCTCAACCTCCGCCTCTTCCTCGACGACGATCTCGGCCACCGAGTCGGTGAAGTACTCGGCTTGCCCGATGTCAACGTAGCTTTCGATGATCGTCGCTCGGCTTTTCTTACCGGCCACGACAAGCACGCGAGGATAGGTCACGAACGGTCGATCGCCTTCCGTGGACACAAAGAGAAGATGCACTGGCGCTTCCAGGCTCACCCCGTCGGGCACGTGTACGAAAGCGCCGTCATCGGTGAACGCCGTGTTCAGGGCCGCGAAACCGTCCTCGCCGATGTCGACCAAGCTCCCGAGGCGGGCTTGCACCGAGGTCCCGTTGCTTCGAACCAACGCCGCCAGGTTTCCGGCTTGCGACGGGCCGCCGGTCGACGGGCTCGAGAGTTGGGCTGAATACCGGCCGTTTAGGAACACCAGCGTGGTCCAGGCATCGTCCCAAGGCGCGACCTGCTTCAGCGCATCGAGCGCGAGATCGGATGTCGCACCGGCGCCGTGATCGAAGGATGCATCGGCGATCGGGGCGACGTTGGTGTACTTCCACGCCTCGTTGCCGCGCCGCGCCGTCGGGAACCCCTGCCTGGCGAAGCCTTCCATCCCCTTGCGGCGAAGGGTGTTCAGCCAATCCGGGGTCGAATTGCCGCCAACGAAATCGCTGAACTGTCTTTCGTAACGCTGATTTGCCGTCGATGCCTGAGTCATTGTTCCCTTAGCCTGTTGAATGCTGCGTATGCGGCGCCGTGTCGCGAATCGAGCCTTCCGGTGATCAATCGGCGACCGGTGTAGCTTCCTTGATGATCCAGTCGTAGCCTCGCTCTTCCAATTCGAGCGCCAGCTCTTTGCCGCCGGAGCGCACGATGCGGCCATCGACCAGAACGTGCACGTAGTCCGGCGTGATGTAGTTAAGTATCCGCTGATAGTGGGTCACTACAACGATGGCTTTTTCGGGCGATCTGAACGCGTTCACTCCCTCGGACACGATCCTCAGCGCGTCGATGTCGAGCCCGGAGTCGGTCTCGTCCAAGAACGCCAGCTTCGGATCGAGCAGGGCGAGCTGGAGAACCTCGTTGCGTTTCTTTTCGCCGCCGGAATAGCCCTCGTTGACCGAGCGTCGAATCAGGTCGGGGTAGATCTGGACGATCTCGCGCTTCTCGTCCAGCAACCTGTCGAACTGGCGCACGGAAAGCTGAGACTCGCCTTTGTGACGCCTAATGGCGTCCACCGCGGCCTTCAGAAACTGCCAGGTGCGCACTCCCGGCAATTCGACTGGGTACTGCATGGCCAGGAATATGCCGGCGAGGGCCCGTTCCTCGGGCGACATGTTCGCGACGTTCTGGCCGTCGTAAATCACCTCGCCGCTCGTGATCCGGTAGTCGGGCCGGCCCGCGATGACGTTGGCCAGGGTGCTCTTACCGGACCCGTTCGGGCCCATGATTGCGTGCACCTCGCCGGCGTTGACTTGCAGCGAGATGCCTTTAAGTATCTCTGTATCGCCTATTGAAGCGTGAAGGTCTCTGATTTCGAGCATATGACTACTCTGTAGCGTCCTTTCATGGTCGGCAATCTGTTGCTTGCGAAGCCGGGCGGTTCGACGAGAAGCTGGGTCGCTCTCTAGCCGACAACGCCTTCGAGGCTCACTCGCAGAAGCTGCGAAGCCTCCGCGGCGAACTCGAACGGCAGCTCTTTGAATATCCCCCGGCAGAAGCCGTTGATAATCATGTAGTTGGCTTCTTCCATATCAATTCCGCGCTGTTGGAGGTAGAAGAGCTGGTCGTCGTTCACCTTGGACGTGGTGGCCTCGTGGCCCATCTGCGCGGTCGGGTTTCGGACTTCGATGTACGGAACGGTATGCGCTCCGCATTGGTCGCCGATCAGGAGCGAGTCGCACTGGGTGAAGTTTCGAGCGTTGTCCGCCGTTGGCATCACCTTCACTTGACCGCGGTAGGTGTTCTGGGCCTTGCCGGCCGAGATTCCCTTGGCGACGATAGTGCTGCGCGTGTTTTTGCCGATATGGATCATCTTGGTGCCCGTGTCGGCCTGCTGGTAGTTGTTCACGAGGGCGACCGAATAGAACTCGCCCACCGAGTTGTCGCCCAACAGCATCACGCTCGGGTACTTCCAGGTGATCGCCGAGCCGGTCTCGACTTGGGTCCACGAAATCTTCGAGTTCTTCCCTTGGGCTTTGCCCCGCTTGGTCACGAAGTTGTACACACCGCCGTTGCCGTCTTTGTCGCCGGGGTACCAGTTCTGCAATGTCGAATATTTGATCTCAGCATCGTCAAGGGTCACGAGCTCGACGACGGCTGCGTGGAGCTGGTGCGTCTTGCGCATTGGCGCTGTACACCCTTCCAAGTAGCTCACGTAGCTGTTCTTATCGGCGACGATGAGGGTCCGCTCGAACTGCCCTGTGTTCAACGCGTTGATGCGGAAGTACGTCATGAGGTCGATAGGACAGCGAACGCCCGGCGGCACGTAACAGAACGAGCCGTCGCTGAAGACCGCCGAGTTCAGGGTCGCGTAGAAGTTGTCCGTGTACGGCACCACCGAGCCCAGGTACTTGCGAACGATGTCCGGGTGGTTCTGAACCGCCTCGCTGATGGAGCAGAACACCACGCCCGCGTCTTCGAGCATCTTCTTATACGTTGTCGCCACGGAAACGCTGTCCAGCACGGCGTCGACCGCCACGCCGGTAAGCTGCTTTTGCTCTTGGAGTGGAATGCCGAGCTTGTCAAACGCGGCCAAGATCTCAGGGTCGACGTCATCTAGGCTCTTGGGGCCGTCCGCCTGCGATTTGGGCGCCGCGTAGTAGATCATGTCCTGGAAGTCCACCGGGTCGTGGTGGATGTTGGCCCAGGTCGGCGCTTCCGCGCCGAGGGTTTCCCAGTGCCGGTATGCCTTCAAACGCCAATCGAGCAGCCAATCCGGCTCGTTCTTTTTGGCGGAAATGAACCTTACTATTTCTTCGCTGAGTCCTTTGGGCGCCGTATCTGACTCGTAGTCGAACTCGAAGCCCCATTTGTACTGTTCGTCCTCGAGACCGGTTTGTCTTGAAATGACCCTTTCGGCCGGCATAGGTCTTTACTCTCCCATCGGGTTGTTGATCGCATCAGTCAAGAATACGGTACGTACTATACCACTCGATATTCTTGGAGGTCAAATGTACATAGGATGTGCTTAGTTGAGGAACAAATCGGAGACATTCATCGTGCTTCAGGATCCGGTCGCTCCGAAGGGTCCTGAGCGCTCCGGTGATCGAAGCACCCGTTACGCTTCAGGCGTCTTGAGTCTATCGATGACCAGTGCGCGGGCTGCATCGACGTCCACGCCGGTCGCCACTTTGACGGGTCCTGAGCCGAACACAGCGCGGGTCTCGCCGGTTCTGGGTCCCGTTGTCGCGACGGTCACCTCGGCCTGTGTGTATCTGAACAGACCCGGCTCGATGACCCCGGCCAACGTGAGCGGGTCGCACAGGTCGTAACTCGGTAGGTCCGGATGGAGATCGAACCACTCGCGAACGATTTCGGCGGCAAGCTGCTCGCCCACGGTGTCGCCCTCGGCCCAATCCTGTTGGTCCTTGCCGAAGGCCACCTGCCGGCCGAGGTCCAGCCCAATCAACGTAATAGGCACGCCAGAACTGAATACGACGTTTGCGGCAGCGGGGTCATTGAAGATGTTGAACTCAGCATACGGTGTGACGTTGCCAGCCTCGAAGGCCCCGCCCATCACGACGATCTCACGCAATTGCATGGTCAGTTCAGGGCGCCTTTGCAGCGCATGGGCGACGTTCGTCAGCGGGCCCAATGCGATGAGAGTCAGGTCCGGTCCGACAGAGGCGCCGGCGTCGATAATGAATTCCGCCGCCCTCAGAGCGTGTGGTCCGCCATCGACCGGGCGAAGCGGGATCGTGAGGCCTCCTGATCCGTGGAAGCCGTACCCGTATTCGTATGCGCCGCGAAGCGGTCTCGAAGCGCCCGCGGCGACGGGGATTCGCGGTCGCCCGAGGCGGTCCAACAGACGCAGAGCATTGGCCGTGGTATGGGTGAGCCTTGCATTGCCGCCGACCGTTGTGAGACCCCGGATGTCCAGTTCCGGGGAATTCAGGGCCATGATCAGCGCGATAGCGTCGTCCGTGCCTGGGTCGGTGTCGATTACTACTGTAGCCATTTGCGCTCCTGTCTGTCGATCCAGGGAGACAGCCACTGGTCATCGGATTGACCACCACCCTCCTCGTGCGGTCATCCGTCCCAAGCTAAGCCTCCCGCTTCACATACGCCTCCCACGCCTGGCGCGACGAGTGTCTCGGCGCCAACCCCAACTCTCGCTCGAATTTGCTCGAATCGACCGTCCACCTGTACCGGATAAAGTCGATCCCCCTTGCCGGCGAATCTGACTGCAACCTGAGAGCCCAGCCTAGCGATGCAAGGCCGTACAGAATTGCCGCCGGCAGCTTGAGCATCCGGCGATCGGCCAGCGCTGCCATCTCGCTCCAGAGAACGGTTCCACTTCCGGCGAGATTGTAGGCTCCTCGCGGCCTGTGGCGCAAGCACGCCAGCATGCAGTCCACTAAATCGTCCTCGTGAAGAAACTGCATCGGCGGGTCGTGGCCTTTCACGCCGACCAGAAGCGGCTTCGAAAACGCCGCGGCGATAAAGTTGTCGGCGTTTGGACCCAATACCGGACATGCACGCAGAACGGTAACAGCGCAATCCGGGTTGTCTGCCGCGTATTGCCCCAACAACGCCTCTGCTTCGGCTTTGCCTTCGGAGTATTGAAAGCCCTGCAACGGCCTCGCCGGGCTCTCCTCGGACAATTCCTCCGGATTATCCGGGTAGGCGCCGTAAACCGAAGTGCTGCTAAGGTACAGAATGTGGCCGACGCCGGCCGATGCGCACGCGTCGATCAGGTTGACGGCACCTCCCACGTTCACCCGCCAGACCGCTTTTCGGTCGTGCCCCGGATTCAGGTCGTACGCTAGGTGCACCACCGTATCTATGCCGCGCCCCACGAACAGATCGGGGAACGGGTCTCCCACGTCCAGGCGTAGATACTCGACTTCGCCGCGATCGCTCGTCGGCGGACGACGGCGGTCGATTGCCAAGACGCTATCGATTTTTGCGCCTCGCGTCAACGCTTCGATCAACCGCGTCGCGATGTATCCGGCTGCGCCGGTGACGGCCAGGCGACGGGGGAGATCAGTCACTGCCAACCACGTCGGTGAAATCGAATCGCAAGGCGCCGAGCCCTGGCACGTCGAACGCCATGCCGATCTTCCGAGGTCCGTCGTCCAAGCTGACGCCGACGACGTCGATCTTGATCGTGCGGTTCATGGCAAGCGTGAACGTCCGATCCCGCGAGACTTCGCTGAATGCTGTTCGCTCACTTTCCAACTCGAAGAACGTGTTATCGGAGTCGATCTCTTCTCCGTCCACGGTAAGGGGCCTCAGGCCATACGCGTAGCCGGACCCCAGTCGGTTTCTGAGCTCGAACTCGAAGCCGGTCCCGGAGTTCCGCAGGCTCCCCTTCACATACAACCGTCTCAGCAGAAACGCGGGCACAGAGACCATTAGTCGACTCCTCCGGCATTCGGATTACGCATGCGATAGATCGCGACCTCGGACTCCACGACATCAGGCGGCAATTCGGTTGCGCCGCCGATGGCCGTCGCGTGCACGTAGACCTGAGCCACGTGCTCGACGAGCTCGCAGATTTCGAGCGCCTCTTCCGGATCCGATCCGACGCCGACCATGCCGTGGTTCCGAATCAGTGCGGCCTTTCGATCACCCAGCGCCTCGCAGACATTCGTCGCGAGCTCTTCGGACGCAGGGAACGCGTACCGTGACACCTGCAAAGCGCCACCGACGGCTATGGTGGCTTCGTCTATCACCGCCGGGAGCCCTCTCCCGGCCACGGCGAGAACGCTCGCGAACACGGAGTGCGTATGAATCACTGCGCCCACGTCGGGTCGCGCCCGGTAGATCGCAAGATGGAGGAGGCTTTCGGAGGATGGCGTCCCATCGCCTTCCACTGATTCAGCGTCGAAATCGACGACCACGACGTCGTCAGCCGCCATCGAGTCGTAACGACGACCCATGGGCGTTATCGCCATCAAAGGAGGGCTGTCCGCACCCTCCAGCTTACGGCTGACGTTTCCGCTGGCGCCCGTGACCAGACCCATCGCCGACATGCGCCTTGCGGCGGCCGCCACAGTCGATTTTTCCGATTGCCATCGGCTCATGCGAATGTCCCAACCGACCGTATTTCAGAACGCTGATCGAACGTCATATCGGCAGCTCCGACAAAGTCTGACTGGCATCAAGCCAGGATTGGTAGAGGTCGTTGTAGTTCGCCGCGTCGAGCGCTTCCGGCTCAATGTTCGTTTCGCCGATGGCGTCGCCGACGGCGTCCTCGATTGAGTCGTATTGGCCTGTTGCCACGCGACCGCACAGAGCCGCGCCCTCCGCGGTTGCCCTGGGATCGTCTCCGAGTCGAATCGGCCGGCCTAACACGGCTGCTAGGATCCGCACGAACGTGAGCGATTGCGTCATGCCTCCGCCGATCGCGATCGAGGAGGCGGGCTCGCCCGATAGCCGTTCCATCTGCTCGACGTTGGCCCTGAACGCAAACGCGAAGCCCTCGAGTGCGGCCCGCACAATGTGCTGGCGATTGAACCCGCTTACCGTCAACGGCACCGGGAACAGGATGCCACCCTGCTTCATCCCGAGGTTCGACATGTCCATCCGTCCGGCCCCAAGGTATGCTTTGGCGCCATCGGCTCCGAGCGGTGCGGACGCGGCAAGTTCGTCCAACTCCTTGTACGCATCGTCCACGCCGCCGATCAGCGTGTCCTTCAACCACCTCAGCGAGTTTCCCATGTCGCCCGCGCTGCTTTCAAGCACCCACCTGTCCGCCACGGAATGCACTCCGGCCCAAGTTTCCCCTCCGTCCGAGACGATAGGACGGGCGGTCACTAATTGAGCCGACGCGCTCCATCCGGCGACGATGCCTGCCTGCTGAGGCGATATCGTCCCCAGGCCCACCAAACCACACTGTGTATCGGACCCAGCGGTCACCACCGGCGTTCCCAAGGCCAATCCGGTTTGCTCGGACGCCTGAGCCGATACGCGTCCCATAACGTCGTCGGCGTTCGTTAGGTCCACGTGATTCAGCGACAGGCCAAGTTCTCGGTAGAGGTCGTCGGCCCGTCGACCGGTCTCCAGGTCGAGCAATCCAGCCTCCGCAGCCAACGTTTTTTCGCTGGCCACGACACCGCTGAGTTTGAACGACAACCAGTCTCCCAGCGACAGCACGGCGGCTATCTTCGCGTACTCCTCTTCTCGATGAATCTGAAACCATCGGAGCTTTCCCGCCGCCAACATGAATGCCGGGGTGTGGCCGGTGACGCTGTAGATCTCGTCTCGATGGTCTTCGTCCATCGCGGCGCCTTCGAAAACGGCGCGCAAATCGACGTTCGGGCCAACGTAGATCTCGCCGCCGTCGGAGTCCAGAAACGCGAGCGCCTGCCGCTGGGACGTTATGGCAACGGCAGAAACCCGACGACCCGCAAGGCATCGCCGTATAGCGCTGCTCACGCCCCGCCACACGGCCATAGGGTCGAACGCCCTCGCCAGGTCAGGCGCCCCGGCCTCCTGCGTGTACACCCAAGGGCTAGCCGACGACACAGCGATTCCAGCGCTCGGATGAAACAAGTGACACCGAACGGCGCTGGTCCCCGCGTCGATGACGAGCACGTGGCTACCCTGCACGACGGTCCCACACCTCTGGATTCGCCAGGTTCACCGGCCGCTTGCCATCGACGAATCGCAGCACGTCGTCGGTCATCATCTGCGAATGCCTTTCTACGGTTTCAGCGGTTGCTCCGCCGATGTGCGGCGACAGAACGACGCTGTCCAACGCCAGCAACGGGTTGTCCGGAGCGACGGGATGTGTCTCGAATACATCCAGAGCGGCGCCGGCGAGTTCGTGTCGCTCAAGCGCCGCAACCAGGGCAGCCCTTTCGATCACGCTGGCTTCGGAGCAGTTCACCAGATAAGCTGTTTTCTTCATCAACGGAAGACGTTTCTCATCCAATAACCCATCGGTCTCATCGGTCAACGGCACATGGATGCTCAGAAAATCGGCTTCTGACAGCACTGCGTCCAGACTGGCCATCGAGACACCTTCCAGGACCGGCGCATACGGGTCGCAGGCCATCACATGCATGCCCAGCGCCATTCCGATGGCGGACAGCCGTCTGCCGATGGCTCCAAGCCCTATCAACCCGAGCGTCTTGCCATACAATTCGACTCCGCGCATCGCTACATACGGTTCGACGGGGTTCTCCCAGCGGCCTTCCTTGACGTACTGATGCGAGGCGGGAATGTTCCTGGCCACGGCCAGCATCAGGCCCAACGCATGTTCCGCGACGGCCTGCGCATTTCGGCCAGGAGTGTTCACAACCAGAACGCCCGAGGCAGTGGCCGCATCGACATCAATGTGACCTATCGATCCGCGACACACACCGACGAATCGCAACGGAGTCCCATCCTCGAAGATCTCCTCGAAGACGAAATCCGCCTCGACGATGAGGATCGAGAATCGACCGGAGACCAGCCGCGAGGCCAATTCGTCCGGGTTCGTCAGCTTCCTGGTGTCGAGCCAACTCTCGTGCGTCGTCTCCACATGGGGTCTCAGGCGTCGAAGTTGAGCGTCGTCGAACGGCGCCAGAATCAGCGCTCGGTGGCACGGCATTTGCAAGCTACCGTCTCGGCAGAGGGACTCTTGGCAGAAGGCTGCCCGCCCACAACCTGGCCGTAATCAGCAGCTTCTCCGAAGTGCTCAGGCCAATCCGACGCGAGAATACGTCGAAGCCCGAATCTTCGATCCTGCCAAGAATCGCTTTATACGCCGCGTGCAAGACCTTGGGGCATGCCCTCGACTCCACTGGCAACATGCCGAAGAGACGCTCCGAGCTGTCGTAGAAACCGCGTGCTCGTTCGGCCTGATGGGCCATGAGCTCGCGAAAGGCATCGTTGGCGACTCCGGCTTTCAGATCCTCTTCCGAATAGCCGAATTGCGCCAGCTCGTCCCGCGGGATGTAGATGCGGTCCAGCCCGGCATCCTCCTTAACGTCTCTCAGTATGTTGGTGAGCTGCATCGCCAAACCCATCTCGATGGCATGCTGTTTGGCCGCTTCGTCGTCGTACCCGAACACCTCGATGCAGATAAGCCCGACGACCGAGGCTACGTTGTAGCAGTAAGTCCGCAGCTCCTCGAAGTTCTCGAATCGGGTCTTTACGAGGTCCGATTCCACGCCCTCGATGACTTCCTCGTAGTAACGGATCGGAATGCCGAATGCCGCGGAGGCGTCTGCAAGCGCGGAGAACTCCGGTGGGATGTCCCGTTGGGGGGCAACGCTGCCTGATTCCATAGACTGAGTGAGCAGGCCTCTGATCCGGGCGAACTCCTTGCGCTTCTCGTCAATGGACATGCTGCCGTCCGCAACGTCGTCGCAGAGCCGGCAAAACGCATAGGCGGCATAGATCGCGAGGCGCTTCTTCGAAGGGAGAGTGCGGAAGGCGAAGTAGAAGTTCTTGGCATGCTCACGAGCCACACTCTGGCAGTGGTCGTATGCAAGGTCGAGTTGAGAAGCCATCGGCCTGCGGATCACCTTCCTCCGGGATTCGACGCCGCACGTTCGCGCGTCGGCCCAGCGTCCACGGCGCGGTCGACTATATGCCCATGATCTGGACGAGAACCTGGCGCTGATGTTTTTCCGGGTCCAATTCCACCACGAACACCCGCTGAAATTCACCCAGGGCGAGCAAGCCGTCAATCAGGGGAATCGTTTCGGACGTTCCAAGCACCAGGTGCTGGCAGTGGGAGTGTCCGTTCGGGCACTCATTTTCGTGCATATGCACGGTGCGAACTGAAAAATCGTTGTGACGATAGTGCGCGTTAACCGGCGAGAAACGTTCCAGCGTAGTGGCCATATCCGTCAGCAAGAGCGGTTCGTTCTCTTGGATGGTTATCGCTGCGGTCGTATGTTTTGAAAAAACCAGTGTATAGCCATTCTGCACATCGGATTGATGCACGGCTTCGGCCACCTGATCGGTTATGTCGACGAATGCGGGGGCTTTGCCAGTTTCTACGCTCAGCGTGGAAACGTACGTCTTGAAGGCCGCCTCGCTGACTTTCATTTGAGAACCTCGCTAGCTGTCGTGATAAGGATTGTTCACACAATCACATTTGCTCACAACGGTGAACACTACCATATCTTTAGGAATCGGTGCAAACGGTTTGCCGGCCTTTTCGCATGCCCAACCCAGGCGTCATCCGAGGTGTCGTTTCGCTCGCGGTCAGCCGGCCACGGCTCGCCCGCAATCAACCTCTTATAACGTCCCAGCGCCATCAGCGGCCAGCAGTATCTGTACATGTGATAGTTGATCATGAATCCCGCAGGCAGTTCGTGACTTCTATACGCCTCGGCGTCGCCGCCGTCCGCGGTTTTTTGGCCCACGCCATAGCCAGGGAAGCCGGTTCCGGTGAAGTACGGTTCGTCCCATGCTCCGTCCGCCAACTGCGTCCGGAGAAGGTACTCGACGCCTGAGCGGGTGGAAGAGTCGTCGACTTCGCCCGCGGCCAGCAACGCCAGCAGCGCCCACGCGGTTTGCGATGCGGTGCTGGGTCCCCTGCCTTTGTAATCAGGGTCCACGTAAGAGACACAACTCTCGCCCCAACCGCCGTCATCGTTCTGATGATCCCGCAACCAGTCGACTGCCATCCGGACGTAATCGGCCTCCATGTCTTCGCCCAATGCTCTCAGGGCCGGGAGCACGGCTCCGGCGCCGTACACGTAGTTCACTCCCCATCGCCCAAACCAGGGGCCGTCCGGTTCCTGTTCGCTGCGAATGTACTCCAGGCCTGCCGAGACAGCAGGGTGCTCGGCCGTGTACCCCAATTGACCCAGCATCTCCAGTATGTGGGCAGTAACGTCGACGCTGGGCGGGTCGATGGTCTCGCCAAAATCGGAGAACGGTATCTTGGCCATGAGCACGTTGGTGTTGTCTTTGTCGAAAGCGGCCCAACCGCCGTTGTGACTCTGCATGCCGAGCAGCCAGCGCACGGCACGTTCAATGGCGCGACGTTGTTTGTCATCGTCAGGAACCGCCACTCGGTCCAGCGCCATGACTATTTCGGACGTGTCGTCCAGGTCTGGGTACAAGTCGTTGTGAAACTCGAACGCCCAACCGCCAGGCGATACTCCCTTGGCCTTCACCTGCCAGTCCCCGCCAGTGAGAATCTGCTGGCCGGACAGCCAATCACTGGCGCGCAACAGCGCCGGATGGGACGGATCGACGTCTCCGTCGAGCAACGCGATCATGGTCAAGCACGTGTCCCAAAGCGGCGACACGCATGCCTGCACTCTGAGCCTATCGTTGTCCTCGATCGAGAACGAGGTAAAGCCTTGGACGCCTTTTTGCATCACCGGATGATCGAGCGGGTATCCGAGCACTTCCAACGCCATCAACGAGTAGACCCAAGGCGGCTGGATGCCGCCCCAACTGCCGTCGGCCTCCTGGTGTGCGAGAATCCATCGCTCGGCTTTGGCTATTGCTTGGGACCTTGCCGGTTTCCACGGAGATCTTTCCAGATGTCTCAATACGATGTCGCCGGCGTAAAAGAAGGTCTCCCACCCTATCAGGCGCGCAGGACGTTTGATCGAGTAGTCGGTCCTGTCACGCGGCAGCGGATAGAGTTCGTCGATCGCCGCACTATCGGGCACTGATTTGACAGGTTTCCGGTCCAGGATGACCAGCAACGGGACGACCGTCGCTCTCGCCCAACTGGAGAAGTCGTAGATCGTGATCGGAAACCAGTTGGGCAACAACATGAACTCGGCGGGCATCGACGGCACGCCACGCCACTCGTATTGCCCGAACAGAGACAGCCAGATCTTGGTGAAGACGCGAGTTTCCGGCACTCCGCCTTTGGACAGGATGAACTCCCTGGCCTTCTTCATCGATTCCCGCTCAGGCGATACGCCGGCAAGCTTAAGCGCAAAATAGCATTCCGTCGAGGTGCTCAGATCTCCGGGGGCACCGTAGAACTGGCCCCACGTGCCATCGGGCCTCTGTTGCTCCAGCAGGTGGTTCGTCAGTTTCCGCCAGGTCTCTTCGTCGTCGATGCCTAGGAATCGCGTGAGCAGAAGGAACTCGGCCTCCATTGTAGGGTTCGACTCGAGCTCCCCCCACCAGTAGCCCTCGGGATACTGCATGCTCAACAGATGCGCGGACGCATTCCGAACGGCGTGGTCCAGGCCGTCTACCGGCGCACGCACGATCTGGACTGGGGAGTCCATTCCGCTGGTCGATCTCACGCGGTCAACCTCTTTGCGATTCGGAAGCATTTCAAGGCGCTGCCAGACTGTCTCTGACGGCCACTAGTCCGGTGAGGAAACTTGCCAGCGCGCTTCTGGCCACCTTGACCTGCTTCATTAGCCCTATTAGTCGCGGCGCCTCCGCGGGATTGGCAGACAGGTACGTCACAGCTTTCAGGGCTCTCTTTCCGAGATGGCGGTTCACGACTTCTCCCACAAACGCGGGCATCGCGTCCTCGACCGGGTCCAGCATCGCTCTCACGGAAACACACGGCACCCGCAGCGCTTCGGCCGTCCGGTTTACCCAGTAGCACTCCATGTCGATCAGGCTGACGTCGAATGTCTTGCCGAGCCATGCTTTCATCGACGCATTCGAGACGAACTGAGGCACGCTGAGGCATCCGACAAGTCGGTAGTCTTGTCCAGCCAGGCCGTTCGCGTCAAACATCTCATGTATCCGGCCAGCCTCCGCGGTTCTGACGTCGCTCTGCGCCCAAAGGTACGCTGGTCCTTCAATGGCGACCAGTCGGTCACACACGAACAAGTCCCCCGTCTCCATTCCCGTCTTGGCGCCTGCCGCGAACCCCGCCGACACGACTAGCTTGGGCGCGTACCGATCTACGGCTAGCTGGGTCGCAACCTGGGCCATGTCTTTGCCGACACCGCCTTCCAAAACCGCGACATCCGGAATTGTCTCCGATTCGTAAGCCGTTAGATTCCCGTCCTTGTGAGCCACGCGAAAGCGCCCGTCCTTCAGGTATTCAGACACCTCATCCTTAAAAGCGGCAACGATGGCCAGCATCATGTTGGCCTCAGTGTCTCCGTGCATCGATTGACTCTGAGCACTTCCGTTGTTCCGATTCAGCTTGCTCCGACGCCTGAGTTCTGCACGGCGCCGGCCTTCACCAGCCTGTATGCTTCCTTTGGGTTTCCGAGCGCAACGAAGATCGACGCCGATTCGAAGCCGCAATGCATCAAGCAGTGCGCGCATCGCGGATCGTTGCCGACGCCGAAACGATCCCAGAGTTCGTCCGAATAGAGATCGTCGATGTCTTGGGTGTGACGGTCCCCCAGCAGATAACATGGCTCGCGCCACCCCATCACGGTGTATGTCGGGTTCGACCACGCGGTGCACTGATACTCTCTCGCCCCTCTCAGAAAGTCGAGGTACAGCGGGTTGTTGTAGAAACGGATGCCTCGGCTGGGCGTCAGCAGGCTCCTGAACACCTTCCGTGCGTTCTGTCTGGATATGAATAGGTCCTGATTCGGGATGGTCTCGAAGTGGTAGCCGGGCGAGACCATTGCGCCCTCCACACCCATCTTCGTGACCATGGTGAACATCTCGATGAGGTCCTTCTCGTCCACGCCGTTGAAAACCGTGGTGTTCGTGGTGACCCTGTAGCCTTGGTTCAAAGCCGCCTTGATCGCCTTGGTCGCAATCTTGAACACGCCTTTGCGATAGACCGACCGGTCGTGAGCCTCCTCCATGCCGTCTAGGTGAACCACGAAGCACAGGTATTTTGACGGCGGAATGCTTTGCATCACCCGCTCCATCAGCAACCCGTTAGTGCACAAGTACACGAACCGCTTCTTCGCGATAATGCCATGCACGATATCTTGAATCTGGGGATGAAGGGTCGGCTCGCCTCCCGCGATGGACACGATCGGCGCTCCGGATTGCTCGACGGCGGCCATGCACTCATCCACGCTCATCACACGGTCGAGGACCGGCTCGTACTCTCGAATCCTGCCACAACCCTCGCAAGACAGATTGCAGGCCTCGAGCGGCTCAAGCATGGTGACCAGAGGGAATCGCTTTCGTCTCCCTATCTTGTTCTTCAGGATGTACCAACCCAACCGGGCCGCCAGCTCTATCGGCCTCCCCATCACCAACCTCCCCGTGTGCGTTGTCCCGCATCCATAACTGAGAGACATACGCCCCCATCAGCCCACCCGGTTTTCACATCGCGTGCAATCGTGTGATGTCGCATCATCTGGCTCGCACGAGCAGAAACCGCGTCAGCCCCTCGATCTCGCCTCGGGCTTGCGGAGACATCTCCACCGATCGCAACGATTCAAGCGCAACGTCGGCATAGGCGGCCGCGCTCTCGTGCGCATGCCCTCTCACGTCCACCCTTTCCATGATTTCGAGCACAGAGGCCACGTCGGGTTCGTCTACTTGTTCGGTCTGGTAGATTCGGTTGAGTGTTTCGGAGTCTTGACCCTTCGACCGTTCCATGGCGAACACCACCGGATACGAGTTTTTCTTGCGCCGGATGTCCGCGCCAACCGGCTTCCCGGTCGTTTCCTCGTCTCCCCACACTCCCAGAATGTCGTCTCGTATCTGGAAAACGTATCCCAATGCCGCTCCACAGTCCCGAAATGCCGTTGCCGTGATCGGGTCGTCGGCGCCGATCACCGCGCCCAGGGCGAGCGAACAACGTATCAGTGCGCCCGTCTTGCGGGAGATCATCTCCAAGTAGTCGTCCATGCCGATGTCGTGGCGCCCTTCAAACGACAGGTCGAGATATTGACCTTCGATCATCTCCAGATATGCTTCGGTGAGAAGCCCAACGGCAACGAGTGCGCGTTTGTGCTCGAGCCCGCCCGCGACCAATTTGTGCAGCACTTGGTCGGCAACGATCCTAAGAGCATTGCCCGCCACCAACGCCTTGGGCATACCCCAGACGGCCCACAGCGTCTTCCGCCCATGGCGGGTCTCGTCCAAGTCTTGAATGTCGTCGTGAATCAGAGAGAAGTTGTGGATGAACTCCAGGGCAACCGCCGCGGGCAACGCGAGCTCCGCGGCGCCGCCCACCGCCTCACATGCGAACAGGCAAAGCGTCGGGCGCAGTCCCTTGCCTTCCATCGCCGGACGTGGGCGCCCTTGTTCGTCGACCCAACCCATGTAGTAACGAAGCATGTCGTAGAGGCCGACATTGTCCTGAGCGAGCTCGTCGCGCATGGCCTGCGCAATTCCAGGTCTGTAGCGCTGGAACAGGTCAGGGAGCGATGCGGTCGCGCCCTCTGCCTCGAGATTGGGTGAGGGAGTCAAATTCTTGACCTCTGACGGTGGCCCGTTCGGGTTCTCATTTTCACCAACCGTGGCGTCCCTGATTTGGTCAGGATGGACGGCCAGGCGTCAACAATTCCATGACTCCCGTCCTCAGGCACGCCTCAGTCACAGATTCTTGCCTGGAAGGGACTACATAGTTATACGATGGCCCATGCTAGCATTCGTCGGCAAAAACGTCAACGATATCGCAGGCTGATTCGAGTAACTCGCCGTCATACTTGCGAGGCCCGAGCGATGGCGGCAACGGAGTCGGAATCGGAATCGCCGACGCGGGCGGCAGAATGACGCCGCCTGCTCAACCTCCGACGGGCGACCTCGTCCGGCGTCTCGTGGCGCGACCGAGGTTTGAATTCGCGCCGGCTCCTCACACGAATATCATGAATGTGGTCGCCGATTGTGAAATATGTCGCTTGCATCGGTGTAGGCGCTATGCTATATTTTGGCCCGAATGCCAGCCCCACCGTGACTGGCCGTCCAGCACACAATTCCGGTCCGGCTGACCGCATCTCAAACGCAGGGCGCAGCTCCCGAATCTATGCTCGACGATTACTTTCGCCAGTATGCTCTGATTGCGACGTTTGCGGCCGTCGCTGTTGCTATTCCCATCAGTATGCTGGTCGGCAGTTGGATGCTGTCGGTGCTCAAGCTCCGACCTCAGAAGCCCAATCCCATCAAGCGCGCGATCTACGAGTGCGGCTTCGCGACCTTGTCAGGTCGATGGAGCCGGTTCAACTTCAGGTTCTACACAATCGCCTTGGTGTTCGTCGTGTTTGACGTCGAGGTCGTGTTCCTCTTTCCCTGGGCCGCCAGCTTTGGCGCGCTGTCCGCCGAATTCGGTATCTTCGTGTTGCTCGAGATGGCCGTATTCGTAGGCATCCTGGTCATCGGCTGGCTTTACGCGTGGCGCAAAGGCTCGCTGGAGTGGAGTTGATGCATGGCTGACGACTCTACACGGGTGTCGCAAGACTTCGTGCTGCACGAGACCACCTGGGAGCTGGACCGCGAAGAAGGCGACTACATCAACCATCTCAAGTCGACGCACACCGAGGCTCTATCCGAGCCTCTCGTGGAAGTGCCCGACGACCTCCAACGCAATATCGCCGTCACCACCATCGACGCACTGGTGAACTGGGGACGCAAGTCCGCTGTTTGGCCTCTGTCGTTTGGGCTGGCGTGTTGCGCATTCGAGATGATGGCATCTGCGATGTCTCGGTTCGACCTCTCCCGTTTCGGAATGGAGGTTTTCAGGCCGTCGCCCCGCCAAGCGGACCTGATGATAATTGCCGGAACGGTAACATGGAAGATGGCCCCTGCCATCGAACGCGTCTACGAACAGATGGCCGAGCCCAAATGGGTGATATCCATGGGCGTTTGCGCCACGAGCGGCGGGCCGTATTACGGCTCCTACGCAGTCGTGCCTGGGATCAATCACATTATCCCCGTGGACGTATACGTACCTGGTTGCCCGCCGCGACCGGACGCTTTGCTGTACGGGATCATGCAGCTCCATGACAAGATCAAGCGGTACTCGATAACGAATCCCGGGCAGTCCGCTCAATGACCAAAGCGCTCTCCGGCGGAGACGTTGCCAGCCGGATCAACGAGGCTATTTCAGACGCGGTCGTTGACCACAACGATACGGACGTGTGGATAGATTCTGAATCGCTTCTGGACGCGTCGAGGTTCCTCAAGACCGACGCAGATCTGGATTTCGCCTATCTCACGGCCGTGTCCGCGGTGGATTACATTGAATACTTCGAGTTGGTGTATCACCTGCTGTCAACACGCTACAACCACAGCGTTGTGGTCAAGTCCAAATTATTCGGCCGAGAGGCCCCGACGGTGTCCTCGGTCACCGGCGTCTGGAGAGGCGCCGATCTTCAGGAGCGGGAAGTCTGGGACCTGATGGGCATCAGGTTCGAAGGCCACCCTAACCTTAAGCGAGTCATGCTTTGGGAGGGTTTCCCGGGACATCCATTGAGGAAAGACTATGTCGAGTAGCCGGTTTACGATGGGACGCGGAATGCCCGCTCTAACCTGAGCCTGCCGTCATGAGCATATATGGCAATTAAGACCGAGCCAGTAACTATCAACTTAGGGCCCCAACACCCCAGCACGCACGGGGTGTTCAGGCTCCGCGTCACGTTTGACGGTGAGGTCGTGGTAGACGCCGAGCCCGTGTTTGGTTACCTGCACCGCGGAACGGAGAAGCTAGCCGAGTCCCGGACATACGTGCAGATAGTGACACTCACCGACCGGTTGGACTACACGGCGGCGATGTCCAACAACCTAGCCTACGTGCGAACGGTCGAGAAACTGGCCGATATCGAAGTGCCTGAGCGTGCCCAGTACATCAGGGTCCTCACCGCTGAGCTTCAACGCATCGCCAGCCACATGTTGGCCACCGGATTCCTCCTCAACGAGCTCGGCGCACTGGCCACGCCGCTGATCTACTGCTTCCGCGAACGCGAACGCATCCTGGACCTGTTCGAGATGCTCTGCGGCGCACGAATCACGGTGAGTTACATGAGGCCCGGGGGCGTGTTCCAGGATGCACCCGAGGAGTTCTGGCCGGCGTTAAGCAGGCTCATCGGAGACCTTCCGCACTATTTGGACGAGTTGGAAGACTTGATTTCAGGAAACGAGATCGTCCTGGTTCGCACGCGGGACGTGGGGCTGATTTCGGCGGAACAGGCGATCGATTCATCGATCTCGGGCCCGACCCTGAGGGCTACCGGGGCCCAATGGGACGTCCGAAAAGCTGCACCTTATGAAATCTACGACCGGTTGGAATTCGACATCCCAATCGGCACGGTCGGCGATGTTTACGACCGGTACATCGTCAGAATCCAGGAGATGCGTCAGGCGGTTCGGATCATCGAGCAATGCATCTCGCAGATCCCGGACGAAGGACCGATTCGAACCGAGATGCCCTACTTCGTGCGCCCTCCTGTCGGCGAGGCATATGCCGCCGTGGAGGCGCCCAAGGGTGAGCTAGGTTTCTACATCGTCAGCGACGGCGGGATCGCGCCGTACCGATGCAAGATACGGGCGCCGTCGTTCATCAACCTGACAGCGATCCGCGACATGGTCGTCGGCGGGAAGATGGGTGACCTGATCACGATATTCGGCTCTCTCGACATCGTTTTGGGGGAGGTGGACCGCTAGTGTACGACGTTCGCGCCGCGGGAATCCTCGATTTCAAAAGCCTGTGGGAGTTCTACGACGGGTTCATGCCAGAGAACCTGGCGTTCGTCGTCGCCTGCATCACCCTGGCGTCCATCGTCGTCAACGTGTTGGTTTCGCTAACGGCGGTCTACACATGGTTCGAGCGCCGGGCAATCGCCAGATTCCAGGTGCGGCTCGGGCCAAACCGGTGGGGCCCCTTCGGAATCCTCCAGCCCTTCGCCGACCTGGTGAAGCTGTTGGTCAAGGAAGACACAATCCCGGAGGAGGCCGATCGCTGGGCCTTCAACCTTGCGCCCGTGGTGCTGGTCGTGCCCGGCCTGCTGGCGGTGTCGGTCATTCCCTTCGGTCAAGATACGTTCCTGGGCCAGCTAAACATCGGAATCCTGTTTATCCTCGGCGTTACAAGCATCAATACAATAGCCATATTCATGGCGGGTTGGGGATCGGCGAACAAGTACGCGATGCTGGGGGCGATACGGGGTGTCGCGATGCTCGTAAGCTACGAAGTGCCGATGGCGTTGGCCGTCACCGGCGTGATACTGCTTTCTGGCTCTCTGGCGATGTTCGACATCGTTCAGGCACAAAACCTGCCGTTCGTCATCGTCCAGCCATTGAGCTTCTTGATTTTCGTCGCTGCGGCGTCCGCTGAGATGAGCCGCACGCCGTTCGATCAGATCGAAGCCGAATCGGAATTGGGTTCCGGGTACAACACCGAATACTCCAGCATGAAGTTCGGCGTCTTGTTCCTCGCGGAGTACATGGCGCCGCTCGTAACGGCAACGATTGTCACGACCCTGTTCCTTGGCGGGACCCGGGGGATCGACCCGGTGCCCGGGCAAATCTGGTTCGTCGTCAAATCGTTCGCGGTTCTGTTTGTTTTGCTCTGGATAAGGGCGACTTGGCCTCGGCTTCGAGTCGACCAGATCATGGGCTTGGCCTGGAAGGGGCTTTTCGGCCTCGCGTTGCTGAACATTTTCGTCGTGGCTGCTGAGATCGCCATCCTGCAGGACGACGTCGGCGACCTGTCGATGAGTTCGCTTGCGATCATGGCAGCGATCAACTGGGTTGTTGCCATCGTCGCTTTGGTGGCGATGGCCAACGTACTCGGGCAGCGCCGGCTGGAGCGCCCGGAGCCTGTTCCATCTCCTCTGGCCAACATGTACGGAGACGCAGACTGACATGTATGGAATCGGGTTGATCAAAGGTCTGGCGATCACCATGAAGAACATGGTCCTGCCCAGTCGCCAATTTACGGAACACCAGTATCCGAACCGGAAGATCGGCCTGGTCGGCTTGGCGCGCCTCAACGATCGCAACCCGGTCAGCTTCGCCGTGCGAAAGCCCGGAAGCGCAGCAAAAGCCTTGCTCGGGCTGACTTCGGTTCCCGACGGTCACGTGCAGCATCCTCGGTTCAGGGGTCAGGAATTCTCCTGGTACGAAGAGAGATGCACCGGCTGCGCAAGCTGCGCAAAATACTGCCCCTTGGGCATCATCCGCATCGTGACCGACCCCAGCAACACCAACGTGCTCGAAGGAGACAAATACGGCATCGAAGTGTTCGACATCGACATGGGACGTTGCATGTTCTGCGGCCTGTGCGTCGAGGCATGCCCGTATGACGCGCTCCACATGGGCAGCGGATTCGAAGAAGGAACATACAAACGCGACGACTTGGTCATCGACGCCGACCGGCTCAAGGCCGCCCCCAAGCATCCGAGCCAGTGGTTCCGTCCCCAACTGCCGGCGAGCGGCTACAACCCGATGACCGATCAGGAGGCGAGCTGGCGCGACGTCCATCGTCACGAGAAACCGTCGCTGTCGGACCAAGAAAAGAGGTGGGGCCAGAGATGATCGGCCAAGGAACAGAGGCTTCACTGATCGTCGACATCGTCTTTTGGGTGTTGGCTGTCTCCAGCATCGTCGCCGCGATTGCAGTCGTCCAGATGAAAGATCTCTTCAGGGCGGCGTTGTTTCTGATCGTTTGCCTGTTGGCCGTCGCCGGGATGTTCGTCCTGCTTCGAGCGGAGTTTTTGGCCGCGGTTCAGGTGCTCATATACGTGGGCGCGATCTCGGTTCTCATCATATTCGCGATCCTGATGACCGGCGACATAGAGGAAGGAAGCCCGTCCCACAACTTCAAGTGGCCGGTGGCCGCGTTGGCTGCCCTCTTCTGCGCCCTGGCCATATTCGTCAGCACGTCGACTGACTGGAACCTGTTGGAACCTGCGATCGACGCCGGTCGGATAAGCGCGGACACCGTCACGGACGTTTACACGAACACCGTTCCCGTGATCGCGCACTTGCTGATACGGGACTTCGTTCTGGTCTTCGAAATAGCGTCAGTCCTGCTTCTTGCGGCTGTCATCGGCGCCCTGGCGCTCATCAGGGAACGGTGAAGCTGTGAACCTCGAAAACTTCCTGATAGTTTCGGCAATCCTGTTCTCGATCGGACTGTACGGTGCGTTGGCTAAGCGGAACGCCATAACCGTGTTGATGTCGCTGGAGCTAATGTTCAACGCCGTCAACATCGCGGCGGTGGCGCTGTCACGGTACTCCGTGCCGGCGCGACTAGACCAGGCGGGCCTGAGCGCCGGACAGGATGCGGCTCAGTTTCTGCTGACGGGTCACATATTCGCTATGTTCATTATTACGGTTGCAGCGGCGGAGGTGGCGTTGGGGCTGGCAATCGTCATCGCTATATACCGCAATCGCGAGTCGGTCTTCGTTACCGACGCCAACCAGCTTAGGAGTTAGCCCCAATTCGATGTGGGTCGAGTACAAAACGGCGCCTAATCTTATGATCGCTGAGATGTGGAAGGACGTCCTGGAAGGCGACGGCCTGCCTACCAAGATACTTCCCGTCGGCGACATCCTCACCTGGGGTGAGCGCGTGCCATTCAAGGTGTACGTCCCAAAAGGACGTGAGCACGTGGCAGACGAGATACTGAGGAAGTTGTAGATGATTTCGGAGCAGTGGGTCTGGCAGGTCCTGTTCGCGCCGCTGGCGTCGTTCGTCATCATCGGCTTCATCATCAAGCCGTGGCTGGGCGTGCTCGGAAGAAGACGTGCCGGGAACGATGCGTCGGCCGGCAGAGACCCGCTGGCCAGGCTCGCGTCAGGCATGACGATCGCCGCCGTGGGGCTAGCGTTCGTCATATCGCTTGTCGCCCTATTCGACACCATCGACGGCCACGGAAGCATCGAGTATCCGGTCCACGACTGGCTTACCGTCGGAGGACTCAATTTCACAGTCGGCATTCTCATGGACCCGTTGACCGCCATCATGCTCGTGGTAGTCACCGGTGTAAGCCTGATGGTGCAGATCTACTCGTTGGGCTATATGAGCGCCGAAGACGACGGCGGGTACACCCGCTACTTCGCCTACATGTCGCTGTTCACCGCGTCGATGGTCGGCATGGTGCTCGCCTCCAACATCGTGCAGTTGTTTGCGTTCTGGGAGCTCGTCGGCCTCTGCTCGTACTTGTTGATCGGCTTCTGGTTTACGCGACCTTCCGCAGCGGCGGCCGCCAAGAAGGCGTTCATCGTCACCCGAGTCGGCGACTTCGGATTCCTGTTGGCGATCATGTATCTGTTCTACAACAACGACGCCTTTGCGGCCCAGGGTTTGAGCTCGATCGACATCCGCGACATCTACACCGCGGTCGACGACAAAGTCATCGTCGGCGGTGTGGTCACCTGGATCGCGGCGGGCATCTTCGCGGGCGCAGTCGGCAAGTCCGGACAGTTCCCGCTGCACACGTGGCTGCCGGACGCGATGGAAGGCCCTACTCCCGTCAGCGCCCTGATCCACGCCGCGACCATGGTCGCGGCCGGCGTTTTCCTCGTAGCGCGCTTCTTCCCGCTGTTCGAAGCGTCGCAGACGATGATGAGCGTCGTCGCGCTCGTCGGCGGATTCACGGCGCTGTTCGCGGCGTCCATGGGTTTGGTTGCCAACGACATCAAACGGGTGCTGGCGTACTCGACCATCAGCCAGCTCGGATACATGATGCTGGCCCTGGGCACGGGCGCTTACGCCGTGGCGATGTTCCACCTGTTCACTCACGCGTTCTTCAAAGCGCTGCTCTTCCTCGGCTCGGGCAGCGTGAATCATGCCTCCGGCACCTTCGACATGCGCTACATGGGCGGACTGCGCAAGGTCATGCCGATAACCTACGCCACGTTCCTGATCGGCAGCATCAGCCTGGCGGGCATTCTGCCGAGCGCGGGCGGCTGGAGCAAGGACGAGATCCTGACGGCGGCATGGCTCGGCGTCAATACGGCCGGCGCGATCGGCTTCTGGATGGCGATGATCGCCGCGTCCATGACCGGGTTCTATATCTTCCGAGCACTGTTCATGACGTTCGAGGGTGAATTCAAGGGCGGGTCCGACGCCGACCCCGCCGACGCGCTTCACGGGCCGGTTCACTTGGCGGAGTCGCCGACCTCGATGGTGCTCCCGCTGGTCATATTGGGCGTTGCATCCCTGGTCATCGGGTTCCTGGTCAACCCGATCATCGACCTTGGCATCGTGCCAAAGCACTGGTTCCTGCACTTTCTCGGCGAAGGCCCGGTCCACGTCGAGATTCACGACTTCAACGTCATCCTGGCCGTCGGAGCGATGCTTACAGGCGTCTCCGGCATCGTGCTCGCGTACTTTATGTACATCAAGGGCACTATCTCCCCGGCCCGTGTGTCCGAGGCAGTCAAGCCGGTTCACACATTGCTGCTACGCAAATACTACTTCGACAAACTTTACGAGGATTGGTTCGTACGCCGGTTCTTTTACGGCGGTCTGGCGAAATGGCTGGATTGGGCGGACAAGACGATCATCGACAATATCGTCAACAAGATTGGGGCCTTGGGCCGAAACATCGGAGTGGTCGGGCGTGAACTCCAGAATGGCCAGCTCCAAGAATATGGCGCCGCAATTTTCGTCGGCGTGCTGACAATCGTCGGACTTTACATTTGGTTCTTGTAATCGCGAGGGAACTCTAGCACTTGTTTACGGGCTGGTTAACCGCATTAGTATTCCTGCCCATGGCCGGAGCCATTATCCTGGCCCTGGTGGTCAGGGGCGACCGGAACATCCGGTTTTTCGCCGCTGCCGTGTCGCTCGCCGAACTCGTATTGGCGATTGTCATCTTCGCGATGTTCGACCACGAGGCGGGCGCTTCCCAGTACCAGCTCATCGACAAGGTCGAGGACTGGATCCCGATCGAGTCGTTCAAGGTGCAGTACTTCTTGGGGATCGACGGCGTCAGCGCGCCGATGGTGCTGCTCACGGGCTTGCTTGGAGCCGTTGCCGTCTATTCGTCGTGGAGCGTCAAAACCCGCGTCCGCGAGTACTTCGTGTGGCTGCTGGCGCTTCAGGCCGCCGTCATGGGCGTCTTCACGGCTCTGGATTTCTTCTTGTTCTTCATGTTCTGGGAGCTTGAGCTGGTTCCCATGTTCTTCCTCATCTCCATATGGGGAAGCGGACGCAGAGAATACTCCGCCATGAAGTTCGTGATCTTCACCATCCTGGGCAGCGCGTTCATGCTGGTGGGGATCCTGGTGCTCTTCTACTCCACCGGCACCTTCGACATGACCCTGCTTCCGGACGCGATCGCGAACGGCAAGCTGCTTCTGCCCATCGGCATGGTGTTCACGCTGACCTTCATCGCATTCGCGGTGAAGCTGCCGATCTGGCCGCTGCACACGTGGCTGCCTGATGCCCACACGGACGCGCCCACGGCTGCCAGCGTGATGCTGGCCGGCGTTCTGCTGAAGATGGGCGCGTACGGCATGATCCGCGTCTCGGTCACGATGTTCCCGGGTGTGATATCGGACATTGCCTGGCTGCTGGCCGCGGCGGGCGTCGTCAACATCCTGTACGGGGCGGTGGTCGTCCTGCGACAAACGGACCTCAAGAGGTTGATCGCGTTCAGCTCGATCAGCCACATGGGTTTCGTCCTTCTCGGATTGTCGGTGGTCGTTGGCGTCAACGGCGAAGTGTCGGCAGTCGGGTTGACCGGGGCGGCTCTTCAGATGTTCACGCACGGCACCATCACCGGCCTTCTGTTCCTGCTGGTCGGATACATTTACGAAAAAGCCCACACCCGATACATACCGGACCTCGGCGGACTCGCCGGCAGGATGCCTTTGCTGACAACTTCACTGGTCGTGGCGGGTTTGGCATCGCTCGGACTGCCCTCGACGAGCGGGTTTGTGGCAGAGATACACGTGTTCCTCGGCGCGTTCCCCGTCTGGAGTTGGCTGACCGCGGTAGGCGCGTTCGGCGTTGTGATCACGGCTGGATACATTCTGTGGATGATTCAAAGGTCCATGTTCGGACCGCGAAACCCGCACCTGAACGATGTCGCCGATGCGACGCCGCTCGAGATGTTGCCGGTGGCGGCCATGGTGATCGCAATAATGGCGGTGGGCATCTACCCGTCGCTGCTAGTCGACGTGTTCTCGTCGGGCTTGCAGCCGATCGTCGACTCGCTGCAAAACGTCGCGGTGACCGCAACAAGATGATCCTAACTACGAAGGCGCTATGACGCTTCACGACATATACCTGCTCTCGCCCGAAATCAGCATGGCCGGACTTGCGGCCGCGCTGGTGTTGATCGACCTCGTCCTGTCGCGCAAAAGCGTTCTCACTGTCGTCGCGTTTGTCGGCCTCGCGATCCCGGCGGCGCTCAGCATGATCCTGTGGGTGGACCTGAACAACCAGACATCGACGCATATGAACGCCGACTTTGGCACCGACACCGCGGCCTTCGTCGTCGACAAGTTCAGCCTGTTCTTCAAGTTCCTTATCGTCGCCATAGTCGCCCTTGTCGTGCTGGCGTCGTCCGAATACGCGAACAAATTCCAGAGGTTCCGCGCCGAGTTCTTTTCGCTGATCCTGTTCTCCGCTACGGGCATGATGCTCCTGGCTTCCACGGTGGAGCTGATAAGCATCTACGTGTCTTTGGAACTGACTTCGCTGCCCCTGGCGGCCCTGGCCGCGTTCTTGCGCGACGACAAGTCGTCAGAATCGGGTTTGAAGTTCCTAATCCTGAGCGCGGTGAGTTCCGCGGTTCTGCTCTATGGCATGGTCATCATCTACGGCTTCACAGGCACGACTGTGCTGGCGGACATAGCGACGCAGCTCAGCGGCGCCGGACTTTCGGCTGACGAAGCGTTCGGCTCCAATGCGCTGTTGTTCGGCGTGGTGTTGGTCATCGCAGGGTTCGGCTTCAAGATAGCCAGTGTTCCATTCCAGATGTGGGCGCCGGACGTTTACGAAGGCGCGCCAACGCCCGTCACCGCGTTCCTGTCGGTGGCCTCTAAAGCCGCCGGGTTCGCAGTGATTCTCAGGGTGTTCTACGTCGCCTTCGATACTGAGTTGTTGAGCCTGGATTGGGGGGCCGTTTTCGCGGTGCTCGCCATCCTTTCGATGTCCCTCGGAAACCTGGTGGCGATTCTGCAAACCAACATCAAGCGCATGCTCGCCTACAGCACCATCGCCCACGCCGGATACTTGATGGTGGGGTTGGCAGCGGTCGCCGCACGGACACCTGAAGCCGAAGCCGTCGCCGGGCCTTCCGGCGTTCTGTTCTACCTGAGCGGTTACGCTGCGACGAACCTGGCCGCGTTTGCCGCCATCATCGCCATATCCAACCGCGTGGGCTCAGACCGCATAGACGCGTTCGCGGGCATGTCGCGGCGGGCGCCGTATCTGGCCGGGGTGCTGGCTTTCGCGCTAGTGTCACTCATTGGAGTGCCGCCGACGGTAGGGTTCATGGCGAAGATGTACATCTTCGGAGCAGCAATCAACGCCAATCTGGAGTGGCTTGCCCTGGCCGGCGTCATCAACAGCGTCGTTTCGGTCTACTACTACCTGCGCGTGATCAAGGTCATGTACCTGCAGGAACCCGAGGACGAAAGCAGGGTCAGGTCCGGCGTCCCGATGAAGCTAGCGATCTTCGTCGCCATGGCCGGGACCGGCTTCTTCGGCGTATATCCGACCCCTCTGATCGAGTTGGCCAGATCCGCCGTCGGTGTCCTGGTTTCGTGACCTGCTCAGTTCGTTGACACCCCCCAGAGCCGATGCTAGACTTGCCACGCGCTGGCGGGATGCACCCTACTTCTCATGCGGAAACTCCGCTTTGAACTTTGGGCTGTCTCCTCATCATGCGCCGCCCTCACATTCCACCGCGATCCTCGCCGCCGGTAAGCGGCGCCCAGATCTCGCATCGAGTTACATTTCATGTCGCTAATCGGATTCGTGTACAACTCCTTCGTCGCCGAGGCTCCGGCGCTCATCGACTCACTCATCGCTTCTTTGAGCCTCAAAGACACGTCCTGGGTTTGCTCCGCCGAAGATCTCCCCGGATCGGACAACCTGGAGGACACGAAGCTGGTTGTGGTCGCGGGCGGCGACGGTACGATTCTCAAGACGATTCACGTCATCGCGCCATATTGCATTCCGATCGTGGCGGTCAACATGGGGCGAGTAGGCTTCATGAGCGAACTGAGGGTCGAAGACGCGGCCGAAAGATTGCCCGGCTACCTCAACGGCGACATGCGCGTCGAACGCCGAATGATGCTGCACGCAACGGTTACAGCCGAACCTGGCGGTCCTGAGTTGTTGTCGGCCCATGCCCTCAACGACGTAGTCGTCGGACGCGGAGGCGTGGCCCGGCTCATGAACATCGCGACAAGGGTCGACGGCGAGCCTCTCACGAGTTACCGCAGCGACGCGGTGGTCGTCTCCACCGCAACGGGCAGCACCGGTTACGCCCTGTCGGCAGGCGCCCAGATCTTCTTCCCCCAGGCCCGCGTCCTCATAGTTCAGCCGGTCGCGGCGCACACGGGACTGCGCGACGGCCTGGTCCTGCCTGACGATTCCGTGGTCGAGCTCGAACCCGTGTCGAGAGACCCTGCGTCGTTGAGCGTAGACGGTCTGGCGGACGTTGACCTAGCTCCTGGGTCGGTCGTAAAGATCGTCCGGAGCGAGCACGAAGCGCTGTTCCTGCGCTCACGGCCTCCCGCGGCCTTCTGGGGCGATCTCACAAGCCGGCTTGGCTTGGTGTACAACCTGACGCCTCCCAGGCAATGAGCTAATCCAAC
>DCWO01000083.1:0-10448 GCA_002328865.1 Dehalococcoidia bacterium UBA2160 | reverse complement strand
TCCTAGGCGACCCGCATACGGAGTCACAAATGACCCAAGAGCCGCAGTTGATTCGACAGGAAAAGAAATTCGACGGCGCCATCGTCAACCTCAGGGTCGACACCGTGTTGCTGCCAAACGGCCGAGAAGCCACTTTCGAGGTCGTGGAACATGAGAAGGCGGTCGTCATCGTGCCCATCGACGCGGATGACAACGTGCTTCTGGTCCGGCAATATCGGCACCCGATCGGCGGAACGCTGCTGGAGGCGCCCGCCGGAATGTTGAATCCGCCAGAATCGCCGGACGATTGCGCTCAGCGCGAGTTACGGGAAGAGATCGGCTATGCGTCCAGGAACCTTCGTCCTCTTGGCGGATTCTGGTCGTCTCCGGGGTTCTGCACCGAGTTCATCTACGCCTACCTCGCCCGCGATCTTGTCGAGGGCAAGCTTGAAGCTGACGAAGACGAGGACATCGAAGTGCAGCGAACACCGATAGACCGCATACCGCAACTCATCCGATTCGGCGAGATTCAGGATGTCAAGACCATTGCGACGCTGCTGATGACCATGCACCTTTTCAAATAATCCGGTTCAAACCACACAGGAGATCAGAGCAATGCCAGACCTCAAATCGATTTTCGCCCAGATCGACTCGCTCGAAGACGAGATAGTTGCTCTCGAACGGGATCTGATTCAAATCCCGTCGGTCAACACAGGGTCCATGCCGACCGGCGACGAGACGCCCGTGTGCGAATACATCAGCGATTGGTTGGCCGAGGACGGCATATCCTCCGAAATCATCGGCAGGGTCCCTGAACGCGGAAACATTATCGCTCGGATCGAAGGCAGCAACCCTGAAGCCCGGCTCATGTTCATGTCGCACACGGACGTTGTGCCCGTGGAGGACGTGGCCAAGTGGACCTATCCGCCGTTCAGCGCCACGATCCACGACGGGCGCATCTACGGCCGCGGCGCATCGGACTGCAAGGCGCTGCTGACCGCACAGCTCATGGCGTTGCGCCTGCTCAAGCGGAACGGCATCCGCCTGAAGAACAGCCTCATACTGTGTTCGGGCGCGGACGAAGAGCATGGGGGCAGGTACGGGTTCGGCTGGCTTGCCGACAACCACCCCGACAAGATGGCCGCGCCGTTCGCCGTGAACGAAGGCGGCGGCACGCCGACCGACGCCGCCGGCGCCCTCACGTACCTCCTCGGCGTCGGCGAGAAGGGCCGGCTGCAAGTTGAGTTCGAGGTCAAGGGCGTCAGCGCCCACGCATCGGTTCCGTGGCAAGGCACTAACTCGCTTTATCGACTCTCGCAACTGCTACAGCGCATCGAGGCGTACGAACCAGAGCGGGACACGTCGACATCGCTGTTCTCGCACCTGTCGACCTTCGCCATCGAGCACAAGCCGTCCGCCGAAAACGTGGACGAAATCATCGAGGAGACCGAGTCAGACAATCCTCGCCTCGCCTCGATGCTCCGCGCCTTGTCTCGGATGACGCTGACGCCCACGATGATCGGCGGCGGCATCAAGTCCAACAGCGTGCCCGAATCGATCCATCTCACGTGCGACGTGCGCACCCTGCCCCATCAGGACGACGACTACCTGCGAGGCGAGTTGGACGGGATCATCGAAGGGGTGCCTGGGGTTTCATACGAGATCGACTATATGGCTGTGCCCAACTCATCGGAATTCGAGACCGAGTTGGCCGAGCACATCAAGGCGGCCACGGCGCTGGCTTTGGAACGCGACGACATCCAGTGGGTTCCGGCGATCAGCACCGGCTTCACCGACTCACGCTTCACGCGCCCGCTCAACATCGTGACATACGGATTTTCAGGGTCGCACCCGGACGACGACCCGATGCTCTCGAGGGCTCACGGTACGGACGAATCGGTCGGCATCAAGAGCCTGATCAGCGGGACCAAGATCATGCTGGCGCTGGCTGTCTCTCTGTGCGGAACCGAGTAGGACTTTGTGGACCTAATGCCTATTCCGGTTCGACGCCTGGCGGCAGCTGCGCGTCGATGCCGGTTGTCTCTTTGATGACGCTGACCAGTCTGCGAGTGGCTCCCTCTTCGCTCCATGGATACTGGTCGCGGGGCGCCAGCTCGGGATCGACCCCTGGCGTTCGGGCCGCCGTTCCGCGAATGAACGCGCGAATGGTGCGTTGCGCCCGATAGTACCGCAACCGCTCAGCATCCAACGTGCGCCGTCGCGAATAGCTGTCGAGGTGGGCTGCGGCGAACGCATCGAATACTCCTGGCGGGGCGTCCGGGACAAGGCTGGGACCGGCCACCGTCATCAGGACGAGCGTAATTACGACATCGTACTCGGCGTCGGCCAACAACGCCCCAGGCCAGTCGAGAACTCCGCTGACCCGTCCGCCGTCAACCATCACGTTGCCGGGGTGGAAGTCTCCATGACAGATGGACAACTCATCGCGCTCGTCTGGCCGGTTCTCGATCAGCCACGCTACAATCGGTTCAAGATGGGTCAACGCGGGATCTGCTATGCAGCGTTGCACGTATCGAAGTTGCCCAACAATCCTGAACTCCTCGGCTGCAATTCCGGACTCTCGCAGCGAATCGGCGACGCCGCTCGATGGCGCCGTGTGCAACTCAGATTGCGTATGGGCAAGCTGATCGATGACTCTTGCCGTCGCTTCAGGGTCTCCCATCATCTCTTCCATGAGCGAATGCCCCTGGACGCGCTCCATTACATTGAACGGCCGTCCGCCGATCTTCCGCTCGCCGCCTGGGATCACCACGCGGGGAACCGGATACCCAGCGTCCGCCATCGCGTTTTGGAACACCGTTTCTTTCCTGGCCTGTCCAGCGCCCCCGGTCTCTGAAAACAACCGAATCACCAGCGGTCCCGCCAACTCATTAGTCACGCCGGCAAGATTGAAAGCAAATATCAGCGTGTCGAACCCGCCCAGAAGCCTAACCGGATTGTCGGCGAACGCCGTCGTGTCCATCCCTGACTCGGCGCGAAGATGCGCCAACATCTCATCCAGGAATTCAGGCGTATCAAATCCGCTGGCATCGGGGTTTTTCAACGTCATGAGATTTGCCTTCCTACGCCTTTCTTGCGATGATCGAAACCATCGGCCCGGGGGTTAAACATCGACCTTCTGACCGCGCTGAGTCACCACCTTCTCGTTCAGTCCAGCGCCGAGCCCGGGACCTTCAGGCAACCACAGCCGTCCGCCTTGGACTCGCTCCGGCGGGTCCAGCAACTCCGAGCGCCAGTCGACCTCGTACACGGCGTGCTCCAAAGGCATCGCGCTCTCAACCGCAGCCGTGACATGTCCGCTTGCGAGCAAAGAGATTGGGCCGGACGGGCAATGCGGCGAAAAGCCCGCCCCCGACGAAACAGCCTCCCTACCCGCGCGAACGGCTTCGGTCACGCCTCCGCAATGCTTGACGTCGGGCATGACTACATCGACCTTGCCGAGGCTCACGAGCTCGGAGAATGAATCGGCGCCATATTCGTTTTCGCCAGCTATCAACGGCATGGGTACACGCTCGGCAATCCACGCAAGGTTTTCGGGTGTCCGAGCGGGCCGAATAGGCTCCTCGAACCACACGACGTCGAGTTCGGCTAGTTTTTCGGCGATCACGATGGCGTCGTCGGGCGCGAACCGATTGTGGCAATCCACTTGCAGCCGGGCATCAGGCCCGATTGCCTGCCTCACCGCGGCTACACGATCGAGGCCAGGCCCGGCCGTCTCAAGAATGGGACCAGACGGCGCGTCGAGTAGGACTTCGTCAAACGGAGCGCACTTGAAGGCCCGGAACCCTGCTCGGGCGGCTCTTTCCGCGACTTCGCCGAATGCTGGAGGCGTTCGGTCCGTGGCAAACAGGGAGCGGTTGATGTTCGCGTAAAGCTCGACGCTGGAGGCGCCGACTCCGCTCAGCGCCTCAGTCAGACTTTGTTGATCGCGCTGGGCTCCGATTTGCACAACCGCCGTTCTCAGCGCGCTGACGGCGGTAGCCATGACGCGGTCTGCTCGGAGCACGCTTCGGTCAAGACCCAGCGCCGATTCGATCTCGGATTCTGAGTCGATCTCCAAGGCGCCCAAACGCGCCACAGCGTTCGAGACCGATTTTGCAACGCGCTGGCTTGACTCGCCCAATGTGATCTCGACTGGCGTCGCGACGCCTTCGGCGTCGGTGAAGACCGCGAACACCCACGTAGTTCTTTGAGTGGCTTCGATGGCCACGAAATCTACACGTTCAAATCTCAAGTCCGGTCACCGCCAGTTCGCGTCTACGATGTCGACAGCTTGCTCAGCAGCGACAGGGTTCTGTCCTCTGAGCCAGCCGCATCGTCGCTGCCCGAAACCACCGAGAGCAACACTTCCGATGCGCCCCAATCGAAGATGCCCTGGATCTGCTCCGCCACAGCATCTTCATCGCCGGAGATGAGGACCGAGTCCAGCATCTCGTCGGTCCACCCCGAGACAGGGGTCCCGATGAATCCCGACTCGGCGAACATTCTGGCGTAGAAGGGAGTGCTCGGGAAATAGCCCAAACGTTCCCTCACACCGTTGCGGGCGGCGTTGATGTCGTCGGTCACGCTAATAGGGGCGTGAACGATCATGGGGGGCGTCGGCTTGCCGGCGGATCGGGCCCCGCGTCTGAGTGCACCCATGGCCGTATCCCGCAAGTAAAAGTGCGGGCACACCCAGCTTATCGCTCCGTCGGCTTCGGCGCCGCAAAGTTCGAATGCGCCCGGCATCAGAGCTGAACCCATGACCGGAACGTCAAGCGGTCCGGGCAGAGTGGCGGCGGCCGAGTACCAGCGTCCCTCGAATTCGACGCTGCCCGATTGGATTAGCGGTTTGACGATCTGCAAGTACTCTCGAAGATGACCAAGCGGCGCGCGAAAGTCGGCGCCGAACATGCGCTCCATCGGAGTTCTATGGCTGGGACCGACGCCCAGGCGAAACCTGCCCGGCGCGAGGTCGGCGATGACTTGCGCCTGTTGAACCAGCGAAACCGGGTGTCGGGACCACGTCTGGACGATGGAGGTCCCCAGCAAGATCGCATCGGTGCTTGCGGCCGCCGCGGCAAGCACCGCCATGGAATCGCCCGCTCCGCCGCCGGACGTCAACCACGCTGCGTGGATGCCCATTTCATCGATCCGCTGGATCTTCGCCACGGACTCCGACGCTCCGGTTGCTGAAATGGAGACTCCGATCTTCGTCCCGTTCATACCCGCCTCCCGGCTAATTGTGGACGGTCAGTTCCGGTTCTGTTCATCGGCCCGGAGTATATCACGCCGGTCGAAAATCGCCGGCGACATTCTTGGCGCTGTCGAAAAGCATTTGGTACACTGTGCCGAACATCTGAAAGATTGGAGTTCGCATGGAAGGCTTGATCACACACGAAGCTCCGGATGTGAAGCTCCCAACCATGATTGTAGCCTTCGCGGGGTGGCCGGACGCCGCTGAAGCCGCCACTAGGGCGCTGCGATACCTGGTGCGCAAGCTCCCGGCCAAGAAATTCGCGGAGATCGATCCCGAAGAGTTCTACGACTTCACATCTGTAAGGCCCCAAACCCGAATCAACCGCCGCGGCGAACGCATCATTAGATGGCCGCGCAACGACTTTTACTACTTCGCACCCCAACATCAAGAAAACGGCTTGCTGCTCTACGTCGGCACCGAGCCGAATCTCCGGTGGCGAGCATTCTCGAACATCATTTCATCGGTCGCCACCGACTATGGAGTCAACCTGGTGGTGACGTTGGGCGCCTTGCTGGACGCTGTCCCGCACACACGAGAACCGCGTGTGACCGGTCGCGCGAGTTCGTCGGAGTTGACGGAGAAGGTCAAGTGGATGGGCATCCAGAACTCCGGTTATCAGGGGCCCACGGGCATTCACACCGCATTCGTCGATTCCTGCAACACGATCGGACTGCCTCACGCTTCGATTTGGGGGCACTGCCCTCACTACGTGAACACCTCGCCAAACCCGCGCGTCAGCTACGCGATGCTCACGAAACTCCGCAGCATGGTCGATTTCGACGTCGATCTGCACGAATTGCGCCTCGCGGGCGACGCCTTCGAGACGGAGGTGAGCAAAGCGATCGCCAAGCAACCGGACGTTAGCTCGTATGTCACTCGCCTCGAACAGCGTTACGACGCCGCGCACCCGGTGGAGGACGACATACCGAGCCCAGACGACATGGTGCGTGAGCTGGAAGATTTCCTGAAATCTCAGAGGAAACCACCGGATTCCTGATCGCATCGAGAAAGTGCGCGAACGTGTGCGGCCTTCGCCATCGTTGGGCGTGACTGACTCGCGTACATTCCGTGGCCTTGCCCGGACGCCGTTTGCCAGTGTTCGGGCGTCGTAGTCCGCCTCACCGCACACCGCTTTGCAAGCCGGATGTCCATCGGAGTAATCGTGCCGCCAATCGCCATCAGCGCCGACGAGTACCAAACCCACGTCGAACGATGGGCCAAGATGTCTCGCTCAGGCGCAGCTTTCCCGCGGCGTACCAAAGCGCGGCTGATCGCTCTTCACTATTTCCAGATGGCTTTCGAGCCCGAGCGCGTCTATTCGGAACCTCAGGTCAACAACTACATCAAGGATGGAAATCTGTTCGACATCGACCACGTGCAAATACGACGGTACCTTGTGGACTACAGGATGTTGGATCGCTCGTCAAACGGAAGGAGCTACACCACGTCTCAGGAATACCTGTCATTGGCCGACTGGGACCCGCTTGTCCTCCAATCGCATCGGCCGAATCCACGTCGATCTCCGGCACGGGAGCGATAGGTGTTCGCCTGCCCCCGTGACTTGTTCACTTCCGCCAACGGCATCCGCCTGCACTACCGTGATTGGGGCGGATCGGGACAAACCGTCGTGCTGCTTCATGGCCTCGCGTCGACGTGTCATATCTGGGACCTGGTGGCGCCGATATTGAGCCATGATTTCAGAGTCATTGCGCTGGACCAGCGCGGACACGGCGAGTCGGACAAACCTGACGAGGGATATGACTTCGCTTCAGTGTCAGAAGATCTGCACCAGTTCATTGCCCAGGTCGGCGTCGAACGACCGATCATCGCCGGGCACTCTTGGGGCGGTGACGTTGCAATCGAGTACGCGGTCGCCCATCCGCAAAGTGCAGCGGGTCTGTGCCTTGTGGACGGCGGCGGAATGGATTTTTCGTCGAACCCCGACTGGGACCGCGAAACAGCCAGGCGCGAAATGGCGCCGCCAATCTTCTCAGGCGTAACTGTTGATCAGTTTGTGGGGAGAGTGCGGGAACGGTGGTCAGCGCTGGTCGCCGACGGGCAAGGGCGAGAAGGCATCGTCCTGGCGAATTTCTTTGTGCAGGAAGATCGGACGATCAAGGCTCGCCTCAGCCTTGAGAACCACCTTCGGATCATCGACTCTGTTTGGGACCATCATCCACGCGAACTGTACCCGCGCATTAGCTGTCCGGTGTTGCTCATGCCGGCACGACAGATCCAAGACGGCGCTCCCACTCCGAGGCAAACCCGCAGAGCGGAATCCATCGCCCGTGCTGAAGCGTTGTTGCGGGTCAGCAAAACGGTGTGGCTGGAAGACAGCATACACGACGTGCCCGTCCAGCGTCCCGAGCTGGTCGCGTCGACCATTGCCGACCATCTAGCCAACGGATTCTTCTCGGCTTAGTCCGCACCGACAACACGGCCATGCCCGGTCAGCGGCGATGCTCAGATGATTCCGATTCGAGGGGCGCGTCCGAGACCCGCACGCTAGAACATCGGCTGTGTTTCTGACACGGACAACACCGAGGAGTGCCCATTGGCCACGACCTGTTCGGCCAACGCCAACACTCCGGCGTCGGCGGGTTGGGATCCGGTGGATCGATCGGGTCGACCGCGACCGGGCTTGTTGGCCACACCGGTGGCGACCAGCGTTATCTTCACGCGCTTTTTGAGTCGAGGATCCTCGGTCACGCCGAATATCACGTTGGCGTCCGGGCTGCTGGCTTTTTTGATAAGCCCGGCGACCTCATGCACTTGGTCCAAAGCCAAGTTTTTTCCACCCTCCACGTTGAACAGAATTCCCGAGGCGCCATCGAGAGGCGCGCTGAACAACGGGTTCGCCAGCGCGGATTGTGCAGCATCGAGGGCAGCCCACCGACCCTGACCCTCGCCGATCGCCATGAACGCCCGACCGCCGTTGGCCATTACCGATTTGACGTCGGCAAAGTCCACGTTGATCAATCCTGACATCGAGATGATGTCCGCGATTCCGTGCACACCCTGTTTGAGAACTCGATCGGCTAGCTGAAATGCGTCCGACAACTTCACCTTGCCTTTGAGGAACCGAAGGAGACGGTCGTTTTCAATCGTAATCAACGTATCGACTTTCGCGCCGAGTTGCTTCAGTCCATCCATCGCGACTTCGCGGCGCCTGGGCCCTTCGAACGCGAACGGCAGCGTGACCACGCCAACGGTCAGCGCTCCGCGTTTTCGGGCAAGGTCGGCGACGATCGATGCAGCCCCGGTGCCCGTGCCGCCCCCCAAACCAGCGGTGACGAACACCATATCCGTCTTTTCGAGCAGCTTGGCCACCTGATCCTGGCTCTCGCGCATCGCTTTCCGACCAACGTCAGGCTGGCCTCCGGAACCCATGCCCGCGGTTGTGTTGGGACCGATGGCGAACGTGGGCACGCCTTTGAACGCCCGCAAGGCTTGGATGTCGGTATTCAAGGCAAGAAACTTCACCCCGGGAGGATAGTCGTCCGCCATCCGAAGCACGGCGTTGCCGCCACTGCCTCCCACTCCGACCACGGAGATGGTTATCGGAGCCGGCCTATCGCTCAACCTGCCATATCGGTTGCTGGCTGAAGGTTTCTTTCGTCTGAAGAGCATCGTGTATGTCCTCGCGTAGCGGATTCTACCGTGAGTGGACGAGTGGCCTGCGCAGAAACAAGATCGTGCGAGTCGATTGAGCGGCCGACCGACGTCTCATGCCGCCTCTGGCAGGGCAAGGAAATGGTAGGGGACCCGCCACGTGCCGGCTTTGCCTAGATCGACCAAGGCGTTGTTGCGGAGGGTCTGCACAACCGTCCCACGGGCGCCATACTGCGGGCCGCCGGTTACCTTGCCGAGGTACATGACTTTCTGCCCTTGTGCAACGTCTCGACCGTTAGGCACGGTTCGCAAACCGGCGGGAGCAGGCATCCCGGACATCCGTAGCTGTGGGTTTCTTCGTTTCGTCAGCGAGCCATGCATCGTGACACCTTCGGAAAAGTATAGTACCTTGTTTAGAACACTTTAGAACAGAACGTGCGTTCTTGTCAAGCGAATTCCATCTGTTGTTGCCTGGGTCATGGCGTAGCGGCTACAATGAGAATGTCCGACTGGGCGCGGCGCGGTAGGCAGCGTGCTGCGTACGGGACACTGAACGCAACTTCATGGAATAGACGGTTCTTCATTATCGGGGTGTGGCGCAGTTGGTAGCGCGCTACGTTCGGGACACTGAACGCAACATTATGGAATAAAAGGTTCTTCAATATCGGGGTGTGGCGCAGTTGGTAGCGCGCTACGTTCGGGACGTAGAGGCCGGGAGTTCGAGTCTCCCCACCCCGACCACCACTTATTCCCCCACATAATGATGGATTCGCGCCGACTTCCGTAACGCTCTCTATTCGAGTCCTCGACAGGCTAGTTCCGTTGATTTACCGGATCGCACTGACTCTGATTCGGCCGTCATCGTCGGAAACTGGATGGCGCCAAGAGCAACGAAACCCGTGCCTCCCCGTTTTCCGGTCCGACCCGTCGCGGCCGTGGGAACGATATTTTGGACGTCTTAGATCTCAAGCACCGATCGACCGCTGCCCGACCATAATCACCGACGAGCCGATTTCGTTCACACCGGGTGTCGAGCAGAGTGGTCAATCCGGCCGCCGTTACGTTGACCCAATCTCGGCACCAGCGATCGTACCAATGTGAGACGCCGATGGCGCAAAGCCAGTTTGCGCGCCCTACCTCGCCAATTGGCCCTGGGGTTGGGCGGGAACCGGTGCCTATGCTCCCGATCTCTCGGGATACACTTCGTGCCTTGCCAGTTGATTACCGAGAGAACGCCATTCCTCAGCGGTAGTGGTTGGCGCCGGACGGGCCGATTATGCGCCTGAATGACAACATCCAGATCAGATTCTGTCGCAAGTGCGCCGACAAACTCGGCATTACTGAGGACTTGTGACCGCCTCCGCTCACCCGAAGGCGTGAGAGGAAGTTGGATTAGCCTTCGCCCAAGTATGCTCCGACCCAGCGTAGGTTGGCTCCCTGGACTCTGGTGCGTGCGGACGCAACCGAGCCGATAGGGTGGTTGAGTGCATCGATGAGGGCGGTCTCCAAATACAGTTGGCACTCGATCACCACGATGCGATTGAGGGACGAATGTAACAGAACATAATGAAATGTTGCAACGAGCTCCAGTCGTCAA
>DCWO01000065.1:4590-7608 GCA_002328865.1 Dehalococcoidia bacterium UBA2160 | reverse complement strand
ACGTGTGTCTGTCGGAGACCAGATGCTTCGCTTCGCTCAGCATGGAGTGGTAGCACCCGCCCAACACACGGCGAACGGTGGCCTCGGCCTTCAGGCCGAGCCTGGCGCACAGCACTCGCATGAGCGAACTGCTTACGGAGCTCGCACATTGGACTGACGGGTTTGCCCAGAGCGATTGGTCGTCGGTCCTGTTGTTTCTGCTCGCTTTCAGCGAGTCCATTTTCTTCCCGATTCCTCCTGACCCATTGCTGATAGCCATCGGGATCGCGAAGCCCGGATCAGCCATATGGCTAGCCGGTTTGGTTACGGCAGGGTCGGTCGCGGGGGCGGTCGTCGGTCACACTCTGGGGAACAGGCTCGGCAGACCGGTGCTCAACAGGTTCGTGTCGGACAACAAACTGGGATACGCGGAGTCGCTTTTCGAAAAGTTTGGCGTATGGGCCATCATCATCGCCGCGTTCACGCCAATACCGTACAAGGTGTTCGCCATACTCGCTGGAGTCATGAAACTGCCGATTCGTCCGTTTCTGCTCGCGTCGTTGATCGGGCGCGGAGCCAGGTTTTTCCTGATCGGGGTGTTGATATACATCTTTGGCGAGTCGATCCAGACCTTCTTCGACGACTACTTCATGTGGATCACGATCGCGGTCGGGCTCGGGATCGTCGCCGTCGTCGCGGCCGCTTTCGCCCTGAGTCGAACGCGGAGGGCCAAAGGCGCGGAGCGTTAATGGACCCTCCGAGCCGCGGAGACATCTGGTCGACGTCACAAGCGCAAAACCTCTGTCGTACCCACATCGAAGCTCAGCCTGTTCTACACGACGCGCTTTTGTTGTAAACTGTGGACGCCCTTCGCGGGGCGGGGGTCGTCTCGCAGGGTTGCGAACCTTCGAGAGACGACACAAATGCTGGTCCGCGTGACGGCAGTTCTGATCGAATTCAATTAACAGGAGGTATCATGACAGACTCATTGACAGACAAAGTGGCGATTGTCACCGGCTCAGGCGGAGGCATTGGTCGGGGAGTCGCCATGTTGATGGCGGCGGAAGGCGCCAAGGTGGTGGTCAACGACTTGGGCACCGCGGTCGACGGAGAGGGCAATTCCAGCTCGCCAGCCGACGGTGTTGTCGCCGAGATCAAGGCCGCCGGCGGTGAAGCGGTCGCCAACTACGACTCGGTCGCCACGATGGAAGGCGGCGAGAACATCGTGAAGTCCGCGTTAGACAATTTCGGCAAGCTCGACATTGTCGTCACGGTTGCCGGGATCCTTCGAGACCGGATGATCTTCAACATGACCGAAGAAGAGTGGGACGCAGTAATCGCCGTTCACCTCAAGGGCACGTTCTCGGTGGTCAAGTACGCGTCGATTCTGTTCCGACAACAGCGCAGCGGCAGAATCATCACGTTCAGCTCCGAGTCCGGCCTGTTCGGAAACTCGGGGCAAGGCAACTACGCGGCCGCCAAAGCGGGAATCGCCGGGTTCACGAAGGTGGTCGCCCGCGACCTCGGTCGATACGGCGTCACCGCCAACTCAATCGCGCCCAGGGCGTCCACCCGCATGACGGCGACGGTGCCCGACACCGCCCGACAGATGCGAGACGCGCGAGGCGATCGATCATCCGCCGAGCCGGTTCAACCGCCCTCCATGGACGCGAGCGGTGTTGCGCCGATGGTTTGCTACCTGGCCTCCGACATGGCCGACGGAGTCAACGGACAGACCTTCCTGGTGTACGAAGGCAACGTGACACTGCTTTCATTGCCGCGGAGGATCCGCACGATCTTCAAGCAGGGCCGATGGACATTGGACGAAATCTCGGAACTGGCCCCGAAGCACATCACACAGAATCTTACGAACCCGTCGCCGGTTCAGCCTCCGCGTCAGTAACCCTGGATTGAACTGTCGAAGGTCCATTCCCCAATACATGCTAGGAGAACCAAACTCATGGGAGATATGCTGAAAGATAAGGTAACAATTGTCACCGGCTCGGGCCGGGGCATCGGCCGAGGCATCGCGATCCTCATGGCCTCAGAGGGCGCCAGCGTCGTGGTCAACGACCTTGGCGGCGCCGTTGACGGCACTGGGGCCGCAAGTTCGCCCGCCGACGAAGTCGTTTCCGAGATCAAAGCGGCAGGCGGAAACGCCGTCGCCAACTACGAGTCCGTCGCCACGATGGAGGGCGGAGAAGCCATCGTCAAGAGCGCGATCGACAACTTTGGGAAGCTCGACATCGTCGTGACCCCCGCGGGCATCCTTCGCGACCGAATGATCTTCAACATGACTGAGGAAGAGTGGGACGCGGTAATCGCCGTCCACCTCAAGGGCACGTTCTCGGTCTCAAAATATGCGTCGATCCTGTTCCGCCAGCAGCGCAGCGGGTGCATCATCACGTTCTCGTCGACATCCGGACTGTACGGGAACTCAGGCCAAGCAAACTACGGCGCGGCAAAAGACGGCATCGCCGGCTTCACTCGAGGCGTCGCCAGAGACCTGGGCCGCTACGGCGTCAGGGTCAACAGCATCTCGCCAGGCGCCAGCAGCCGTATGACCGCCACCGTTCCGGCGTCCGCCCAGCAGGTCCGCGCAGCGAGCGGCATTCAGGCGTCCGGTCCGGCCCGCCCCACTCTCGAACTCAACCGCGAACCCGAGGACGTGGCGCCGTTCGTCACATGGCTGGCTTCAGACGCGGCCAAGGACGTCAACGGCTACGTGTTCCATGTCACCGGCGGCCAGATCTCGCTGATGAACAATCCGGAAATATCTCGCTCGATGCAGGTAGCCGGCAACTGGACCGTCGACGAAATCGCGGTCATGTTCCCCGGCACGCTGGGCATGGACCTCGTCAATCCGGCCCCGCGCCAAGCGCCGCGAGAGTAGCGCTCAAACCAGCAGTTACATAGCGCTGATAGTCGTAGGGGAGGGTTTCAAACCCTCCCGTGCGATTCAATTCTGATTCGGGAACGTAGCGACCAAATAGCGCGCGTTGGACCGTATCCGCCGGATTGTTGGCAGTCAACACCAGC
>DCWO01000065.1:952-4261 GCA_002328865.1 Dehalococcoidia bacterium UBA2160 | reverse complement strand
AGGGTTTCAAACCCTCCCCTACGGCAATTGCCGCAGTTGCAAGCCGCTCTGGCGCATCGGGTTGATCAGCGAGATCACCCGACAACATCCGGCCGTTCGGAGGCGAACGTGGACATCCAGTTTACCGAGAACGAAGAGTCCTTCCGGCAGGAGATCAAAGACTTCCTGCGGCAGGAGTTGCCCGACGGCTGGGATCCGATGGACCAGGGCAGTCCGTATTCGCCCGAGCAGTTTCCTTTCACCAGGGACCTGTCCAAGAAGCTCTCCGACAAGGGTTGGCTAACCCTCGCCTGGCCCGAGGAGTACGGCGGACAGGCGCGGTCGATCATGGAGCAACTCGTCTACCGCGAGGAGATGAGCTACTGGGGCGCGCCCGGCACCGACCTCGGCGTCGGCGCCATCACTTGGGTCGGCCCAACGCTCATGATCGCGGGCACCGAGGAGCAGAAGCGCGAGCACCTGCCGCCCATCGCTCAGGCCGAGCGGTACTGGTGCACGCTGTACTCCGAACCCGGCTCCGGCTCCGACCTGGCGTCGCTGCAGACCTCGGCGGAGTTGGACGGCGACGACTACGTGATCAATGGCCAGAAGATCTGGACCAGCGCCGGGCACATCGCGGACTGGGGCTGGCTCGCCGCCCGCACCGACCCCGAGGCGCCCAAGCATCGCGGAATCAGCCTGTTCCTGCTCGACATGAAGTCGCCCGGAGTTTCGGTGCGGCCCATCATCAACATGGCGGGCGGCCACGAGTTCAACGAAGTGTTCTTCGAGGACGTCCGCATCCCCAAGGCCAACCTGGTCGGCGAGGAGAACCGCGGCTGGTACACGCTGGCCGTCGCGCTCGACTTCGAACGCTCTGGCGTCGGCTACTCGGCATCCGCGCGACGAGTGCTGGAGACTCTGGTCAAGTACGCCAAAGAGGCCACCAAAAACGGCAAGCCTCTGTCGAAGGACCCGATCGTTCGTCGGAAGCTGGCCGAGCGGTTCATCGAAACCGACGCCTCCCGCTGGTTGTCCTACAGAGTCGCCTGGATGCAGAGCCAGGGCATGGTGCCCAACGCCGAAGCGTCCATGTCCAAGCTATACGGAACCGAGCTCACCCAGCGCGTCGCGGCCACCGGCATGGACATCCTCGGGATGGCGGGACAGCTCTCGCAAGGCTCCAAGTGGGCGCCGCTTCAGGGGTACATCCAGCGCAGCTACCTGAGCGCCGTGTCGTCGACCATCGCGGCGGGCACGTCCGAGATACAGCGCGACATCATCGCCCGCCGAGGACTAGGCCTGCCAAGGGCGTGAGCGACCGACCCAACATCGTCTTCATCCTACCCGACCAACTCAGGCCCGATTTCCTGAGCTGCTACGGCGCGACATTCATCGACACACCCAACATCGACTGGATCGCCGAACAGGGCACGCGCTACGACCGCGCCTACTCTGCGTCGCCGGTGTGTGTCCCAGCCCGGACGGCCCTGCTCACCGGCATGAACGCCATTCGCAACGGAGTCGCCGATAACCTACACGCGGTGCGCGGCGACTACAACGAAGTCGGCATCAGGACGTGGCCGCAACTGCTCGCGGGCGCCGGATACTACACCGCCGGCGTCGGCAAGATGCACTTCTACCCGTGGGACGCCCGACATGGCTTCCAGTACCGCGTCATCGCCGAGGACAAACGCTGGCTCCACATCCGTGACGACTACTATCAGTACCTCAGAGAGCGCGGACTGCGGAAGTACCACGGCAACGAACACGAGGGCTATCTCGAGAACCGGGGCGCGATCACGAACCTGCTGCCCTGGGAGCACTCCATCGACCGATTCGTGGGCCGCGAGGCGTGCCGGTTCATCGACAACTACGGCGGCGACGGGCCGTTCGCCCTGATGGTCGGATTTCCCGGACCGCACTGCCCGTACGATCCGTCGCCGGACTTCCCCGAGACGTTCGACCCCGACGAGATGCCCGAAGCCATCCCCGAGGCCGCGGGCGACACCCCGGTGTTGCGCCAGCAGAACATCGACGGCAACAAACGGCCCTGGAATGGCGTCGACTACACCGAGTTCACCGACGCGCACAAGAAGACCATCCGCGCGCACTACTCCGGCCTCGTCAAGCAGATCGACCACGAGGTCGGGACAATCATCAGTACACTCCGGACGAACGGCCTGCTCGACAACACGGTGATCATCTTCTCGACAGACCATGCCGACTATCTGGGCGACCACAACCTGATCGGCAAAGCATCGTTCTACGAGTCCGCGTGGCGCATCCCCATGCTCGCGCGGCTTCCGGATGGCCCAACACGACAGTACTCCGACGATCTCGTCGAGCTCCGAGACGTCACCGCGACGATGCTGGCCGCCGCAGGCGTCCCCACGCCGTCGCACATGGACTCGCAGACGTTGCCCGGCCTTGGCCTGTTCGGTAGAGCGCCTCGCGACCGCATCGTCGGGATGCTCTCCGACGGTTGGTGCATCTTCGACGGCGAATGGAAGCTAGCCAAGTACTCGACCGGCGAGATGCTCCTGTTCAACATGCGCGACGACCCAACCGAGCAACACAACCTCGCCTCAGACCCGTCCCACGCCGACACGTACCGCCGCCTCGACACCGATCTCACCCTCGAGCTCATGGCGTCATACCGTTTCGCAATGCACGACCGTCTCGCCCAATCCGGCGACATGTCTCAAGACCCAGCCTTCGGCCGCGAAGGCTGGCGCCGCCCCTACCCCGCCCCGGTGGAGTTTGTGGCAGGGGAGGAATAGCCTACCTCTTGACAGGCCATGTGGCTAGCAAGTCCGAGATGATCAGCACGACCATAGAATGCGAGCACAACTACAGGTTCACGTTTCATCAGGGAGCCCGAGCAACGTCGGACCGATTCGTCTGAGCATCGAAATCACGCCCGGCCTTGGAGGAAAGGCATAGTCCTGTCACGGCCTGGTTGCGGATCGGGCGCGCGTGTCGTGGAATGCAGGGCTTCGAAGGGCGATCGCTCGATCCGCTGAGAGATAAAATCTGATCGTCGCAACGAAAGGAGCGCCGCGGTGTGAGCGAGGAACTCCCAATCCATTGGCAAAACATCGGAATAGCAGACGCCGAAACGCGTGCGATCGATGAAAGCGCCGATCGGCTGCAACCGCTCGGCGCGGACGCAATCGAAACACGGAAGCTGATCACGAGTCTTGAGTGTTGCCATTTCAATGCCTTGTTGTACGTCGATCAGATCGTCAAGGCGCTTCGGCTCCACCGACCCTCATCTGTACCAAATCCCGCAAAAAGGCCGCCGCGTTTTCCGTCAAATGGCGATTT
>DCWO01000065.1:464-607 GCA_002328865.1 Dehalococcoidia bacterium UBA2160 | reverse complement strand
CGATACTGAGGGCGTGGTGTGCCGGCGCGCCGGCGGAAGCGATTGACCTAGATGTCGGGAGCACGCCTGGATCACAACTCGTGAGCGTGCTCGGGATTCGCACTGCACTCAAAGAGTGGCAAGTACAACGAGTAGTTGAACGA
>DCWO01000065.1:0-128 GCA_002328865.1 Dehalococcoidia bacterium UBA2160 | reverse complement strand
GCTGGCATCGGAATACGAATCGAAATTCACCGCACGGCTACGTGCCAATGCTTGTTTCGGGGACCTATGAAGCCCAGATCGCCACGGAGTGCCCTCCTCGCTATCTGGTGTAGACCGTCAGCGAAAGT
>DCWO01000073.1 GCA_002328865.1 Dehalococcoidia bacterium UBA2160 | reverse complement strand
ATGCAAGGGAAAGATAGTGCGGAAGAGAATCATGGCCAATTATTGGAACGTGAGCGCGTCAGAACTTTCGCACGCGCAACCGAATGAGTAAGCAGGCACGATCACCTCGCGACGTGAGGGGTGGCAGTTCTACGGTGTGGTCGCGGCCCGTTCGTAATGCTGAGTAAGTTGACGTGAGAGGGGCGCGTGGTGTCGCAGTCTCATTCGCTTACATCGTGAGACGAATCCGGGCATGACATCTGTGCAGATGTCAGTGGTGTCCACGTCGCAAACAGCCACACGTTTAGAAATTGATAGTGGGCAAATAGTGGGCAACTCATCAAATGAAAAGCCCCTCGGATTGGCCCGAGAGGCTATTCTGAAGCTAGTAAGGAAAGGCGACGGGCGGATTCGAACCGCCGAATAGAGGTTTTGCAGACCTCCGCCTTAGACCGCTTGGCTACGTCGCCCCGTTATTGCCCATACAGCGAGCGATGGTTGGTGCCGAGGAGGAGACTCGAACTCCTACAGCCTGTTAGGCCACAGCGCCCTCAACGCTGCGTGTCTACCAATTCCACCACCTCGGCACGATGGCCGTGAACGCGTGAGGGAACGCCTGCATTCACAGACTCGGGCACCGACTTCATTATATCCAAAGGTCCGATTCATGTCCACAGGATGACGGAGATCGAGTAGCGTGCGGCGCCGAGACTTTTGTTTCGTCACATGGCTCACGCAACCTGCGTCGATCCGTGGTTTATGACGACCGATTTGTGGAGTAGAATCGATGCTTGGGCGTCATTCGGGCGACGCATCATCTCGAGGAGACGGCGAACATACCGATCGATCCCGGCCGAAAGAACTTTAGTCGAGCGCTGGCGCTGGTCGCCATCGCCGCGGTTGTTGCAGTGGTGAGTTGGGTTGGTGGGCCTCTCGCCTTGACCGCTGGACCAGCCCACGCTCAGACCGCGACCACCACCTCGCCGACATTGCCGGCGCCCGTCAAGCATGCGAAGTTCTCGTCGAACGTCGCATTGCTGGCCGAGTACGGCTCCCGATTGCGCCGAGGGCGGGCAGCCTCGATCTCAGGCCCTACGACGGGTGACGCCCAGGTACAAGCCATGCTTGACGGCGGCTTGTTGCGGATGGACGATGCCGGCCGGGTGCAGCTTTACGTGCGCTTGGCTCGACCCGGACCGTCTGCGATGGCCGACCTGGAAGCGTCGGGCGCGGTCATCGAGATCGAAGACGCGTCGAGGGCGCTGGTCCAACTGACGATCTCGGTCGACAGGCTCAGCGACATCGAAATGCTAGATTCGGTGGCCTCGGTGCGGTTGCCGATCTACGGGCGCACCAACGCCGGATCGAAACTCACCGAGGGCGACGCTGCGCTGAGTTTTGATGAGCTTCGCAGCGGCCAGGGTGTGTCAGGCGCGGGCGTCACGGTCGGCTTGATTTCGGACGGAATCTTCGGCATCGCCGACGCCCTCGCGTTGGGCGACCTGCCGGCGTCGGCGCTGAACCGGGACGGCGGCGGTAAGCTCGTTTCGACGACGGGCGGCGTGGCCGCGGTGTCGTTTCGGGCGGACGGAGACCTGGAGGCAGGGCTCTCCAGCGGGAGCAACGGCGCCGAGGGCACGGCGATGCTCGAGATCGTGCACGACATTGCGCCGGGTGCAAGTCTGCGCTTCGCGAACTTCGCGACAGACATCGAATTCAACGCGGCAGTCGCCTACTTGGCCGCGACCAGCGACATCGTGATCGACGACATCGCATGGTTCGGCCTGGCCTACGATCAGTCGAGTTCGATATCGGCCAATACGGCCGCCATGTTGAACCTGCTTGCCAATCCGATTCGGGGTTACTACACGTCGGTGGGAAACCATGCGCAACGACATTACCAAGAGCCATTCACCGATTCAGGTCAGGACGGCACGGCGCTGGTAGGGTTAGGCGGCGCCCTGCATCGGTTCGAGCAGACGGCTGACACCACCGATTGCAGGGCGTTCGGTCCGGGCGTCTCGAATTACATCGACCTGTTCAACGGCTGGACGGCGACAGTCTTTCTCTCCTGGGACGACACGTTTGGCGCGGCCGCGAACGACTACGACATATTTGTGCGCGACGGTGTGACGGGGGTCGTCGTGGCGTCCGGGATCACCGATAATCCAGGTGTGACGTTGGACCCGCTCGAGACAGTTGCCTTTACGAACACCTCAGGCGTCAAGAGAACCTACGAGATACTCGCCCAGAACTCCGCGAATCTCGCCAGTCCGAAGACCATCGAGATGTTCGTTTTCGGGGGCGTCTCGTGCCCCGACGGCTCGAAGCTGAACTTCAACACGCTGAGCAGCAGCGTGCCCGCTCAGGGAGACGCCGGAGGAGGCGTCGTCTCGGTCGGGGCGATCAACGCGTCAGACTCGGGCCTCGACACAATCGAATCGTTCTCCAGTCGCGGGCCGACCAACAACGGCGCTCTGAAACCGGACGTATCGGCTGTGGACGGCGTGTCGGTGACCGGTTCGGGAGGATTCTCGTCCAGCTTCTTCGGAACGTCCGCGTCAGCGCCTCACGTGGCTGCGCTTGCGGCGCTGCTCCTCGAACTCCAGCCCGCGCTTCAGGCGGGCGAATCGGGAGACAATCCGGCTGCGGACCGAAGCACCCTAAGAGCGGCGATCGTCGACACAGCGATCGACCTGGGCGATCCGGGACCGGACAACACGTTCGGGTCGGGACGCGTGAACGGCGCCTTGGCCGGACAGAGCCTCGTGCCGGCGCCACAGCCAGTGCCTTCGCTCTCGGCATCCGGCCTTGTCGCCGCCTGGCTGGCGATGGCGATCGTCGTCGCGACCGTGCTTCGACGCAAGCGTGTTGTGCGATCGAGGTGGAGTGACGCGAGGAGCAGGCTGGGCCAGTAGACCCAGGCCACCGGCGTGTTCGCCCGACGCCATGCTGACTGAAACGAAGCATCTAGCCTTTGGCAGTGAGACAGGTGTGTCGTTGGCCAGATCCTTCGCTTGCTGGCTCAGGATGGCGTATGCCTACTGCGCAACCACGAACTGACCCACTCGTCGCCACAGATCGACGCCGTGTAGTCGCAAGGTCACGGTCTCTCCGGGAGCGGCTGTGCTGGGCAACGCGGCGCGCACTCGGAACGGGTAGTCGTTGAGCTCCAGCGAACCCGAGCGGCTCTGGGCGTTCTCCAGGACCATTGCATCGAACAGGCTTTCCTCGCCCATCTCCTCTAGCTCACGCCTTTGGCGGTCGAGATATTTGAGCAGCCAGTAGGTCCGCCGCTGCTCTTCGAGCCGCCCGAGCTCGCGGATCTGAACGTCCGCCCGCTGCGCCACCGATGCGATGGCTTCGTCGTCGTACAGATGCTCGCCAGTTCCCAGGAAGTGCGAGATCTGTCGCTGGACCACGAGGTCGGGGTAGCGCCGCAGCGGCGACGAGGCCTGTATGTACGCGGGCACACCGAGGCCGCCGTGGGCGCCGGGTTCGGTGTTGATCGTCGCGGGCGCCATTTTGCGAACGATCGTATACCAACGCAGTGGCCCCTCGGGCGTCTGGGCGATCACGTCGCGGACGTCAGGAGCCTTCTGTGACCGGTACGGCGCGGGCAGTTTGTTCTGCTTGCAGTAGTCGGCCAGCAGCGAGTTGCACAGGATCATGTACTCGGCCACCATGCTCCGTGCCGGGGCGGCGCGTGCCACGACTCGGACGGATATATCGCCGTCCGGCGACACTTTGATGGAGAGTTCGTCCCGTTCGAGGTTCAACGCGCCCGCCGACTCCCGTTGAGCGCGCAGTGCTCTCGACAGGGCCTCCAGCGCCGTCAGCGACTCGTGCATCGGGGCGTCCGGGTCCGTCAGCGCCGCGTCGACCTCCTCGTACGGAAGCGCCGCTCGGCTTTCGACCACCGAACTCGCGACCTCCCAGTCCAGCACTTTGCCTTCCGAATCCAGGCGGGCCAACACGCTCAGGGCCGCGCGTTGCAGCCCTGGATTCAGGCTCCCTTTGTCGGCGCTGACAGACGGGGGCAGCATCGAGATCGTGCGCTCGGGCAGGTACAGGGTGGACATTCGTCTGTCGGCCTCGACGTCGAGGGCTGACTCGCGTTCGACCACCGAGCCGGCGTCGGTGATGTGAATGCCGACCTTATACACGTCGCCGGACCCGTCGTCAGCCTCCGTGACCTCGATCGACAGCCCGTCGTCGCGGTCACGCGTGCCCTTGTCGTCGATGGTGACGACCTCCAGGTGGGTGAGGTCTCGGCGACCGGGAGTCTCGAGCGGAGGCGCGATCACCAGGGCATTGGCCTCGGCGACAACGGCGTCGTCGAACTCGACGGGGATCGACGCCCGCTCCAGGTCCAGGCACTCGTCCTCGTCGATGAATCCGACCGTTGTCAGCGCCACATAAGCCGCTCGCCGAGGGTCGCGCGCGCCGGGTGCGAAGGACTGGAGGAACTTCTTCGCGGCCCCGGCCCTGGTGTAGTCGTCGCCGTAGAGGACCAGTCCGCGAAGCTGTTCGAGCAGGTTCGTCTGGTGAGCGCTCGGCTCGTCGGGCATCTTGCCTGATCCAAGCTCGCTCGCCAGCTCCTCGCCCTCGATGCGGTTGCGCTCGCGTCGCAGCCTTCGGGCCAACATCTCGGCAACCTCTTCCCGAGACCTGGCCGCGTATTCGGCGCCTTCTTTCGCAAACCGAAGGTCGTCGCGGGACAAGTGCAATAGCAAGCCGACGATCTGACCCGGTGTCGGAGCCGTGCTCCAGTAGAGCTCGGCGACGTCGGAGAGAGACATCGTCCCCTCGTCGTCGCACACGATGTCCCAGAGTTCTTCGAGGTCCACGCGCGCCGCAACCGCCTCCGCCTCTTGGGTCAACGCCTCCACCTCATCGTGGCTGCTCGCGGACAGGCCGGTCTCCAGCAGCACCCGAGCGAACGGCAATCGCGCCTCGCGGTTCCTGCCGATGGCGATGCGAACGCGTTGCGTGTCCATGTCGACGCATCGGCCCAAACCGGGTCCGCCGCTGAGCTGTACGACGAGGATGTCCCCTGGGTTCATCGGTCCTCCGGATGCTGGTGCAGGTGAGCGCAATATGTCGCTCGAAATCGACCGTCCAAACATCATAGCCGAATTTGGGCGCGCCTTGCCGTGGCGTGCATCACGCGGCGCGAGTCGGTGCTGCCCACGCTCTAGACTAGTGTCAGCCACGGCACGTTTGACCGCACACTTTGTTAACGTGAAGTACAGAGAGGGGCAAGTTCGACGCCGGTCATCGGGCGGGCCCAGTCTTCATGCAAACCAGTGTCCCGATTCGATCGCGACACGAACCTTTCGACACGGACGGTCTTAAGTGCACGTAGTCATAACTTTCATGATAAGCGTAGCGATCATGGCGGCGGTGGTGCTCACCGTCGGCGATTCGTTGATCGAAACTTTCGGCGACGTCACGACGGGTTGGGTTGACCAGCAAGGCAGGATCGAGGAGCAGGCGGACACCCGCGTAACCAGCCCATTCGGACTCGAAGTCACCGCAAGCTCGACCGTGCAGGTCACACTCACCAACGACGGCAGTGAGTCGCTGGGAATGTTCGACGACTGGGACCTCATCTTCGAGGTCCAGGAATCCCCTGGCATCGACGTGGTCTACCTCACCTACAGTTCGACGACACCGCCGGCCGCTGGCGCTTGGGCCGTCCAAGGAATATACCTGAACGTCGCTTCGTCGACGGCCGAAATCGTGGAGCCCGGCGTATTCAACCCCGGCGAGGAGATGGTCATCGTGGCGAATCCGTCCCCGTCGGTTGTGACCAACACGTACGACCGGGTCACGCTCGTCACGCCCAGTGGCATCGTGACTAAAGTGATAGTCAGAATCCTTCCGCCCATCCTCTACGTCATCGATGCGACGGACGGCCTTGTCTACCGGTATGAGATGGACGGAACATTCCTGGGCGCCGAGTCGTTGGACGCGGCGAACGCCAACGCGATGGGCATCACCGCGAGTTCATCGTTATTCTGGACCGCTGACCTGATAGACGATCAGACGTACAAGTACACGTCGGATTTCTCGCTGTCGGCAACTGCGACCCTGGATGCGTTCAACTCCGATACTTCGGGAATTACAACCGACGGAACTTCTATCAGAGTAGTGGATGCGAGCGACCCCAAGGCGTTTAAATACGATATGGACGGGGTCTACCTATCTAAATTCTCGCTCGCCGCACAAAACAAGGACGCCGTTGGAGTCGCGACGGACGGAACCTACATCTGGGTTGCCGACGCGAGCGACGCTTTGCTCTATAAGTACGATCTCACTGGTACGTCAATCTCCGAACTCTCGCTGACGGCAGCCAACACCGATCCGACGGGGGTGACGACGGACGGCCGAAACATCTGGGTAGTGGATGTGGTTGATGCGGCAGTTTACAAATATGACATGGACAGGGCATATGTCAACAGCTTCTCGCTGACGGCCGCCAACGCGGATCCGCAGGGCATTGCGAACACTCCTCAGTAACGCCGGCCCACTGATATTAGGCGCAGCATTTGACATCCCCGGCGCCCTCCATCGCTCCAACTACGCACAACAAGCACCAATGCCGAGCAACATGTTTCGCGGGCTACGTACAAGATTTCGTTTGAGAAACCTCGGATGTCCCATCTGTCCGGTATTCAATATTGAGTTGCTTCCCGATGTGGCCTGGCCAGCGCTCGATCTTCCCCTTGCAACGTCATTGTGCCTCGCACACACGTGCCGCCTCTTATCAGGTTCTATAATCGTCCGCGAGGGTTGTCCGACCTCGCCCTCCGCTGGTACGCTTCCCAAAATCGCCAACCGGCAAGGAGACCGCACATGAACGATCACGGCCGACGCGCGCTTGAGATTCTGGAGGAGCTCGGACGCCGACCCGCCGCGCCATTCCACGAAGGCGGACCCGCGCGATACCTGGCCGCGTTCGCCCGCAACCTCGGCGTCGACGTGCAGGTTGACTCGTTCGGCAACGTGATCGCCCACTATCGCAAGGGCTCGGGAGAAGATCGACCACCCGTAGCATACGTCGCGCACATGGACCACCCTGGCTACGAGATCGCGGAGATTCGCGACGGCGACGCGGTCGTCCGAGCGCTGGGCGGCGTGCCCGCGGCGTCGCTCCGAAAGCAAGTCCCGGTGCAGGTCTTGATGCCAGATGGGAGCCGACCACGCGGCGAGCTGACCCCGCCGGACGCGCCGCTGTCCGACGATCCATCCGAGCGTCTGACGCTGCTCCAGATCGAGGCAGGCGCTGCCCTCGAACCCGGACTGCTCGTCGTGTTCGACCTGCCCGACTTCGAGCTCGACGGCGACTACATCAGGATGCGCGCCCTCGACGACCTCGCGGGATGCGCCGCCACGGCCGCAGCACTCGAACGGCTCGTCCACGAGTCAGCCGACGCCGACCTGTACGCTGTGTTCACGAGAGCAGAGGAGGGCGGACTGTTCGGAGCAAGGCTGTTGGCCGAGGCCGGCACTCTTCCCCTCGACACGCTGGTCGTGTCCATCGAGTCCAGTCCCGTGATCCAGGGCGTCGCGCAAGGCGACGGCCCCGTCATTCGCACCGGCGACGCCATGTACACCTTCGACGCCGAGGCAGAGCAGATCCTAGCCGTTGCCGTCGAGACGATCCGAGAGCGCGACCCCGACTTCAGATTCCAGCGTCGCCTGATGAGCGGGGGCTCATGCGAGGGAACCGCCTTCGCCGTGTTCGGGTACCGCGCAACGGGCCTCGCCTTCCCTCTCGTCAACCACCACAACGCCACCACGTCCATCCCTGACCCCGACGGCGACATCGGCGCCGAAACCATCGCGCTCACCGACTTCCTCGGCGGCGTCGAGCTCCTAGCCGAAGCCGCCACCGCCGCCAACCGCATCGACGACTCCCCCGTCCGCCAACGCATCCGCCACACGCCCGACGACGTGCGGATGCGGCTGGAGGGGTCAGTGCGGTGGTGAATCGCGCACTCCCCCCTATGCCTCGCTCACATCCCACCCGTCCAGCGCCCAGTAGCCGACGCGGGGGAGCTCGACGACGGTGGGGAGCGCCTGCGCTCGCTTGAGGCGTTGGATGTTGAAGAGGTGGGTGATCTCTTCGAAGTAGATGTGGCGCATGGTGGCTTCGAGGAGCATGTTTCCTTTGCCCGGCTCGCCGGTGGGGGTGATTCCGGTGGGGTGGGCTTTGATCATCAGGTCCCAGTGAGGGCCTTGGTCTTGGATCACAGAGTGGGAACGCAAGAAGCCGACGTTGCGTTCGGCCAGCACTCGGCGGGCGAGGTCGATGCCTTGCTCCAGCTTTTCGAGGATGATCGGCAGTTCGTAGTATCTGTTGTCGTTCATGCGGCGGTCGAAGTCGGGGTGGTTGAGGTCGCCGACGTCGTCGATGCCGTGTTCGTCGTTCGGGAACAGCGTGCCGCCCCAGCGGGAGATGAGCCAGCGGTACGTGAGCGACGCCATGTGGCTGAGCTGGACTCGGATGCTCCACTCGGCCCATCCCCAATTTTCGGACGTGAAGTCGAGCTGCTCGTCGGTCAGGCCTCGGACCTCCGAGGCGATGAGGTCGAAGAGGGTGTCGTACTCGGGGAAGAGGTCTGCGCTGGGGGCATCGTCCGCGATCGGTTGGTTTGTCATGTTTTCGATCCTCTCGATACTTGGCGGCGCTAGTTCGGAGAGCGGTAGGCGCCTTCATGTTCTCGCAGCGGACACACGATGGTCAATCAATTGCGGTGACGTTCGGGACCGAACCGGTTCGACAAAGGGGCGTTCCACGGGAGGTCATTTCACAAATATTTTCGGTCCCGCCCACCCGTCGGCGAGGGTTTTCTGGGGACACCCCAGTCCCCGGCGTCCCGATTCGTCGGGACTGCACCCCGTTTCGTCGCTGTTTGGGGTGACGCCCATCAACGAGAAAATCGATCCGGCATAATAGCCATTACGTGGGGTCCTGGCGAACCCGCGACTCCGGGCTTTCGACGGGGTCCCCGACAGGCTTCCGAGTAACGGCTCTCCCATTACCGTCCCGAGCCGCAGCGAAGGATCTCGCCCAACGCGATACATGTCTGCCTGCGAGGCCCTAGATTCTTTCCGCCTAAGGCGGACGGTCTCAGAATGACACTCTGTTGTGGCGCCGTTGCTGGCTTATGCATTGTCCGCAGGGCGAACGGACGATGACAGATTCCTACGAATACTTGGCCAGCGCGGACTTCAGGTGGTCCATCGATATGTTGCCGCCGCTCATGATGAGGACGACCTTCTTGCCTTCGAGTCGGTCCTTGATCTTGATCGCGCCGGCCAGGGATGCGGCGCCGGCGTGCTCGGTGAGGTTGTGGGTCTTCTCGAGGTGATGGATGATCGCTCGGTCCATCTCCTCCTCGGTGACTAAGATGAAGTCGTCGAGGTGCTCGCGGAGGATGCCTAGTGTGAGCTCGAAGCCGGTTCCGGTGGCGAGCCCCTCTGCCTGCGAGCGCATCGGCGCTTGTACGACCTTGCCCTCTTGCCACGAGAGGAACGCCGCCGGAGCCTGCTCGGCCTGCACTCCGATGACCTGGATGTCCGGATTGACCGCCTTGGCAACGATGCACGCTCCGCACGCGCCGCTGCCTCCGCCCACGGGCACGACGATCACGTCCGCGTCGGGCAGGTCTTCCAGGATCTCCAGCGTGTACGTTCCGACTCCGGCGATAAGCTGCGGCTCGACGACCGCGTCGATGTATCGGTACCCTTCCTCGCGCGACAGCCGGTCCACGAACTCACGGGTCTCGTCGTAGAAGGCGCCGTGGTGGATGACCTGGGCGCCGAGGTTGCGCATGGACTCGACCTTGCCTGGATTCGCGCCCTCCGGCACGCCCACGACTGCCTTCGCGCCGAAGACCGACGCGGCGTACGCGATAGACTGCCCGTGGTTGCCGCTGGACGCCGTGGACACGCCTCGGGCCAGCTCTTCCTCGGACAATTGGGACAGGAGGTTGATGCCGCCCCTCATCTTGAACGCGCCCAACCGCTGGTGGTTCTCGTGCTTGACGTACACCTCTTGCGCACCCAGCAGCGTTTCGAGCGCGATGTAGCGGTGCAGCGGGGTCCGCGTTACGTAGCCGGTGATGCGTTTTCTGGCCTGGATAACGTCATGAATCGTGGGCGCTAGAGTCAAGTTGTGATCTCCTCCGACGATGTTGTGCGACACGCCGCATCGTGCCCGTTCGCGGGATGGTTGGCGCGCGTGTCGCTAAGGATACCGGTTTCGATTGGAACGCGAAACCCGAGTTCGCCCGGACGTCTCCGCATCGGCCGCAGCCTAGTTGCCGCGCGCCTGTCTAATGCGGTCCACGTCCGCTTGCAGCGAGGTGGCGTTGTAGCCGAGCTCGATTGCGCGAGCAATGTCGGCGTCCGACATTGCGTCGTTGGAGACGATCGCGTGGGCAACAGCCCTGATGGCGTAGGCGCCAGGATTGTCGGGCTCCAGCAGCAGCGCTCGGTCGAGGCTTTCGATCGCCTGAGATAGCTGGCTAAGGTTGATTAGCGTCGCACCCTTGGCCACGTGCGCTTTGGCCAGGCTTGGGTCCAGCGTCGTCGCGCTCTCGAAATCCGCCACCGCGCGCCATCCCTGATCCAGGTTCCCCCAAGTGAGGGCCCTATTGTGGAACGCGTCCGCGAAATCCGGCTTGAGTGCAATTGCCGCGTCGAAATCGTCGATCGCCGTCCTGAAGTTGCCGGCGTTGGCGTTCACGATGCCGCGGTTGTAGTAGGCTTCGTGCCGATCCGGCTCCAAGCGAATCACTGCCGAGAACTCGGATATGGCTTCTTCGAGCTCTTCGGCCTCCTGATGAGCGACGCCTAAGTCGAAATGCTCATCTGCCTCCGCCTCCGGGTCCGCGCACGCTGCCATCAGCGTCAGAGCTGCGATCACGATCGCTGCGAGTCTCAAGCCAAGCAAAGTTTGGCCTCCTTGATGTTTCGTACGATCCACGCCCCTGTCCGGTTTTGCCGTGGCCTCGCTTTCGGCCCGGCTTGACTGTGATGCTAGCATGTGCACAAATGTACTCCGATGTGCCAGGGGGGCGCCAACATGGTGAGGGATTCAGCGTCGCAGGTCAACACGGGGAGAAGCACTGTATACACCAAAGGCGGCGTGGTGGCGTCGATCTCACCACTCGCTGCGTCTGCCGGATTGGGCGTGCTTGCGGACGGGGGCAACGCGTTCGACTCGGCTGTCGCGGTCGCGGCGACGGAGGCGGTCACCGTCCCGTCCGGATGCGGTCTCGGCGGCGAGCCCTTCGTCATTATGTACGAGGCCAAGACGGGCAGGGTGTTCGGGATGAACGGCAGCGGCAAAGCCCCGTTGGCCGCTAACCGCGACTACTTCGTTCGTCAAGGGCTCGACAAGATGCCTCTCGACGGACCGATCGCGGCCGCCATCCCCGGCGAAGTCCACGGCTGGGCAGCGATTCTCGACCGTCTCGGGACGATGCCGCTGGCCAGGCTGCTGCAACCGGCCATCGGCTATGCTGAGGACGGGTACGCCGTCTCGGCGAAGAGCGCCACGGGTTTCGAGATTCTGAACAGCAAGCTGAACCAGTTTCCGGATTCGGCGGCCATCTTCACGAAGAACGGCGCCTCGTTCCGCGCTGGCGACGTGCTCGTGCAGAAGAACCTGGGTCGAACGCTGAGACGCGTCGCCGACGGCGGAGTCGACGAGTTCTACCGAGGCGAGACCGCCAGAGAGATGGTCCGCGCTATCCGAGCGGGCGGGGGCCTCTACACCGAAGCGGAGTTCGCGGCGCACGAGACGACGTGGTATGAGCCTCCGATCTCGACGACCTATCGCGGGCACACCGTGTACGAAACCGCGCCGCCGTCTCAGGGGCACCTGATTCTGCAGATGCTCAACATCCTCGAAGACTTCGACCTGGCCGGAATGGGTTTCTACAGCGCCGAGTCCGTTCACGCGATGCTCGAGGCCAAAAGCCTGGCGTTCGCGGACCGGAATCGGTACATGGGCGATCCTGATTTCATCGCCAATCCGCTGGACGAGCTGATCTCGAAGCCGTTCGCCGATCAGCGCCGCAAGCTCATCGATCCGATTTCGACGACTGTCCACGAGCCCGGGCCGTTGGCGGCGCCGATCCCCGGCGACGACAACACCAGCTACTTCTGTGTCGTGGACAAAGACGGCAACGCGGCCTCGTTCATCCACAGCCTGTCGATGGGCTTCGGTGGCGGGTTCGTCGCCGGCACGACGGGCGTGTTGCTCAACAACCGAGTCGGTCGAGGGTTCTCGCTGGTGGACGGACACCCCAACGTCATCGAGGGCGGCAAGCGCACGATGCACACGTTGAACGCGTACATGGTGTTCAAGGACGACAAACCGTGGCTGGTGGGCGGCACGCCTGGCGGTGACCGGCAGATCCCGTGGAACGTCCAGGTGATAAGCAACGTCATCGACCATGGGATGGACGCCCAGCAGGCGGTCGAAGCGCCTCGATGGGTGAGCACACCCGGATCGGACCCCGCCTCGCTCGACGACCCGCTGCTCGTCGAGCTTGACCCGGGCATGTCCGTGATCGACGTCGAAAAGCTCAGGGCCAAGGGACACAAGGTCAACGTCAAATCGGCGCTCGGCCAGGGCGGGTCCGCGAAGCTGATCGAGATCGACTTCGAATCGGGAGTCAAGACGGCTGGCTCGGACCCTCGCTCGGACGGTCACGCCGCGACTGTGTGAGCGCGCCTCGTACGCGACAGTACGGTGATGGTATCATTGGCGAGGGCGGGACTTCCCCGCCCTCATAATTATCGAGAAGAGGACTGAATATTGGCGCTCAACGTATTCTTCGATGTGGACTACACGATATTGGCCGTGGACGGAAGCCTTCGACCTAGAACCCGCGAGACGTTCGAATTGTTGGTAAACGATGGGCACAGCATCTACATCTGGTCAGGCGTCGGACTCCGTAAGTGGGAGGTTAAGAAGCACGACCTGGAAAGCTTTGTCACAGGCATCTACCAGAAGCCGATTCAGGATTTCGTGGCTGGATTGGAAGAGATGAAGGTTCCGCTTTGGCCAGATTTCGTGATTGACGACTATCCGGAGATCGTCGACGTCTTCGGCGGAATATTGGTTCAGCCATACTTCTTCAAGTCAGACTCTGACGATCAGATGGACCGTATCTACAGCATCATCACCGAGTTCGTGGAAACCGGCGAGTCCGGCCGCGTTGGATACCGGGCGGCCACCGCCGCTCGTCCCCCCGGAGCATGACCGTTGCCGATTCGACTGCTGCGTCCGGACGTCGCGTCGAAAATCGCTGCCGGTGAGGTCATCGAGCGACCTGCGTCGGCCGCGAAGGAGTTGGTCGAGAACGCCCTTGACGCCGGCGCGACCCGCATCTCTATCGAAGTCCGAGGCGGCGGAGTCGAGTTGATCCGGGTTTCCGACAACGGGTCGGGGATACCGGCGGACCAGGTTGAGCTGGCCTTCGAGCGATTCGCGACCAGCAAAGTCACGCGGGCGGAAGATCTCGATTCGATAACCACTCTCGGATTCCGCGGCGAGGCGCTCCCCAGCATCGCCGCGGTGTCGCGTGTGACGTTGTCGACTCGCGCCGAGGGCGAAGAGGTCGGCGCCCGCATCGATGTTCGCGACGGCGCCGTGAACCGCCTCGAAGCCGCCGGCGCGCCGATCGGGACGACGATCAGCGTGTCTGGCCTGTTCAGAAACTTCCCGGCCCGCCAGAAGTTCCTGAGATCGGTCAGATCCGAGACCTCGCGCATCCAGACCGTGGTCACGCGTTACGCGCTGGCCTATCCGGAGGTGGCGTTCGAACTCGAGCTCGACCGGGGAAAACGGTTCGCCAGTCCGGGCACGGGGGATCTTAGGGAAGCGGTTGCGGCGGTTTACGGCCTCAAGACTGCCGAGGCGATGCTCGAAATGGCGCCTGACGAGGACGACGCAGGCCAGCCGGTGGCCTGGGGCCTGGCGGGCTCTCCTTCGATGTCCAGGGCCAACCGTTCGTACGTCAGTTTCTTCGTCAACCGGCGCTGGATACAAAACCGCGCCCTCGGGTTCGCCGTCGACCAGGCCTATCATGGCTTCATGGCCGAGCGCAGGTTCCCGCTGGCCGTGATCAACGTCGCCGTCTCTCCCGACGAGGTGGACGTCAACGCCCACCCGTCGAAGACGGAAGTGCGGTTCCGACAGGAAGGTCAAATCTTCGCGGCCGTGCAGCAAGCTGTACGACGAGCGTTGATCGACTTCGCGCCGGTGCCCGAGGTCCGCGGTGTCGGACATTCTCCATCGCATGCGCCGCCGCCTGCGACTTCGACCAGCTCGAGCGGATTCTGGCCCGCGCCTCCTTTCGTGAGGCAGGACTCGCCTGGGATCGATCCGTCCTCCCCGCCCATCGGGTGGCCTGATCCGCCAGTCGTCGAGCAGAGCGAGGCCCCAGTCTCGGATGTCGCTCCGGCGCCTGTCGTTCCGAAAAACGCGCTGCCGGTCCTGCGCGTGCTGGGGCAGGTGCAAAGCACATACATCGTCGCCGAAGGACCGGACGGCATGTATCTGATCGATCAGCATGCCGCACACGAACGTGTCATGTTCGAGCAGGTCAAGGCCGAAGCGGTGTCGGGAGAACCGAATGTCCAGACGTTGCTCGAACCCGTTGTGGTCGAAGTGAATCCTGAGTTGCGAGACCTCGTCGATACGCAGGGCGCGGCCGTTGCGGCGCTCGGCTTCCTGGCGGAGCCGTTCGGCGGCGACGCCTACCTGGTGCGAGGCGTGCCCGTGCTCCTCGGGTCCGCCGACCCGGCTCAGGCCTTCGTCGACATTCTGGAGCTGATGGCGGAAGGCGGCGGCTTCGAGTCGTGGGAGGAGCGTGCCGCGTACTCCATCGCGTGCCACGCTGCCATCCGGGCGGGCAAGACGCTGGTACACGAGGAGATGGCCGGCCTGATTCGGCGACTGGAAGCGTGCGTTCAGCCCAACACCTGCCCTCACGGCCGCCCTACGATGATCCACATGAGCTCAGGCCAGTTGGAACGCGAATTCGGCCGGCGCTAACGAGGCGCCGTCACACGACCGTTGCAACCTCCACGGAGTTGATCGGCGGCAGGTAGCGTGCCATTGAATGCCAGCTATCCCCGTCGTCGCGACTGTGGAACACGTCGCCTGAGGTCGTCCCAACGTAAACCCCGCCCGGGTCGAGGTCGTCCGTCGCCATCCCTTCACGCATCGTGTGTAGGTAGGCATGCTCCGAGGGCAGGCCGTTCGACAGTGCCTCCCAGTCGTCGCCGCCGTTCCTGCTCCTGTAGATGCGCATCTTGGCATCGGTGACGTAACGCCTTTCGCCTCCGGCTTGACCCTCTGAGGCGCTGTCTTCCGGCATCACGTAGATCGTGCCCGGGTCCTGACCGTGCACGCCCAAGACGAAGCCGAATCGAGACGGCAGCCCGTCGGTCACGTCGTGCCAGTTGTCTCCCGCGTCGTCGCTGCGAAAGACGCCGCAGTGGTTCTGCTGGTAGAGCACTTCCGGACGGGACGGGTGCGCCAGGACTTTGTGCGGACACTGGCCGTACTCGGGAAACGGGTCAGGCAGGAAGTCCGAACGGACGCCCGAGTTTCGCGGCTCCCACGTTTCACCGCCGTCTTCGGTGCGGAAGACGCCGACGGCCGAGATTCCGGCCCACATGCGTTGCCTTGACGAGGGGTCCAATACGATGCTATGCAGGCACAGCCCGCCGTTTCCCCCTTGCCACCTATCGCGAGTGGGGTGACGGGTGAGGCTGCTGAACTGTTCCCAGTTATTGCCCCAGTCGTGACTCCTGAACAGCGAGGCAGGCTCGGCCCCGAGGTAGAGCACGCCCGGCTCGTCGGCTCTGCCCGGCGAGATGTGCCAGATACGGCCCAGGGGCAGGTCGCTTCCGTCCGAAATCTTCGGGTAGCCCTCGGACGCTGTCCACGTGGCGCCCAGGTTCGTGCTGATCTGCACCTGACTGCCCCAGAACACGTTGTTGACGGCCGCCAATAACGCCCCGTTTCGTGGGTCGTACGTCAAGTGGAAGACATCCCCGTCCTCGCAATAGGGTCCCGATATTTGCCAGTCGTCACGGGAGTTCTTTCCCGACAGCAGGAAGGCGCCCTTGCGTGTCCCGACCATTACGATAACGTCGCCTTTGCAAATCTCCACATCGTTGGTCATCGCTCCTCCTCCTCCGCCCGGAAATGTCAAAAGCGCCAGCAATACAACGTCTTCGTACGGTCGCGAATCTACCAGTTCAGCAGGTGCGGTTTTTGGTTTCGCCACCCGTCTTCCGACGGGAAAATAGTGGTCATTGCAACCCGTTCGATGTTACCCTCGAACCAGGGTTCCACGGTGGATCGCCATGCTTTGTAGTGGGGCGCCTCACGGTGTGCGTCGATGGCCGCTTCGTCCGCGTACACCTCGTACAGGTGGAACAGATTGGAGTCTTCGGCGTTCTGAAGGATGTCGAATCGGAAACATCCGGGCTCTTCACGTGTGGCCCCGTGAGCGTCGCCGAAGCTGGCTTCTCTGAACTGGTCCGCGAACCCGTCTTTGATGCGAATGGTGACGAATATGGAGATCATTGCCGTCCCCTTTCCTGTCTGAAGATAGGCCGAATTATATCAGCGCCCGTTGCCCCAGACCAGCAATAGGGAACGGACAGGCGCAAAGCGGACCCGGCGTTCTGGCCCGCCCCAAAGATTGATGTCGGCGGCGCGTAGATGCGTCAGTGTGGTGTGATGACGAGGTTGTAGTGGAGGACTTTCATGCGCGTATCGACTTTCGATCTTGAGGCAGCCCTCAGCTCTTTGGCCGAACAGGAGCCTGGGCGTTGGCTGCGGGACGCCTGCGGCGTCACCCGATCCGAGACGCTGATTCCGGCTCTCGTCGATCGGGATGCATACTCACCCGATTGCGCTCGGCACAGAATACTGCTGATCGGAGGATTCTCCGGTGAGCAGGTCGACGTGGACCTGACGCTGAGAGCCGCGACCCTGATCGGCTCCTCCTCCGAGATCGCTCTTACCGTGGTCCCGTGCGCCAATCCCGACGGTTTGCGTCTGGGCGTCGGTCCAGACAACGGGGTCGGAGGCGATCCAGCCGTCGGATATCCTCCCGAGGGTGGATACTTCGACGACGAACGCGACCCAGAGGCCCGCTATCTCTGGAGGTGGGTCAGCTTCATGGCGCCCGACGTTGTTGTCGAGGTGCTTCAAGGCGCGGAGACCGGTTGGGAATCCACCCACCCGGCATTCGATCTCGGACGATCGTTGAACGCGGGTTCGCTTGGTCCATCGGACTCGATGCTGGCGGCGCTGGCAGTCGGTGAGCCCAGCGGACTCGCCCCGATCGCTGGCCTTCGGCTCACCGCGACCGAAGGATCGCTGGAGAAGCAAATAGCCGCTTTGCTGGCCGAATTCGCGAAGCGACAACACACCAGTCCGTCGCCAGCCCGCGAAGAGCTCGACGCCAGACGATCTCGGAATCCGCTGGACGTCGCGAAACGGCTGGCTTCGCAGTACGGCTACTCGCTGGATCCGGTCGTGTACACGCAAGGCGTCGCGATCAGCGGTCGTTTGCGTGTCGCCGAGCTCACCGGAACGTTGGACGAGACCGCCGCTGACATCGCCGCCACGATGGAGCCTCTGATCGAAGCGAACAGCGAGATCGTGGCCGCTGGCGCGGGCGGCCCGGCACTCGCGGGTCTGGTTTGGTGCGACGAGCTGTCGCAGGCGACCGGCGACACCCGTTACGCCGATGCCTTGATCGCCACCGCGGACAGGTTCAGAGACGTCAGCGGCGACCAACCCCCGGCGCCGTGCGACCCTGACTACCGCACCGAGGACATGTTCTTCGCCGCCGCCATCCTGGGTCGCGCATTCGAACTGACCGGCGACATTGCTTACATCGACATTCTGACGGAATTCCTCTTGGACGCAAAGGTCCAGCAGGCGAACGGATTATTCTGGCACGCGCGGTCGGTCCCGTACTTCTGGGGAAGGGGCAACACGTTCGCCGCCCTGGGATACACCGAGGCTCTGTCGTACGTGCCCGAAGACCACCCCGATAGAGCCGAGCTCCTGGTGATCCACGTCCGTCACTTGGATTCACTGGCCGCATGTCTGCGTCCATCGGGGATGCTGATGGAGGCGCTGGACGTCCCAGGCTCGTATCAGGAGCACACCGCCACCGCCATGTTCGGGTACGCGGTGGCTCGCGGCCTGAGACGCGGTTGGCTGGACGATCGACACCGTTCGTTCCTGGACCTGGCATGGCGAGGCGTCACGGAACGCACGGCCTTAGACGGTGGACTGGTCGACGGGTGCACCAGCACGGGTCCGCAACCTGATCTCCGCGCCTACCTCGACCGCAAGGCGGAGTTCGGTCGTGACGAACGCACCGGCGCCCTCGCGCTATGGTTCGCCGTCGAGATGGAGCGGTTGCAGCGATAGTAGTACCTGGCATCGGGTCGGCGGATTCGCGTTAGCCACCCCTCGAATAGGCCGCCCGCTCGAGCCAGTGTGAATCGGCTTAACGGGCAGCAGGCGCCGAGCCGAGCTGATTCATGTGCGAAACGACACCGACTGAGTGCGGCGCCAGTATCGTCGCGTCTGTCCGGAGCCCAGCACCACAACCGCGGTCCCCGCGACCAGAGCCCAGAAGGCCATCGGCATCCCAACCAGTTGCAAGGGGATTGCCGCAACGAGCACAGCGACCAGTGCGCCGGTCCTGTTGTCGCCTGCCAAGGTCTTCACCATCACCTGTTTGAACGGCATCGCCAACGCCAGCGCGCCGACGGTCAGCGGATACGTGACTGGCAATTCTTGGACAAAGGCGATGATCGGCGATGCCGCGAATGCGATGACGACGACAGGCACGGATGATATGAGGATCGCCCAGTAGCGGTATGCCGAGGGACCCGCGTTCGATCCGGCGCTGACCACCGTTGTCGTGCCTCCGATGCCATCCGCATGACCGCCTCCGAGCGCGTTGACCACGGTCGCCGCTCCCGCCACTAGACCGAACAGGTTGCCTTTCGCGGCATAGCCCTCGGATCGGAGAACTGCCAGCGACTGGGTGTTGCCAACACCGACCACGAGGATGAGGAGCGGCACGCCAAGAGCGATCATCGCCGAGGGGTCGAGTTCAATTGTGAGCGGGAAGAATCGAGGCAGCCCAGCCGAAGCCCCGGCGCCGGGAACGCCATCCGTGACCACGACGCCGAGCAACCCGACTACTGCAGCGACGCCAACGGAGAGCAACTGGTTTCGCGTTGCTGCCAACGTCAGAATGAATCCCGCTATGATCGGCCCCGCGATCGCGAGGTCCGCAACCGCCATTTGAGACGTCTTCAGCATGAACAAAAGCATGCTGCCGGCGAACACCCCAATTGCAACTTGGGACGGGACCAGCCGGGCAAAGACATCCGCTATACGAAACGTCGACAACGCGATGGCGACGACGCCTACCATGAGGTTGGCGCCGATTATCTGCGGCAAGCTGTATCCGCCCGCGGCGCCGGCCATGAAGATCAGCGCTGGAATCGACAGATTGATGGATACCGGCTGCCTGGTGAATAGAGCCAGCGCGAACGAGAACAGACCGGTCGTCATCCAGGTGACGAAGAACCAACTGCTTGATTCGCCCGACGACAGCCCGAGCTGGGTCATGACTCCGATCTGTATCGGCAGGCCGGCAAACAGATACAACAGCAACACGCTGACACCGGCGGACAGGTTCGACCGGTTGATTTGTCGAACGGACAGTCGGACGTGGGAGGCGAGTGTCAGGGAGGCAGTCGTCGTCATAGCAGTGCTCCTTGGCGTTGGCTCGATTGGTCATGTTCTGACCGACACCAAAGAGTTTATGAGCATTGTTGGAGACGCACATCTCCAATCTTGGTGATCTTCCGGAACCGACAATCTAGCCGATGCCTAGCCATGGCTATGGGGTAGCTAGCCAGCTTCGGCTACAGACCGCCCATTGCTAGCAGCGCGCGAGACTAATTCAGTCCGTGCCTGGCGGCGAATGCGGCCGCTTCAGTTCGATTGGCTGAATCCGTTTTCGAGAGGATATTTTTGACATGGTTCGCCACGGTGTTGGTCGTGATGAACAACTCGGCGGCAATATCGCGGTTCGTCTGACCCGCTGCGAGGAGGCGCAACACCTCCACCTCCCTTGGTGTGAGGTCGGCTGGAACAGGCGTCACGGCCCCGACGTCCACCTCATGCGATGCGGGTGCCACGTCCCGACTCTCGGGTTCACCGCTCAAGAAGGCGCGGATCTCAGCCAGAGCAACCGGCCAGGCGGGTTCGCTAGCCAAAAGCAGGTGGTTGCTGCCGTCCAACCCAACGAACCGGGCGCCTGGGATCAGCGAGGCGAGCTGTCGTCCTTGCTCGAAGGGCACTTGTGTGTCGCCTTGGGCGTGCAGCACCAACGTCGGCACGTCAACGCTTCCCAATATCGGCAGCACGTCGATCTCGGCGTTCGTCGCCCTCACCAAGGCGGCGTTTTCCCCGGACGTTGAGACACGCTGGAGGTCGTTGAACCACGCCATTTGCTCGGTCGTCGCGCCCGGCATGAACCTGGATGTGAACATCTGTCGGTAAGTGGGATCGTCGCGGCCCCATCCTGCTCGAGTCAGAGTCTGCACCGCCTCAAACTCTTCGGGTGTCGTGCCGCCGCGTTTGGCTTCACCTCTTGGGTAGGCTCCGTACAAGACCAGCCGGTCGACGCGACCAGGGTTTCGCACGATGTACGTCGTCGCGATTGCTCCGCCCTGAGATATCCCGAAAAGTGAAAATCGGTCAAGACCAATGTCGTCCACCACGGCGCCCAGATCGCCTACCCAGGTGTCGAACGACTGCTCGATCACAGTGCGATCCGAAAACCCGGATCCGCGCTGGTCGAACCTGATCAACGTGTAATCCCGGGCGAGCTCTTCCCACCAGTGCCGCCACACAGGACTGTTCCACTCGAACTCCAGATGGGTCAACCAGTTAGGCGCTTTGACCAGCGGAGGGCCGTCGCCGACGATCGCATATGCTATGCGCGTGCCGTCGGCGGCTGTGCAGAATCGAATCTCCTGATTCATCATGAGCCCGCGAGAGTAACAGTTTGTTGTCGGGGTTTCCGCGAGGGCGTCTTGGCCGTAGCATTCAAACCACCCTGGGACAGCACATACTGTATGCAGGGTTGTTCATCGTGTCAAACGTGACGTCGTGTTCAGTTCCGTGGGCAGGCTCAAGCCTACTGCGGACCTTGGTGGCGTGCCATTGGCCCGATGGTCGTGGCGTTCAGACAAATACGGCGATCTCGTCGAGGCCCTTCTTGGCGATCTTCGGGACCGTCGCGTTTTCGGCGGGGTAGCCGACCACGAGCAGCAGGAACGGGCGCTCGTTCTGAGGGCGTTCGAGGATGTCGTTGAGAAACCGCATCGGGCTCGGCGTATGCGTCAACGATGCCAAACCCGCGTTGTGCACCGCAGCGATCAGCGTGCCGGTGGCGATCCCGACCGACTCGTTGGCGTAATAGTGCTTCACCTGTTGGCCGTTTTCCCTAACCCCGTAGTTCTGGACGAAGATTGCAATCAGATACGGAGCCGTTTCGATGAACGGCTTGTTCGGGTCCGTGCCGAGCGGCTCCAGGGCGTCGAGCCACTCTTGCGGCGCTCGGTGGGCGTAGAACTCCCGCTCCTCTTCCTCGGCTGCTGCCCTGATTCGAGTTTTGACCGCGGGGTCAGAAACCGCGACGAACGTCCACGGCTGCATGTTCGCCCCGCTCGGCGCCGTTCCCGCGGCTCGGATGCAGTCCTCGATCACCGCCTTTGGAACTGGTCGGTCTGAGAAGTCCCGGACCGTTCGACGCCTGCGTATGTCCTCATAGAACGCCGACGCCCGCGTGCGCATCTCGTCTGGCGGGAATTCTCGGTAGCCAATCAAAGGCAGGTAGACGGGTGGATTCATCGTGATCCTCCATGTCGGGATTCAGGATTGCGCCAGATGGTTCGGCGGTGGGACGACTTCTCCTTGGCCGCCGTAGTTCGTCGCGTAGACCAAGGGACAGGAACAACCAGTTTCTCCGAACCATCAGTCGGAGCCGTTCCATTCTGACACGTTCTGTCAGTTAGAGGTCAGCCATTGGAGAGGAGTTGGTCAGGTGTTCCGTTCTTCACGATCCTACAATTCTTGTATAGCGAATGTGAGAGGGAACTAACGACAAGGTCGAGAGCCGGAGTCCTTCGAATCGAGTGACGAGGGGCGAGGGTGACCGCAGAGAGTCGGAGCAGTTCGGGAGGAGAACAACAATGGCATCGATTACACTCCAGGCGTGCCCGCGATGCAACGGCGCTGTACTGGACTACGCGCGGAGTGCCGAGGACGGCCCCATGTGCCTCACTTGTGGATGGAGAGACCTACAGGTGTCCGATGCGGTTCAGGCTGAGGTCGACGACCATATCGGAGAGGATTTCGTCGAGCACGTCTACACTCACCACCAGGTTGGCAGGGGCAAGCCGGCGCTCAGCGGATGGGAGCGAGAGAAGAGGCGCAGGCAGCGTCAGGGCCCGGCGGAGCGTGAGTTGAACACCGCCTGACGAATGCCCGGCGCTGTCGGATCGCCATCAATCGAAATGACAACCGCCCCTTGATCCAATAGATCAAGGGGCGGTTGTCATTTCCTTCTTGTACGTAGACTTCTACGCCCTGGCTTCGTCCCAACCCTCGACTCGGAAGCAAGAAACCCAGTGGTTCGGAGAGACCTCTCTAAGAGCGGGCGTTTCGTCCATGCACGAATCGACCATAATCGGGCAACGGGTATGGAACACGCATCCCGGCGGTGGGTTCATCGGGCTGGGGACGTCCCCAGTCAGGATGATGCGCTCACGTTGCGCCTCGATTATGGGGTCCGGAATTGGGATCGCGGACAGCAGAGCCCTGGTGTACGGGTGCTGTGGGTTTTCGTACAGTTCGATTCGGTCTGCGATCTCCACGATATGCCCCAGGTACATCACGGCGACGCGGTCGCTGATGTGACGGACGACTGAGAGGTCGTGCGCGATGAACAAGTACGTCAGTCCGAACTGCTCTTGAAGGTCCTCGAGCAGGTTGATGACCTGAGCCTGAATCGAAACGTCCAACGCCGAAACCGGCTCGTCGCAAACGATGAAACTCGGGTTCACGGCCAGCGCTCGGGCGATGCCGATCCTTTGACGCTGTCCGCCGCTGAACTCGTGCGGGTAGCGGTCGGCCATGTACGGGTTGAGGCCCACGGTTTGGAGGAGCTCGGTCACGCGGTCTCGGTACTCGCCCTTGCCCGAGGTGAGTTTATGCACGACCAGGGGTTCGCCGACGATGTCGCCGCAGGTCATCCGCGGATTCAGAGAGCCATAGGGATCCTGGAAGATGATCTGCATCTGGCGGCGCATTACCCGCATGGAGCGGCTGTCGAGATCGTTGATTCGCTGTCCGTCGTAAATCACGTCGCCCGCGGTGGGCGTATATAGCTGGAGGATGCACCTGCCGGTGGTCGTTTTGCCGCAACCGCTCTCGCCCACAAGCCCCAATGTTTCGCCGCGCTTGATCGTGAAGCTGATGCCGTCGACCGCTTTGACGTCGGCCACCTTGCGTTGAAAGATGATCCCGGAGGTCACCGGGAAGTGCATCTTCATGTCCTTGACTTCGACCAAGACGTCATCCGCGCCGTTCTGGCCGTTCGATGCTGTCTGACTTTGTGTCATTTGCTCGTGCGTCCTCTCTAGTTCGCGGCCGTCTGGGCGGTAAGTTCAGCCAGTTCGGAGTGTCGCCAGCAGGCGGTCGTGTGGTTGGGAGCAGCTTCCTCAAGCACGGGGTCTTCCTGCAAACATTTCTCATTTGCGAACTTGCAGCGAGGTGCGAAAGAGCACCCGACCGGCAAATCCACCAAATCGGGCGGCAGGCCTTCAATGGCATCCAGGCGGACGCGTTCGACAGTGTCAAGCCTGGGCACCGAGTTCAAAAGAGCTATCGTGTACGGGTGCTTGGCGTCGTGGTAGATGTCCTCGGACGATCCAATTTCGATGATCTTGCCCGCGTACATCACGACGACGCGGGTAGCGTAACGAGCGACGACGCCCAGGTTGTGGGTGATGACGATCATGGCCGTTCCGAACTCTGTGGAGAGGTCCCGCATCAATTCCAGAATCTGAGCTTGAATAGTGACGTCCAGCGCGGTCGTGGGTTCGTCCGCGATTATCAACCGAGGGTTGCAGCTCAGGGCCATCGCGATCATCACCCGTTGCCGCATGCCTCCACTGAACTGGTGGGGGTAGTCATTCAGGCGTCGAACCGAATCGGGGATGCCGACCGTCTGGAGCAGTTCCGCGGCTCTTTCACGGGCCTGCGTCTTGTTCATTTCCTGGTGCAACTCAAGGGTCTCGGTGAGTTGTCGGCCGATCGTTAGGACGGGGTTCAGTGAGGTCATTGGCTCTTGGAACACCATCGCGATGCGGTTTCCGCGAATGTGCCTCATCTCGGCGTCGTCCATCTTCAGAATGTCTTCGCCGTCAAAAATGATCTGCCCGTCGACAATTCGGCCTGGAGGGTTTGCAACCAGCCGCATGATGGACAGAGCGTGGACGCTCTTACCGCACCCACTTTCACCTACAACGCCCAGCACCTCGCCTTCTTCGATCTCATAAGTAATCCCGTCGACGGCCTTTACGACGCCGTCGGGCGTGAAGAAGTGTGTGGTGAGGTTGGACACCTCAAGCAGCGTGGCCATAGCCCTCCCCTTAAATTGATCGGAGCCGTCGTCAACAAAACACCCATTGTCGCCGGACACACCTGAATTCGGCCGCGACCGAAAGGGCGCGCCAACAGGCTCCGGCATTTGCTACCGCGTCACGATATGGCATGGCACTCGCCATTGTCAAGCGAATTGCGCCGCCCCACCGACCGCCCAGGCGTGATTCGCCGCACGCGCCAACGCACTCGGCGGGCCCTCGTGTGTCGAGCCTCACAATGCCGAGGGCGGCCGTTGCGGGGTGGAGCTTTCGACGAAACTTGCGAATCCCGACGCGTTCCGATTTAGACCGCTCTCGGACTGGACATGACCTTTCTCCCGTATTCGGCGTGGACGTGGGCGCATTCACGCATTGCCGGTCGTGACGGCACGGCCGATTTCAAAGCACCGGACCCGGTTCTTTGACCTGTTCCATCAGGTCGTCGTTCCATTCCCCTTCAACCGCAATGTGGGCCGCCGCGCCAAGCAGGATGGCCTCGATCAGGTTGTGGCTGAGGTATACATGCAAGCCCGGTTGTCTGAATTCGTACAGCATGGCCACCGTTGAGCCCCCGCGACAAACCAGGTCTCGAGGCCGGTTGCCGGCGTGTCTCCGAATGCGCCCCCTCTCCAAACGAGATCGCCGTGTCCGCCGATCAGGTGGGGACGCGAGTCGCGATTCGCCTGCGAGTGGATGAACAACACTTTATCGCCAACCGCCGCGGTCAACGCTCGATCTCCGGTCAGCGCGCCCACGGCGCCATTGAAAACCACGTGAGTGGGAGTCAACGTCTGCATGACTTGGAGCATGTCGGCAAAGCCCGCCGGCGGGGATTCATACTCTTTGTACTCGCCGTCCTCGTTTTTCGGGATGTAATAGTCCTGCTCACCGATGGAGTACGCCTGGTCGTACGTGACGGATTCGCCTCGGCGTCCCTGAGCCCGTCTCTGGGCAGAACCATGATGGCCCCGTTCATGCCGGAAACGATGTGCAGAGGTATCACCACCCCCCCGGGGGCGCAGTGATACACGAACACGCCGGGCTTCGTAGCCTTGAACCGAAAAACGACCTCTTGCCCTGGATTGACCAGCGTTAGTTCTCCGCCGCCCAGGGCGCCTGTTGCCGCGTGAAAGTCGATGTTGTGTTGCAGCATATTCGTTTCCGGATTCACGAGCGTGAGCTCGACGTAGTCGTCCTGATGCACCACTATGATCGGACCTGGCACGCTTCCGTCAAATGTCAGCGCCCAAATCTTGGCTCCGGCCGGGTCGATTTCGATCAATTTCTCTTCGATGACCATGCGGACCTGGACAACCTTAGGGTCGCCGTCCGCCACCTGTTCGTACTCCGGAAGAAATGGCGGGGTCACGAGCGTCTGTGTCACCCTTTCCAGTCCCTCGGCGCCGCCCGATACCCGGCCGTTCGAGTCACAGCCAAGGGCAAACATCAAGATCGATACTCCGATTGCCAATAACGTCGTTCGCATGGATCTCTCCCTCCCATCAACATCCCTACCTGACCACACTGGGATCGTCTGCGGCGATTCGTTTGGCTCTGCGGCAGAGCAAGCAGCGACCGGACTCGCGAAGTTCGATTGTAACTTTTCAACCGATTCGGTTGAAAAACCTCCGATCCCGACTGTGATGCCCCATCGGGGCTGAGTCGTTGAGGATACTCGCACAAGCGAATACGACGCACTGACGGATGATGCCAGTTCCATTGGCACACACGTTCAGAGCGACGAAGCACGTTTGCGGCAATTCAAGTTACATTCAGGGATGGACGACTGCAACTAATTCGACATCGGCGAACTTGCGTGTGAGAGAGACATGCGAGCCTGTGTCGCACCAATCCGGGCCGAAGGATATGAGCGTGCGGAAGCAGTTCGCCGGAGCAGACGGGCGTCAGCCACGTTCGCCTAGCGTCTCGCAGGGCGCCGCGGTGTATTCGTGAGGCAGGTCCAACACGCCATCCAGCGAGGCCAAACGGTCGCGCCAACCGAGGCGCACTGTGTGCGAGAGGAGACTAGGATTGGCTCCGTGAAGCAGTCACATCTGGTCAACAGACGGGAAACGTTGGAGTGACTGAAAAAGTTGGTGTTAGGCAGGATTCGGGAACGAAAGCTAGGTTCCGGAATAACCGTTGGCAAAAGATAGGGTTCGAGGCTCCCGGCGCCGGGAGCCTCGAACCCCACATAGAGGTCAACGATGCGCTCAGACGGAGGCGATTGCCTCCCGACGGAACTTACCTTCCGCAAGTGCGTTTGAAGCCTGCACGACAAGGTCGGCCGCGGCCTCCAACGCCACGCTGCTCGTGTTGATCATCAGGTGATAGAACTCGGGATCGTCTGGCCGGTCGATGTCGAAGAAACTACTGAAGTAGTGTGCCCTGGCGTCGTCGCGGGCGACAACGCATTGTTCCGCATCGTCTTGGTTCAATCGTTCGCGACTCATGAGTGTTCTGACTCGGTCTTCTACACTCGCAATCACGCCAACGCGGAGGACGTTGGGATCGTTCCTCAGTATGATGTGAGCGCCGCGTCCGACCACGACCACGTTGCCCTGGTTGGCGAGGTCGTGTATGACGTTGTGCAACGCGTCATGATATTTTTCGTCTTCGAGTTCGTGACCGCGGGTGATCGTCGGCTGCGGAACGTCCTCATATTCCTCGGTAAGGTAGGCGGGAATGCCCGGACCGAAGTACGGATCTCCACCCGCGCCTGTCACAGCCGATCTTTCGAGTATCCGCTGCAAGAAGCGCGAATACCGTTCGCCTCGGGTCGGTGGGCGCTCCTCGCGCTGATGCAGCGCTTCCACGGTGGCTCCGACCTTCCTGGATACGTTTGCCAGGATGAGCCTGTCCACGTAGTCGGCGCCTAACTTTTCGGCGACGATCGGACCCAACGACCTGGCTCCGCCACCAGCGAGGCCGCCCATTGTGACAACAGCCATGGCACACCTCCTATCTTGTTCTATCCCACGCCTTCAGAATGCTGAATCACGGGCCAACTGCTACAGGTTTGTTCCGATGTTTCGGTGTTCGTTACGGACCTTCTTTTGAGTGGCTGCCGCGACGCGGTCACGATCATCACTCGAAACGGAACCTTCACTCATTCCCTGTTCGGAATACTCAAAGTGGAATTGCGAAAAGCTGATGCAGCGCTTCAACCCGTCATTCTTGCGGATGGACGCATCACGAGTAAGGGCCGTAGTCAACGTCAATGTCGATGTTGTTCCTGGGCCGCTTACTCGGTCTGACACTGTTTAGCGTACGACTTTATACTGCACGAAAATGGCGCTTTTGTCAACTTATGGTGGTCCAGCTTTGCTGAATTCGGATGAATTCAGGACTCGATATAGGGTTATCACCACTCATGAAAAGCGCCTCAGTATTAATCAATCGCAACATTCTGTTCGAATGGATGTGGGCGGGCCGAGTTGTCGCCTACGATTGAAGTCACAAACGAACTTATCCGGCGGAAGCCAATTCATCTACGTGAGATTGCCAATGCCGGGTTATCTGTTCGACTCGATCCAGGGCAGAAGCGGAGGCCCCGCTTTGGCGGATAAACACGGTTGCAGCGGGATCGCTCATCTGCCGGACGGCCGACGACAGCTTGGATTGGAGGCCGCGTATTTCCTCGGCGAGTTCGTCAGAGCTGCGACCCGCCATGCTTGCGATGAAGCGATCGTTGACCTCGTCGGTCTCACCGTCGATAAGGTACGGGCCGGCTCCGGCAGCGACGGCCTCAACGCCGCTGACCGTGGCTTGGTGCCAGTAGACCATGTGACAGAGAACTTCCCATACGCCCCAGTCTCCGATTTTGACGTCAGAGGAGCGGCCCGGCCCCAGGAAATATCCGAGTCCGCTGTCAACGGTCGATTCCAGGCGTTCGATGAGCTCGTTTCGGTCGGACACGGCAGCTCCTTTAATGTAGCGTATCAGTACTGTATCAGCGAATGAAGGTCATATCCTGCCAGTGCATCTCTGCCCGCGAGATCGGTGAGCTCCACGACGACCGCGCACCCGACGATCTCGCCGCCGGCTTGTTCGATGAGCTTTAGCGAGGCTGCCAACGTGCCTGCCGTGGCGATAACGTCGTCGATCACAAGAACCCGCCGCCCGGCGGTCACCGCGTCTATGTGCATCTCCACCACGTCCGTACCGTACTCCAAGGCGTACTCGACACTGTGCGTGTGGAACGGCAGTTTGCCCTTCTTGCGCACTGGCACCATCGGCGCGCCAAGCTTCACCGCCAGCGGCGCCGCGAAGAGGAACCCGCGGGCTTCGATGCCTACGATCGCGTCGATCTCGTTGCTCTCGTATCGCTCTGCTAAGAGGTCGATCGCATAAGCGAACGCGTCCGCGTCGCCCAGCAATGGGGTGATATCCTTGTACAGGATGCCTGGCGACGGAAAATCGGGGACGTCGCGTATGTATTGCTTGATATCGATTTTCAGACCTCCGTATTGAGGTTGGGCTTGAATAATAGTCGCCACTTGGAAAGAGGTCAACCCACGGTGACTCCCGATGATTGGATTGGACCGAGGATTTTGGTATTCTGGCCCGACATTCGCCACAATCCTCTGAGACGAAGATGCCACGCTTGGCCGCTTGATGCAGGAAAAATGATTCGTCGGTGGGGCAGGTGCGATCTTGAAAAACATATCTTGTGGACGCTTTCGCATCCAATTCTTAAACTTTCATGACCTTCTCATACGACGGGCGTCACTAACAGGAACGACAATCGAGCGCCAACCGGCAAAGCCGCGCCTTCTTACACAAGCTCAGCAGAGACACATGCATTTGAAGCGAAGCAGCCGCCACTGGATTAGAGCCGGAATCGGCGCCTATTCGACCTCAACGGAGGAACAATGAGCAACCCCTTATCAGCGTCTGAACGATTCGAAGTCGATTACAGCAACGCGTTGGCGATGCTTCTGGAGCGCAGGCCAAACGATACAGCGGTCGACGACCTGCTCGAGGCGGAGGAGGCGTTGGCCAATTTCGGCACGGCGGATTCGTCTCCTCGATGGATCCAGCCCTTTGCGGCCGTCGCGGTGGATCTGACACAAGAGCACATCGTGCGACTGGCGGCCACGTCCGGAGGTCTGGCGACGGTGATCCCGGAAGCCATCGGCCCTGCGCTGATGAAGGCTGTACAGCTTGGATTCGCCGCTGGATTCGCTGAGGGCAGGCGGCGGTGAGGGCCGAAGGGTGAGGACGGCATGAGATGAACGCACTTGATTGGCTGCTCCCAGGGCGGTCGCGAAGCGCGAAACTGATGGAGGGGATCCAAACAGCGACGGCCTCGGCCGCTTCGCAGGCAGAAATGTCTCGATTCAGCAGACGAGAATCCGCCCTCTGGCAGATGTTCTGCTCCGGCGCCGGCGAAGTGGTGTGCCAACTCCTCGTGAAGAATCAGGATCGCCGGCTGGACTGGGGTGTGAGGAGCCGCAGGCGCAAAGTCGACGGCTACAGGCTGATGACGATCTACTGGTGGATGTTGCTTTACCACTTGGTGCTGTATCGACACCAGGGATTCGACGGGCACGATCCTCAAGACGATCTGCCTTTGTTTCGCGAGGCCGCTCAGGCGTTTTTGCAACGAGAACTCGACCCTCTCCCGATTGAACATGGCCCGAGCCCGTGGACCGAGCGCTGGGACCGGCAGTTCGCGTTGGAATCGGCCATGGGGATTTACGACAACGTGCACGGTCTGCTGGGTCTTCACGTGGATTTGACCAAGCGGATCAACCGAGTGTCGCTTTTCACGACGGCAACTGAGCAAGAGTTCGGAAAGGCGATCAAACAGTTGGAGGTTGGCGGACAATGAAGATCGCGGTCATGGGCGCCGGCGGGGTCGGCGGCTATTTCGGAGGACTGCTGGCCAAGGCAGGGCAGGATGTGACGTTCATCGCCAGAGGCCCGCACCTCAGCGCGATCGTGTCAGACGGACTCGCGGTGACGTCCGACCTGTCAGGCGACTTCACGGTGAAAGCGAACGCCACGGACGACACCGCGGCGGTCGGCCCCGTCGACCTCGTTCTCTACACCGTGAAGATGTACCACAACGCCGAGGCGATCCCGGCCGTGCGGCCTATGATCGGGCCGGACACCGTCGTGCTGACGCTACAGAACGGCGTCGACAACGGACACCTGCTGGCCGCGGACTTGGGCGCTCAACACGTGATGGTGGGCACGGCAGTGGTCCTGGCGGGCATCGAAAAGCCTGGCCTAGTCGCCCAAAGAGGGCAAGTGGGCAGCATCACGTTCGGTGAGATTTCGGGTGGAATTACCGACAGGGGCCAGACGTTGCTGGATGTCTTCCAGGCGGCGTCGTGGAACGTCGAGCTTTCGGCGGACGCCATGCGTGCGCTCTGGCGCAAATTCGTGTACCTCACAGGCTCGGCCACCGTGAACGCCGCCACCCAGATAACGTATGCCGAGATGCGCGCCGTGCCGGAAACCAGGGAGCTGATCAAGGCCGCTTGGCGCGAGATCGTAGCCGTGGCCCACGCAAGCGGCGCAGACCCGGGCGATGACGTTCTCGACTGGTGCGAGTCCTCGCTCGACGCCTTCCCCGCCCAGGGCAGGACGAGCCTCGCCAACGATTTCCAAGCGGGCCGCCCGGTGGAGATTGAGGGATTGACCGGCGCCGTGGTCAGGCTGGGGCGCGAACACGACGTGCCTACACCGGTGCACACGACCGTTTACGCTCTGCTCAAACCAGCGGCGCTCAAGATTGCAGGCGAGCCACTCGATTAGAGCACGCGAGACTTGCGCCGACAACACGACTCTGTCGTCCGACGGGAGCTGACATCTTGTTGAGAGACCTGCTCAAAAGGCACTTTGGCTACGACAGCTTCCTACCTCCGCAGGAAGAGATCATGTCGAGCGTGCTGGAAGGCAAAGACACTCTGGTGCTGATGCCGACGGGCGGCGGTAAGTCCCTTTGCTACCAACTGCCCGCCCTGTCCCTTGAGGGCATAACCCTGGTGGTGTCCCCTTTGATCGCGCTGATGAAAGATCAAGTCGATGCTCTTCGGGGCAACGGGATCGAAGCTGGTTACGTCAACAGCACTCTCTCATCCAACGAGATCAACAACGTTCTGCGCCGGGCTTTCAATGGTGAGTTGAAAATCCTCTACGTCGCGCCCGAGCGATTGGCGATGGCGAGTTTTCGCCGCTTCCTTCAATCGGCGACTCTAAGCCTGATTGCGGTCGACGAAGCCCACTGCATCTCAGAGTGGGGCCATGAGTTCCGCCCTGATTACAGGAATCTGAGTTCGCTCCGGACGGCGTTCCCTGACGTTCCTGTTATCGCTCTCACGGCCACGGCCACCGAACGGGTTCGACAGGATATCCTCAGCCAACTCGGCCTCCGCGATCCCAACGTGTTCATCGCCAGCCTCAACCGACCCAACCTCACATACTCCGTCCATTCGAAGACCAATCAATATCGTCGCCTCACCTCTTACCTGCAGAAGCACGAAGATCGTCCCGCGATCGTCTACCGGGCAAGCCGTCGGGGCACCGAAGACTTGGCGTCAGTGTTGACGTCTGACGGATTTCAGGCGGTCGCGTACCACGCTGGATTGGAAGGCGACCGGGGCGCGATTCAGGATCGGTTCATCAACGACCACGTACCGATCGTCGTAGCGACCGTGGCTTTCGGCATGGGGATCGACAAGCCCGACATCCGTCTGGTCGTCCATTACGACTTGCCATCGTCGATAGAGCGGTACTACCAGGAGACGGGCCGTGCGGGTCGCGACGGACTGCCCTCTGATTGTGTGCTGTTCTACTCGCCCGGAGACCGCGGCACACAGGAGTACTTCATCGGCCAGATCGAGGACGACGCCGAACGGGAGGGCGCGCGCAGGCGCCTCGATGCGCTGGTCGCGTATGCGGAATTGCCCACATGCCGGCGAATGCGGCTTCTGGACTACTTCGGCGAGGAGCTGGGTCAGGAGTGCGAAGGGTGCGACGTTTGCGTATCGGTGGATGTAGAGCGTTTCGACGCAACGGTGATTACGCAGAAGATACTCTCGGCCGTGATTCGAACCGGCGAACGCTTCGGCGCCGGTCACGTGGCGAGAGTTCTTCGGGGCGGCAATACGAAACAGATTCGCCAGTTCGGACATGATCGGCTGTCCGTTTACGACATTGTTGATGATTACTCGGATACACAAATCCGGGAAGTCGTTTCGATGTTGGTTGGTCAAGGGTTGTTGGTCAACAGCGGTCAGTTTCCCACGCTGTCCGTGACTCAATTAGGGCGAGAGGCTCTCCAACCCGAGGCAAAGGTTCTTCTTCCGGTGCTTGAGACCGTTGAGTCGGAGCCGAGTTTTGGCTCGTCTCAGGCGGAATACGACGCCTCGTTGTTTGAAAAGTTACGCAGCCTCCGCTTGAAACTCGCCCGAGACCGAGGAGTCCCGCCTTATGTGATCTTCGGAGACGTGCCGTTGCAGCAGATGGCCCAATACTATCCGCAGTCCGAAGAAACGTTCCTTCAGATCTCCGGGGTCGGTGAGGTCAAACTGCATCTTCTCGGAGCCGCGTTCTTAACCGTGATCCAAGATCACGCCCGGCTTCACGGGCACAAGGACTTGCTCGTTGGCAGGTCCGACGACGGCCCGAGATCCAGACGCGAATCGAACCCGGGAATCCGCGAAACCGACTCTATCGCGGACACGGTTCGCCAGACCCGGGCGCTGTTGCTCGAAAAGCTTCCGATCGACGAGATTGCGAGTTCACGGCGTGTGACGCAGCGTACTATTGTCGGTCACGTGGCGCGTTTGATCGAATCCGGCGACGTGAATGCTGCAGAGTATCTTGTGCCGACCGGCGGTCGCCTCGACCGCATTCGAGAAGCGTTTCGCGTCCACGGCTACTACTCCCTGCGAACGGTCCGCGACTTCGTCGGAGACAGCTACTCATACGACGAGCTAATGATCGCCAGGGCGTACCTGAGAGTCACAAATCCAGAGGCTCAACCGTAGCGAATCAGGTCTGCGCCGCTCTGTGTCTCACCAGCCAATGGCGCTCGCGCTCGACTGTCGCGCCTTCCTGCCGCTTCCGCCCCTCTTGTCTTTTCGGTCCCTCCCGTTGCTAATCCAGACGGCAACTCGATCACAGCATCGCGGCATAAAGTGGCGCAAGGCGCCCGGCTGCGAGACAATTTAAGGCACGTTCGCGCGAATCAGGCACAAGAATCGCGAACCACAGGGTACAGGAGAGTTGAATGGAAATCCCGTCACAACACGCCGGGGCAGGCTCGAAACAGGCCTCGGCGCCTCGTCAGGATAACTTCATCCAACTGTCGCGCCGCACCGTGGTGCTCACAATGGCCGGGGTCATGCTGGCCATGTTCCTCGCATCGCTGGATCAGACTGTCGTCGGCACCGCGATGCCACGCATCATCGCCGATCTGGGCGGCTTCGACAGTTTCACCTGGGTGACCACCGCATATCTTGTGGCATCGACTACCGTCGTTCCCATCGTCGGCCGGCTGACCGACATGTACGGCCGCAAGATGTTCTACATCGCGGGGATCCTGGTTTTCGTCACAGGCTCGGTCGCGGCTGGACTGAGCGGGACGATGAACCAACTCATCCTCTCACGGGCGTTGCAGGGCGTCGGCGGCGGCGTCATCATGGCGATCTCGTTCGTGTCAATCGCGGACCTGTTCCCTCCCGAGGACCGAGGCAAATTCCAGGGTTTGATGGCCGGTGTATTCGGTCTGTCGTCCGTCCTCGGCCCGACCCTCGGCGGTTTCATCACCGACAACCTGTCTTGGAACTGGGTGTTTCTCGTCAACGTACCGATCGCCATTCCGATCGTCGGCCTGTTCATCAAGTTCTTCCCCGACACCAGAAGACCCGGAAGCGAAACCGACCGCCAACTCGAATATCTCGGCATGGCTGCTTTGGTTCTGGGCGTGGTTCCCCTGCTGCTCGGGCTGTCCTGGGGAGGCGTGCAGTACGAATGGGTCTCGGTGCAGGTCATCGGCGCTCTCGGATTTGGACTCGCGATGTCGATCGTCTTCGTGATGGTCGAGTCGAGGACCGCGGCGCCGATAATGCCGTTGGACATCTACAAGAATCGCATGGTGACGGTGTCGTTGATCGCGATATTCCTGACCGGGTTCGGGATGTTCGGCGCGATCATATTCATTCCGCTGTTCTTCCAGGGCGTGTTGGGAGCTTCAGCCACGTCGAGCGGGAGCTTCCTCACGCCGATGATGATGGGTGTCGTTTTCGGAGCGGGTTTGTCTGGCCAGATACTGTCGAGAACCGGAGGGCATTACCGGATTCAGGCATTGATCGGCATAGCGATCATGACAACGGGGATGTACTTGATCGGGAACATGGATGAGACGACCAGATTTGGCACGGCAGTGGGGTATCTGATCGTGATGGGCTTTGGCCTTGGCACCACATTCCCCGTGTTCACGCTGGCGGTGCAAAACTCGGTGACGTTCAGTGTGATGGGGATCGCCACTTCGGCGACTCAGTTCTACCGCTCGATCGGCGGCATGCTGGGCCTGGCCGTTTTGGGCGCCGTGATGGCCAACCGGTTCGCTTCAAGGTTGGCTGAGACGATGACTGATACGCTGAGTCAGGCTCTGCCGCCGGGCCAATTTGAATCCCTGCAAGGGAACCCGCAGGCTCTCGTCAACCCTGAAGCCCTCGTGGCGCTTCGCGGCAGTCTCGAGCAAACAGGTCCTGAGGGCGCTGCGAAAGCCGACCAGCTTGTCGCGCTCATGAAATCCGCGCTGGCCGGAGCAATCGGGGACGTATTCACGATAAGCGTTGTCGTAGTGGCGAGCGCGTTCGTCGTGACATTGTTCTTGCGACAGTCCAAGGTCCAGAGTGAAGCAACCTCGCGACTCAGTGAGGCGCCGGGCGTCGCCGATGGCGACTGACCTCGTCTCCGAAAATTACTTCAAGACACAGATGGCGTAGACCTGCATGGCCCAGTCGATTCCCTCGGGACCGTTCGCCTTGACCCTCCACGCGGTGCCGTCGAGCAGGGGCAGGCTGAACCGAACGAACACGTCGTCGCGGTGCACGGCGAACCCGCCTCCAAGGACTGTCCTATCAGTGCCGCAGGGAATTTCGATGGTCAACTCAGCGGCCTGTGTCTCGACGTTTTGCGAGACAATGACGTGGTCTCCGACGCCGCCGGCCGGTCCCACCGGTCCCGCGGGCCCGATGGCGCCGGCTGGACCGGTCGGCCCTGCCGGTCCAGCCACTCCTGTGCCAGTGTCGCCTTTATCGCCTTTGGGTCCGCTCGGATCACCAGCAGGTCCTTGGGGTCCAACCGGTCCCGCCGGCCCGACTGGTCCCGCCGGCCCCGTGGATCCAACCGGCCCAGCCACGCCTTGGACGCCTTGAACGCCAGATCCTTCCGGCCCTTCCGGTCCGACCGGTCCCTCCGGTCCTTCAGGGCCCGCGGGTCCTGCAACTCCCGCTGGTCCGGGCGGTCCTTCCGGTCCTTCAGGACCCGGAGGCCCGAGGACGCCCCTGTCTCCGAATTCGCCTTTTTCTCCGGTGGCCCCCGTGAGTCCTTGCGGACCGGGCTCGCCCGGCGGTCCGGTCAATCCTTGTAACCCCGGAGATCCTGGTTCGCCCTTGGGTCCTTCCGGTCCCGGCGAACCTGCAGGTCCTACTTCGCCTTGCGGGCCCGTGGCGCCCTGAGCGCCGGCCGTACCGCTGGCGGCGGATTGCTCAGCCGGTGCGGCGGCGCCTTCCGGCGTTTCGGCTGGAGCCTCGCTTCCGCCTTCGGTCGTATCGGCTTCACCTTCGCCGCCGCCTTCTTCGTTCGACTCGGCTCCCTCGGTTTCGCTCGCCTCAGCCGTATCCACGGCTTCCTCATCGCCCAAGAACGGTATGTATCCGCAAGCCAGGGTGAGGAACAGAACGCCCGCCAGCAGCACGGGCGAAAGCAGTCCGGCGCCTCTCTTCGACGGGCGGCGCGGAGAGGCGTCAACCTCGATCGCATCTCTCGGAGACAGCGCGACAGATGCAGAAGTCCCGTGGCGTTCAGTTGCCTTCAGTCGGTCAGTCATATCCAAAGTGTATGCAGGATGTCCACAGTCGCCAACGATATTGCCCCCAATGTTCATTTGATGCAGCCCACGGTCTTCAGATGGCATGGACACCGCGACTGCCACTTTCTACAATATTCTCGGACGACAACTGATGGCGCCCGGTTGACGGCCTATGAAGATATATGGTTATCGACCGCGGCCACTAAACAGCGGAGACGTCGGAATGAATCTGAATAGGAAGAAACTGGGTACGATAGCGGCCGCGTTGACGCTCTCCGGTTTGTTCGTGACCTTGTTGGCCGTGGGCCTGACGAACAAATCTCCTGTGACCGGGCGCAGCGGTGTCACTAGAGTCGGCAACCCCGCCGAATCGTTCTCCATGCCGCTCATCGGCGGAGGCACGTTCGATACCGCGGAGCATCTCGGAAAGCCGATGGTGGTCAATTTCTGGGCTTCTTGGTGCCCGCCATGCCGGCAGGAATCTCCGGGGTTCGAGCGGACCTGGGGGACCTACGCGGACAAGGGCATCGTGTTCGTCGGAGTGGACATCCAGGATGGAGAAGAGGTTGCCCAAGCGTACGTCGACGAGTTCGGCCTGACGTTCCCCAACGGCAGAGACCTCGACGGAACGATAACCGTGGACTACGGCGTGATCGGGTTGCCGGTCACGTTCTTCGTTGATGCCGCCGGCATTGTCCAGGGACGATGGGTGGGCGCATTGGCTGAGAGCAAGCTCGTCGACTGGGTCGAAGCTCTGCTAGCCGGTGTCAGCCCGTCGGGCGACGCCGAGGGCGAGACGCCTGGCGGTTTCCAGAAGTTCTAGTGAACCCGCGCCGCCGGCGGGCCCTCGACAAGCTCAGGCCGAACGGAAAACCAGCAACCCGACCCGTCCGCGACATGCTCATATCGAAGTCGCGGGGGTGTTTTCCGTTCGGTGTGAGCCTGTCGAACCGTGGCCTGGCCTGCTCCTCGCGCCTACGGATACCGCGAGAAGTCGAAACCCTCTTTGACGATGCACTCCACGAGCGCCGGGGCGCCCGTCTTGGTGATCTCGATTGCTTGCGTTAGCGCGGGAATGATCTCCTCGGGCTTCTCGACGCGGACCGCCCAGCCGCCGAGGGCTTTGGCCACCGCACGGTAATCGCCGCCCTGGTAGACGGAGCCGTATTTCTCGATCGCCATCGGCATCGTGTCACGCTCGATGGCCATGGCCCCGTTGTTGAACACAATAGTTAGGATGCCGATGCTATTCCTGACGGCGGTCTCGAGGTCCATTCCGACCATCCCGATTGCCGCGTCACCCATTATGTTGATGCACAGCTTGTCGGGTTCGGCGAGCTTTGCTCCCATGGTGATGCCGAGTCCGTACCCGAGTTGGGTAGACTTCCCCCAGCCCATGTACGAACGGGGCGCCACGCTCTCCCAGAAAGGCGTGAGTTGGTCGCGCGGGCTGCCGGCGTCGTGGGTGATGATGGTGTTTGCGCGGTCCACTAGGTGCATAAGGTTCCAGATGATGCGGTACTGGTTCAGCGGGGTCTCGTTGGACGTCAGTTGGGGCATCCATTCGCCCAGCCATTCCTTTTTGACCGCCTGGACGCTGGCCGCGGTCTGGTCGTCGTTCCGATTGCCTGCGCCATTCGTCCGCGCCTCGATCTCGGCGATCAATGCCTGGAGGGTGAGTTTGGCGTCGCCGATGAGGGCCAGGTCCGCGGCGTAGTCTTTGTGCACGTCCATGGCGTCGTTGGTCGAGTGGATGATGACCTTGCCGGACGGGATGGCCTTTGCGTAGCCGGATTTCGTGAAGCTGCATCCGATGCCGAAAACGACATCGGCCTGGTTGAGAAACACCGAGATGGGTTTTGTCGTGGAGACCGCTGACGCGCCCAGCGAGAGCGGGTGGTTCTCCGGGAAGCCGCTCTTGCCCGCCATGGTCGTCATGACTGGCGCCTGAAGCAGTTCCGCAAGCTGTTCGAGTTCGTCCGTCGCCTCCGCGTACATGACCCCCTGACCCGCGTGGATCACGAGGTCCTTGGCGCCCAGCAACGCCGCCGCGACTTCGCCGACGTCGTGAGCATCCGGTGCAGTGCGATTCGATGTCACCGGCCTGTATTCAAGCTCGCCGGGGTATGCCGCCGACCCAACGTCAGTGGGCAGCTCTACCAGCACCGGGCCGCCTTTTCCGGTGCGAAGATGGTAGAAGGCGCGGCGCATGAGCTCGGGGACGCGCTCGATCCGGTTGATCTGTGCCGCCCACTTGGTCACGCGTTCATAGTGAGGCACGGCGAAGAAGTTCGGGTCGACGTTCAGGCGATCGGTCGCCGAACCGCCCGGCAGCAGCAGCACCGGGACGTTGTCCCCAAACGCCTGAATTGCGCCGGGCAATGAGTTCTCGGACCCCGGGCCTTGCTGCATCGAGAAAACGCCGAGGCGCTTGCCGTTGGTCGTACGGCTGATGCCGTCGGCGATGGCCGCGCCGATGCGCTCCTGCCGGCATACGATCGGCCTGATGTCCAACCGCGCGGCCGCGTCGATTAAGGGCTGGCTCGGAAACGCGGCGAGGAACTCGGTTCCTTCGCGTTTCAGTATCTCCGCGACTGCTTCGACGCCGTTCATGTGCGTGACTCCTATGTGGGTTCGATCAGTGGAATTTTCGACCGAGGCGAATCTACATTTCACCGGTGCATTGGAAGCTGTTTCATGAAGCCCGTTTGGTCCCGCCCACCCGCCCGCGAACGTTTTCCAGAGACACCCTAGGACCCGGCGGGGCTTCGCCCCTGCACCCCAAGGGCTCGTATCTGGGGACGGCGCCATCGACAAGGAAACCGACATCAACAAAGAAGCCGTCGCCTGGAAGTCCCGGGGCGAAAGAGTTTGGCGCAAACGGAGAATCCATCCCTCCGTTCGCGCCGAGCCTGTCTATTGCATCCTCGGAATTGCGTCGATCCGATCTGCGCCTAGAACCGAGACCGACGAGACTCGAATCCGGCGTTGACATCGATCAGCACCGTCTTGCCGTCGGCGTTCAGCTTCTGCGCCTCGATGAGCGCAGGGCCCATCTCGTCGGGAGTCTTCACGACCAGGCCGGTTGCGCCCATGGCCTCGGCCATGTCGGCGTAATTGCCGCCCATGTTGGTCACGCCGAAACGCTCCTGCGCGGCCTCGTATCCCGACGGGTAGGTCGCCATGCCCGCGTTGTTGAGCACCACGGTGGTGATCGGCGCCCCGATGCGAACGGACACTTCAATGTCGATGGAAGAGTGGCCGAACGCAGCGTCGCCCATGAAGTTCAAGCAAAACTTGTCAGGGTTGGCGATTTTGGTTCCGATCATCAGAGGGATCCCGAATCCGAGGTGCGTGGTCTTGCCCCAACCGACGTAACCGCCTGGAGTGGTGGCATGGTAGAAGGGGGTGATCGTGTCCCTGGGCGTTCCGGCGTCGTGGGTCACGACGCTGTTGGCCTTGTCCAGGTTCTTGTCGATCTCGCCGATGACCCTGTAGTGGTTTAGCGGGGTTTGGTCGGACGTCAGCAGAGGGGTCCAGTCGGCCATCCACTTCGTGCGAAGCTCAGCGATCCGTGCGGCCGCGTCAGTCGTCCTGCCGCCTGTGCCGATGGCCGCTTTGACTTCGTCCAGAATCATCTGCAGGGTAACTTTGACGTCACCGGGCAGACCGACGTCAACCGATTCGTCCTTGTTGATATCGTCGATGTTCTCGGTATTGTGGATGATGGTCTTGCCCGGAGGAATGGCTTGTCCGTAGTTGGTCTTCGTGAGGCTGGTGCCTAACCCGAGCAGCACGTCGCTCTCCTTGAGCCAAGTGCTTGCGGGCAGGGTGGTTGCGCTGCTTCCCGCGCCTAGCGACAGCTCGTGGTCCTCGGGGAAGGCGCTCTTGCCTTGCATCGTCGTGTACACGGGCACGCCGGTCAATTCGGCCAGCTCCTTGAGCTCAGCGCAGGCGTCGCCGAAGATGACTCCGCCGCCGACCCATATCACTGGATTTTCGGCTGCGAGGAAGATTTTCACGGCGTCTTTGACGTCCGAGAGCGACGGCGAGACAATTGTCCGCTTCGCTGGCTTGTAATTTTCAATGACAGAGTCCGGCGCCTCAGCGCCGCCGATGTCGCCAGGTGTTTCGACAGTCATGGGGCCGCCGCTGCCGTTGCGCATGCCGTGGAACGCCCGGCGCAACACCGCTCCGATTTGGCCGGAGGCCATGATGGGCTCGGCGTGTTTTGAGATCGGGCTGTACACGTCGGAGACCAAGAAGCTTGGCCGCACGTTGCGACTGGCGAGTGGCGATCCACCGGGAAGCAGCAGGATCGGGATGTTGTCCGCGTATGCCTGGGCGATGCCGCCCATCGCGTTTTCAGCGCCTGTCCCGCCCTGGGTGATCGTCACGCCGAACTTCTTGCGTCCGCTGGTTCGGCTATAGCCGTCGGCGGCCATTATCGCGCCGCGCTCGGTTCGGAACATGTCCAGCCGTATGCCCTCGTTGGCCACGGCTTCGATGAGAGGGTTGGACGGGAAACATGATACCCACTCAACGCCCTCGAGTTTAAGAATTTTCGCTATGGCTTGGTTACCGTTCAAGCTGATCTCCTTTCATGCCGTAGGCGTCATCCATGCGCCTGCGAATCTTCCCGAATTACAGGGGCGCTACGTTGTCTGCCCAGTGCGTAGGATACTCCATCGATATAGGGCGGGCAACCATCCGTCGCGTCGCTTGAGCGAGCTGCTATGGCGCGTTAACCAAGGTATGGATGGTAGAGTCGACCCGCCTTGACGGTGGCTACGTGCTCCAAGCGTTGCGTGCCCTCGACCGACACGCCTTTGGAGTCGGTGAACTTGAACTTTCCTTCGGCGAGCCGAGCGACAACGGCGTCGCCTTCCGCGCCAGGCCTCAGCGTGCCCAAGCTGCCGCCGTCTCCGATGATGGCCGCGGTCGAGGACGTGCTCAACCGGATGACCTCGTCCAGCGACAAGCCCAGGTGCAGGAACTTCGAGAGCGTTTCGAGCTGGTTGTGCACGGGACCGGCGATGTTGTGGACGTGGAGGTCGCTGCTGATGTTTCCGGGCATAAACCCGTGCGATAGGGCCCGTTCCGCCACGTCGAACGAGAAGCTCCCCGCTCCGTGACCGATGTCGAAAACAACGCCGCGGTTTTGCGCCTCGACGATGCCCGACAAAACACGTCCGGCGTCGTCCAGCACGCCGTGGTCGTTGCCGTGGTAGGCGTGGGTGACGACATCGCCTGGGCGAAGCAACGCCACCAGTTCCTCCATCGGAGTTCGCGTGTTTCCGACATGGATCATCACGAAAGAGTCCAGCGCTTCGGCGGCCTCAATGGCGCGCTTCAGCGCCGCGACGTCGTGGTCCGCCGCCAACGGCCGGCTGAGCCGAACCTTGATCCCCAGGATGCGGTCGCGATTCAAACGTCCGGCAGCCACCGCCTCTTCGACATCAGCCCACCGCAGGTCCTCAAGCTCACCGATCTTCGGGGAGATCATGCCCATCGACGAGATGTTGAGCAAGGCGTAGAGTCGGGTGGCGGACCGCTCGATAACGTAACGTCGAAACGCGGGGAAGGTCCAGGCGCCGGCGGACCCCGCGTCGACCGCGGTGGTCACGCCTTGGGCGACCTGAGTGGGGTCGGGCTCGATGCCGTAGTGACCCACACCCCAGTAGACGTGGACGTGAAGGTCCACCAATCCTGGAGCGACGATCATGTCCGACGCATCGAGCACTTCATCGGCTGAGCTCTCAGCGATGCTTCGCTCGACCGCGGCGACCTTCCTGTCAACGAATGCGACGTCGCGCCGGCCGTTCAACGACTGAGACGGGTCCACCACGGTCCCGTTCGTGACTAGAAGGTCGTATTCTGCCATGTCTCATCTCCAACCGAAGCGGTTTGGTGTCTGACGGAGGGATATCGCACCAGAAGCCCTCCAGGCATTTTACCTCTCCTGTGTCGCTCTGTTCTTCGGACCGCAAACCGAGGCTCCGTTAGATCGCCAATCTCGGCCAATCTGCTTTCGACCATACGGCGCTGTCCCCGATTCACCGAGGCAGAGGGAAGGTCGTCGAGCGCCTCAAATGTGCGTTCGCTTCGCATACGTGATACATTAGCTCTAAGTCCTCCCTCCGTTCAGCCGTCGACCCACGATATTTCCGGCAGAGGGCCGGAGATCATTTTCGAGCGTGTACGTCGTGGCGACGCATTGAACGACATTTCGGAGATTCCCAACCCCACGGATTTGTACGCGCCTGTTGCGGGTGAGGATGGTGTAGTAGACCAGGTCACGGTGAATCATCATGATGCCGTCCCTGGACCGAAAGGAAGTGAACAGGTCATGGTAATTGAAACGAAAGTCACGCCGGGGCGAAGGCTTCGGGCGCTCATGGAGTGCATCAACGACAAAGGATTCGTGCGCATACTGGAGACCCACAGCGGTTTGAGCGGGATCATCGCTGAGAACGCCACGGTTGAACGGGATGGGTCCACTCTCGAGTACGACGGCTTCTGGGAGAGCAGCCTCACCGACTCGGCCACCAAAGGATATCCCGACGCCTCCATCGTGGGCAACGACTCACGCATACACACGATAGACGAGATCCTCAACGTAACAAGCAAACCAATCATCGTCGACGGGGACACGGGAGGCGATCCCGCTCAGTTCCGATATTTGGTCAGACACCTGGAGCGACTTGGGGTGTCTGCCGTCATCATCGAAGACAAGGTGTACCCCAAACGCAACAGCCTGGACGCTTCAGCGAGCCAGTCGTTGGAAGACCCCGAGGTGTTCGCCAGTAAGATCCAGGCAGGCAGAGAGGTCAGGTTGTCCGACGACTTCCTGGTAATCGCTCGCCTGGAGAGCCTCATCGCGGGCGTTGGGCTCCAGGATGCGCTGGACAGGGCCGAGCAGTACATCATCGCCGGCGCCGACGGGATCATGATTCACTCCAGCAAACGAGATCCGGAGGAGATTCTTGCCTTCGCGGAAGCGTACGGACCCCTCTGTCGCAGGCTGGGGAAGCGCCCAGTTCTGGTAAGCGTTCCGACGACGTACAACTCCATCTCGGACACCGAGCTGGCCGCCGCCGGTTTCAATATCGTCATTCACGCCAACCACATGCTACGAGCATCGCACAGAGCCATGAAAGAGGTGGCGCAGCAGATTCTGGAGAGCGACCGGAGCATGGAAGCCGACCCATTCATCACGTCCACGGCCGAGATATTCGCGACGGTCGGGTTCGATCTGGTCACCGAGCGAGACTGGAAGGCGTCACTGGTGCAACGGCTGAGCGTCATTATTCCCGCGGCCGGCAGAGACCCTGCATTCCCGGACACGCCTAAATCTCTGATTCAGGTTGCCGGCCGGCACATACTGGATTATCAGTTGGAAGCTGTCCGCAGGACTGGCATAAACAAGATCGTGGTGGTCCGAGGCCACGAAGGGCAGCAGTTCGGCACTCGGTACGCGGATGAGGAGATCACCTTGTGCGAGAATCCGAGGTATGAGGAAACCTTCGACCTGTACTCACTCTTTCAGGCCGAGCAGCACATGCAGCGGGGATTTGTCCTCATCTACTCCGACATCCTGTTCGACCATGAGATTGTTCAGAAGCTTGTTGACACGGGAGAGGACATCGTTCTGGCGATGGACGGTTCCTACCAGTATCACATGCACGAAATTGACAAGCGACTCGATCTTGCCATAAGCGCGAACAGGCGCGAGGTCCACCATCGGAGCCTTCAGCCGGCGGCGCTGACGGAGATCTCCCGCCTCGGCAAGGACATCGATAGGGAAGTGGCGGATTACGAGTTCGTCGGCATAGCCTACTTCTCAGAGCAAGGTGCCAAGACTTTGTTGGACGCATACAAAGACTGCCAGCAGACTGCGCGGGGAGCGTTCCACGAGGCTGGGTCGTTCAACATGGCATCCGTTACGGACCTGTTGCAGGAGCTGATAAACAGAGACGTCACCGTCCACGGCCTTGAGATCCACAAAGGCTGGCTGGAGATACACAATCAACATGACATCGCAGTCGCTGAGAGCGAGATGCTGCCTATGGCGCCCGCCGTCCTAGTTGCAGACTAAAGTACGTCGTAAGCAAAATCGGCAAATCCGAAGTTGAGTATATGGAGGCTCTATGGACGCCCATACGTTTTGGGACGCTCTGAAAGGTCGCGGCATCACGTTCTTCTCGGGCGTGCCTGACTCCACTTTTCGCACCGCGTACAACGCCATGGCAGCGGACCCTGACATTCGCTATGTTCCGGCGGTGCGCGAGGACGTAGCCCTGGGTGTGGCCAGCGCCGCTTACTTTGCAGGGCGACGGGCTGGCGTGATTATGCAGAATTCGGGGATAGGCAACGTCGTAAACCCGCTGACGTCCTTCAGCCTGATGTACAAGATACCGGTGCTGCTCATCGTCGGTTGGCGAGGTTACGGCGGACCGCCCAACGACGCGCCCGAGCACTGGATCATGGGTGAAAAGTCCGCAGAGTTCTTCGACCTGCTAGACGTGCCCCATGAAACGCTCGAACCGGACAACTTGGAGTCCGCACTCGATCGATTGCTGGCGGCCATGGACGATCGCTCGACGCCAGGGGCGTTGCTGGCCCCCCCCGGGGTGATTGAATGATCGACCGATACCAAGCCATAGTAAGAATCCTTGAGCGCGTGGATTCCACCGACCTGGTTTTGAGCAACGTGGGCATGATCTCGCGCGAGGTGTTCACGGCACACGACCGGCCGGCGAATTTCTACATGATCGGGTCCATGGGACTGCTTTCGTCTTTCGGGCTGGGTTTGGCGATGCTCTCGCCTGAGCAAAAAGTGTACGTGCTCGAGGGTGACGGAAGCGCTCTGATGAGCCTCGGCACGCTGCCTCTCATCGCCACCGAGCGTCCGGCCAACCTGGTTCATATAATTCTTGACAACGAGGCATATGAATCGACCGGGGCCCAACCGTCGATCAGTTCTCAAGTCGACCTGGCCGAGATCGGCCGAAGCGCCGGCTACCGACAGGTGGTCCGGGTGGACGACATCGAAAGTCTGGAAGGCGCCATAGCTGAGTATGCCGGCGATGACGGCCCCTACTTGGTCGTCGTGAAGTCCGGCATCGCTCCTGTCGAAGGCATTGGACGGGTTTCCCACTCCCCTATAGAGATCCGAGACCGGTTCGAGTCTTCCGTGCTGAAGGAGAACTGATCGCGTGCTCATACTTTCGCCAGGTCCCGCCAACATCACCGAGAGCGTCCGCGCCGCGATGACGCTGCCGGATATCGGCCACCGGGACACGGAGTTCCGCGCCATTCTCCGAGACGTTCGAGCCATGTTGCTCGAGGCATGTGGCGTGTCGTCCGGGTACAGGTGCGCGGTCCTGACAGGGTCCGGAACGACCGGCATCGAGAGTTCGTTGACGGCCATGAAAGGTGTGACGAAGGGCATCTTAATACTCGCCAACGGCTCCTACGGGGAAAGGGCGGCGAAAGTCGCCTCGATTTTCGATCTCCCGCACGAGACCATGAACTTCGGTTGGACCGGTCAACTAGACCTCGACGCGATCGACGCCAAATGCCGCACCACTGACGCCGACACGGTCTATCTGATTCACCACGAGACGACGACCGGCGTCCTGAACCCTTTGAAAGAGATCGCGGCCATCGGGAAGCGGCACAACAAGTGGGTCATGGTTGATGCGGTCAGCAGCGTGTGCGGCGAGGAGCTCGACATGACCGGCTGGGGCGTCGATTTGATCATGGGCTCGGCCAACAAATGTATTCGCGGGGTGCCGGGCGCGGGATTCGTCGTCGTCAACGAGCAGTTGGCCGAGGTAATGCAAGGCCGGCGCCAAACCGCCTTCGTTACAGACCTTGTCTCGCACCTGGAGCAAGAGGAAAAAGGGGAGACGCCGTTCACCCCGGCTGTCCAAGTCTTCGCAGCGTTGCGAGTGGCCCTTGAGGAGTTGCTGGAAGAGGGCGTCGAAAATCGGATAGCCCACTATGAACGCATAGCCACGGTTCTGCGGGACGGGCTTGCCGAGCTTGGTTTGGAGCTGCTCCTTCCTCGCGACTGGTACTCCAACACCATGACGTCGATCCGCATGCCGGAAGGCTTCACGTACGCGAGTCTTCACGATCCGCTGAAGGACCAGGGGTATCTCATCTACAATGCTCAGGGTCCCTTCCAGGAGAAGATGTTCCGCCTGGGAACCGTGGGAGTGATGACTGAAGACGACATCCGAGGGTTCCTGAACGCGCTGGGAAGAGTGCTGGCAAAATGATGGCGATCATCCTGGCGGCAGGAGTCGGACGCCGATTGCGCGACTACACCGTCGACCCGAAGTGCCTTCTGGAATTCGGCGGACGGTCCCTAATCCACAACTACCTGGATGCGCTGTCCGAGCCGGAGACCGGCGTCACGGAAGTCGGGATTGTCATTGGATACAGGGGTGATCTCATCAAACGGCACGTGCAAGAGCACGCCTTTGGAGGCGCCGTCAGCTTCACGACGAACCCTGAGTACGAAAAAGGCAGCGCCTTGTCCCTCCTGGCTGCATACGAAAACTTCGATATTAACGGCGACACCCTTTTGATGGACGGCGACGTCTATTTCGAGCCGCCGCTTATGCGCCGGCTCATGAAGTCGTCGGACCCCAACGCTATGCTGGTCGATTCGTCTTCGGTGAACACTGGGGAAGAGATCATGATGGGCATCGACAATGGTCGTGTCGTGGCTGTCGGCCGCGGTATGGACGGCGCGTTCGATATCCACGGGGAGTGGATAGGGCTCATGAAGATGGACGGCGACGGCAGTCGGAAATTCCAGGGCGCCGTAAAGCGACTCGTCGAAGAGCAAGGCGACGGTGTCGGGTATGAAGACGCAATCCATCGCCTCTGCAACACCGTATCAATGGGGTGCGAACGGGTTCACGACCTGAGATGGATTGAGATCGACACCCCTGAAGACGTTGCGCGGGCCAGGTCTCTCGCCGAGCAATCCTCCGCTTGACCCTTCGTTTCATGCGGGCTATGGACTGGCCGGCCAGCACACTCGCATGTAGTGACGTCACCAGCGCGGATCGACAGAAGGGCTGGCGTCCTGAATCGCAAGTTCATTACACAAATCGAGTCGTGTGTGCTTGAGTGGCACTGTGATTCGCCAGGTTCCGACGCATCGCCAACATGGAGAGCTCACTACTCCGTTCGCCCTGAGCAACGTTATGTCCGCAGGGCGTACAATGCATTGAACAGTAACGGTCGTTTTGCAGATTGTCATGCTGAGACCGCAGGCGAAGCATCTGGGGCCCCGCAGGGAGGCAATTGTCGCATTCAACCAGATCCTTCGGCT